>NZ_JAMYOC010000027.1:0-90627 GCF_040319475.1 Mesorhizobium sp. M0904 | reverse complement strand
TTGCAGACCATCGACAACCCGTTCGGCACGAGGTTGTCACCCATGTCTTAGGTACATTCTGTTACCCATGTCTCCGGGTCGTACCCCGAGGTGGATGGTGCCCAGAGGCGGATTCGAACCACCGACACGCGGATTTTCAGTCCGCTGCTCTACCAACTGAGCTATCTGGGCCTGCCCCAGTGGGCGGCAATCTGCACACCGGGTTCATGAAAGCGCCGTCGGCACCCCTTGAAAGCGCGTGGGTTATAGCACGGGAATTCGGCCTGTCCAGCGCTTAGAGCATGATCCCGAAAAGTGGAATCCGGTTTTCGGAAAAAGATTATGCTCAGACAAAAAGCATGATCCCGAAAAGTGGAATCCGGTTTTCGGAAAAGATCATGCTCAGACAAAACGCCAGAACCTGTTCCGTCCGACAGTGCCCGGCCGGAGCAGGTTCTGGACATTGATTTCAGTCGGGAAGCGACAGGCAGTCCGCAAGGCCGATCATCGGTCACGATCGCGGCTGCGAAACCGTCCCAAGCCTGCGGAAAACCGCAGGTGGACGGTGCTATTTCTGGTCGTCGTTCTCATCCTCGTCGTCGCGGCCCGGGATGACGTAGACCCCCTTCAGCCAGCGGTTGAGGTCGATGTCCTTGCAGCGCTTCGAGCAGAACGGATAGGTTTCGCGCGCCGATGGCTTGCCGCATTCCGGGCATGGCCGCTTGGGACGCAGCGGCGTGACCTTGTCGTCCGAGCTCATATCCCTGCACCCGTCAGCCAGTTGGCATGCACCTTGAAGCCTTCGCCGCTGAGCAGCGCCACCGTCTCGTAGAGCGGCAGGCCGACGACGTTGGTGTAGGAGCCGACAAGCTTGACGACGAAGGCGCCGGCAAGCCCCTGGACGGCATAGCCGCCGGCCTTGCCGCGCCATTCTCCGGATGCGATGTAGGCCTCGATCTCCTCGCGCGGCAGCCGCTTGAAACGCACCCTGGTCTCCACCAGCCGCAAGCGCTGCTTGCCGCCTGGCGTGATCAGGCAGATGCCGGAATAGACGCGGTGCGAACGGCCGGACAAAAGCCCGAGGCAGTTGGCCGCGTCATCGAGCGTCTCGGCCTTGGGCAGGATGCGCCGCCCGACGGCGACCACCGTGTCGGCGGCCAGCACGAATGTCGGCACGTAGTCGGTCTCGGTCTTCAGCGAGGCCAGCGCCTTCTCGGCCTTCTGCGTCGCCAACCGCTTGGCCAGCGAGCGCGGATGCTCGGCACGCAGCGGCGTCTCGTCGACATCAGCCGGCAACACACGGTCCGGCTCGATGCCGGCCTGCTGCAGCAGCTCTATCCGGCGTGGCGAACCCGAGGCAAGCACGAGCTTCTGCAAAATGCCCATCGCGATCCCGGCCGGGTCCTTGAACTTACTTGAAGCGGTAGGTGATGCGGCCCTTGGTCAGGTCGTAGGGCGTCATCTCGACCAGGACCTTGTCGCCGGTCAGAACGCGGATGCGGTTCTTGCGCATGCGGCCGGCCGTATGGGCGATGATTTCATGTTCGTTTTCGAGCTTGACCCTGAACATGGCGTTGGGCAGCAGTTCTGTCACGACACCCGGAAACTCGAGGACTTCTTCCTTCGGCATTCGATACCTTTGCTTGGATGGATACTTCCAGCGCCCCGGCCGGAAAGTTGCGCGGAACCTATATGATAAACGTCCGCTTGTGAACATGCTTAATCCGCGGCGTTTTCAGCCCCGTTGCCGAGAAAACGGCGGCCGATCCGCGCCTTCAGCCGCTCGCGCACGTCGCGATAGGCGGCCATGATCTGCTCGCGCGTGCCGCTGACGCCGGTCGGGTCGGGCATCGGCCAATATTCGACTTCGACGGCCAGCGAACGGGTGAGCTCGAGCGCGGTGTGGTGGGCTTCCGGCGCCAGCGTCACGATCAGGTCGAAATAATCGTCCTCGAGGTCGTCCATCGTTCTCGGGTGCCGTTCGCCCAGTGAAAGGCCCTCTTCGGCCAGTACGGCATCGACGAACGGGTCGCGTTCCCCGCCGCGCACCCCGGCCGAGGCAACGAAGGTGGTGGGCGGGAGCACCTTGCGTGCCAGCAATTCGGCCATCGGCGAGCGCACTGCGTTCATGCCGCAGACAAACAGGATCGAGCGGGGCAGATTCGAGCGGGGCAGCGGGGCGGCCAGTTCAGCCTCGCCAGTGCAGCACGCAAACCAGCGTGAACAGCCGGCGCGCCGTGTCGAAGTCAATCTCGATCTTGCCGGCGAGCCGGTCCATCAGCGTTTGCGAGCCTTCATTGTGCAGGCCGCGCCGGCCCATGTCGATCGCCTCGATATGGCTGGGCGTCGCGGTTCGGATGGCATCATAATAGCTTTCGCAGATCATGTAGTAATCCTTGACGATGCGCCTGAGTGGCGTCAGCGACAGGATGTGGGTGACCACGGCTGCGCCGTCCTCGCGCGTCACGGCGAAAACCAGCCGGGATTCGGCCAGCGACAGTTTTAGTCGGTACGGCCCGGCGCCATCGTCATTGACCGGTTGAAAACGGTTCTCCTCGATCAGGTCGAAGATCGCCACCGCCCGCTCATGCTCGACATCGGGCGTCGAGCGGCCGATCGTCTCGTCGAGCTCGACATCGATCAGCCTGGCGCGGGTTTGGTCGTAGTCGGACATTTCTACATGTTCAGCCGGATGCCGACGGAGCGTCCATGCGCATCGAGGCCTTCCGCCTTGGCGAGCGTAATCGCCGCCGGCGCCAGCGCCCGCAACTGCTCCGGCCCGAGCTTCAGGACCGAAGTGCGCTTGACGAAATCGAGCACCGAAAGTCCGGACGAGAAGCGCGCTGAGCGCGCTGTCGGCAGCACGTGGTTGGAGCCGGCGACATAGTCGCCGATGGCTTCCGGCGTATGGCGGCCGAGAAACACCGCGCCGGCATTGCGCATCCGCGCCAGGAATGCCTCGGGATCGTCGATGGCAAGCTCGACATGTTCGGCGGCGATGCGGTCGACCAGCGGCAGTGCCGCCTCGATCGTCGGCACCAGGATCACGGCGCCGAAATCGCGCCAGCTCGCCGCCGCCGTTTCTCCGCGCGGCAGGTTCTGCAACTGCCGCTCCACCGCCTGTTCGACCGCCTCGCCAAAGGCAGAATCGTCGGTGATCAGGATCGACTGCGACGATACGTCGTGCTCGGCCTGGGCGAGCAGGTCGGCGGCGATCCAGTCCGGATCGTTGCTGCCGTCCGCCACAACCAGCACTTCCGAGGGCCCGGCGATCATGTCGATGCCGACCGTTCCGAACACCTGGCGCTTGGCCGCCGCGACATAGGCATTGCCGGGGCCGACGATCTTGGCGACAGGTTTTATCGTTTCGGTGCCAAAGGCAAGGGCGGCGATCGCCTGGGCGCCACCGACGCGGTAGATTTCGGAGACGCCGGCAAGGTCGGCCGCCACCAGCACCAGCGGCGGCACGTCGCCGCCGGAGGCCGGCACCACCATGGCGATGCGCTCGACGCCGGCGACCTTGGCCGGCACCGCGTTCATCAGCACCGAGCTCGGATAGCTCGCCGTGCCGCCCGGCACATAGAGCCCCACGGCCTCGATCGCCGTCCAGCGCGAGCCGAGCTCGACGCCGGCGGCATCGGTGTAGCGGTCGTCCTGCGGCAGCTGGCGCTGGTGATGGGCGCGGATGCGCTCGCGGGCGAATTTCAGCGCCTCGACCGTTTGCGGATCGGCTGCATCGTAAGCCTGGGCAATGTCGTCCCTGGAGACGGCGATGCCGAGCTCGGCCAGGTCGCCGCCGCCGAATTTCTGCGTGTACTCGACCAGCGCGGCGTCGCCCTCGGCGCGCACCTTGGCGATGATCTCGCGCACCACGGCGTCGACATCGGCCGAGACCTCCCGCTTGGTCAGCAGGAACGCGGCAAAGCGCTGCTCGAAATCGGCGTCGGACTGGCGAAGCGTGATGGCCATCGGCTCAAACCCTGTGGGCCGGGCGCGACGTCGCTTCCCAGGCGCCGCCGACATCGGCAAGCCGCGCCTCGATGCATTCGACATCGAGCATGATCGCGCCGCCGCCCGAAAAGATCAGCTCGACGATGCCGGCCGGCTTGTCGAGCGCGAGAAAGCTGATCGCCAGCAGCGACAGCACTTCGTCGGGCTTGTCGCGGGCAATGCCGCTGGTCTTGGCGCCGAGCACCCGGTCGAAATGCAGCACAGCCTGCCGCCGCTCGTTGTGCTGGCGAAAGAAGCCGGATTTGGCCTCCCAGACGAAGCGATTCATGGTCAGCACGAAGCGCTTTACCGAAGGCAGGTATTCAAGATCGCTGACCTTCATGACGGCATCCTGGACATGCGCCGAGATGATGCTCAGATCCTGATCGTCGAGCGCGACAAGCTTGAGGGCCATGCGGATTTCACACCTGAAGGTTGGACTATTCAGCCTTCTGTTAGGCGGTCTTTCCGGTCCGTGCAACCGCGCCACAAGCCCTGCGGAAAGGCTCTAGCCCGAAATGCGCTCGATCTCCGCGCCGCAGCCGGACAGCTTTTCCTCCAGCCGCTCGAAGCCGCGGTCGAGATGGTAGACGCGGTTGACGGTGGTTTCGCCTTCGGCGGCGAGGCCGGCGATGACCAGCGACACCGAGGCGCGAAGATCGGTCGCCATGACCGGCGCGCCCTTCAGCTTCGCCACCCCGTCGACGATCGCGGTCTGGCCGGACAGCGTGATGTGGGCGCCGAGCCGGGCGAGTTCCTGGACGTGCATGAAGCGGTTTTCGAAGATCGTCTCGGTGATGCGCGACTTGCCCTTGGCCATCGTCATCAGGCCCATGAACTGCGCCTGCAGATCGGTCGGGAAAGCCGGGAAGGGCGCCGTCGTCACGTCAACCGGTGAAATGCCGGCGCCATTGCGCCTGACGCGGATGCCGGAATTGGTCTGCGTGATCTCGGCGCCGGTCTGCGAAATGATGTCCAGCACCGTCTGCAACAGGTCGGGCCGCGCGCCTTCGAGCACGACGTCGCCGCCGGTCATCGCCACCGCCATCGCATAGGTGCCGGTCTCGATACGGTCGGGGATCACCCTGACGCGGGCGCCCGACAGCGCCTCGACGCCGTCGATGGCGATGGTCGCCGTGCCGGCGCCCGAGATCTTCGCGCCCATGGCGTTGAGGCATTCGGCGAGGTTGACGATCTCCGGCTCGCGGGCGGCATTTTCGAGCACCGTCTCGCCCTTGGCCAGCGAGGCCGCCATCATCAGCACATGGGTGGCGCCGACCGAGACTTTCGGGAACACATAACGGTTGCCGACAAGCCGTCCGTTCCTGGTCTTGGCGATGACGTAGCCGGTGTCGACGTCGATATCGGCGCCCAGCGCCTGCAGGCCTTCGAGGAAGAGGTCGACTGGGCGCGTGCCGATGGCGCAGCCACCGGGCAGCGACACCTTCGCCTCGCCCATGCGGGCCAGCAACGGACCGATCACCCAGAACGAGGCCCGCATCTTCGACACCAGCTCGTAAGGCGCCGTCGTGTCGACAATGTTGCGGGCGGAGAAAGTGATGGTGCGCGAATAGCCTTCCTGCTGCTTTTCGCGGCGGCCATTGACCGAGTAGTCGACCCCGTGATTGCCGAGGATGCGGATGAGCTGTTCGACATCGGCCAGATGCGGCACGTTTTCCAGCGTCAGCGTGTCGTCGGTCAAAAGCGAAGCGATCATCAGCGGCAGCGCGGCGTTTTTCGCGCCCGAGATCGGGATGCTTCCGGCAAGCTTGTTGCCGCCGACAATTCTGATGCGATCCATGAAGAGCGTCCCCTCGGCTAAAAGGCCGGTTTAAATCGGTTGAGTCTGTTGCCGCCCATCTAGACCATTGGCCGGCTTGGTTCAAGAAACAGGCTATTCCCCACTTTGGCCCACGCTGATTTGGCCAAAGTACCGGCGACCAACATAGCCGATTCGCGTTAATCTTTTTTCATCGCCGCCTGCAGCCCGTCCGGCCGCTGGTCGGCGTCGCCGGTCCTTCGTGAGCGCAATTGCGCCTTGCGCTTCTGCAGATTGGCGCGCAACTGCTCGGCCAGGCGGTCCTTGCGGCCAGTTCCTGCCTTTTTCGCGGAACCATCCTTCTTCGGTGGCTTGTTCGGAGAAACTGCCTTGTCGTTCATCGTTCCGTCCCCGGCCCGGCGACCCGCCGGTACGGATCAAGGGATAGCCAACATTGTGGCACGGCCATGTCCGCAACGATCGCCTGGTGCGGCCTTTCAACCCGGCCCCGTTTGTGCCCTTGTCTTGGCCTTGCGCTTGCCGGTTCGATATGGCAGAAGCCCCGCCATCGGCGGCTGCGGTAGCTCAGTGGTAGAGCACTCCCTTGGTAAGGGAGAGGTCGAGAGTTCAATCCTCTCTCGCAGCACCAGCGAATTCAGCATGCACCTGTTAGCGCCAACTGGTCGCTAGTATCCCGGGCAGACTCCAGCATCATTCGAACCACACTGAAGCGATCCAGTCAGATCGCGGCAACGCTCGCTGGCATGGCGACGCCCCCGAGCGGGAAGTGGACGGCTATGGGTCAGGCGAACCCAATCCGATGGCGTTGGGGTCAAAACCCGATTGTCAGGGGCGGAAGGCGTGGCTCCTCCGCGTCGTCAAATGGGGTAGCCGACGGCCCCGTTTAGGATTCGAAGCAGTCTTTGCCCCCAGGCTACTGTGTCTGACGTGAGCCCAACGGTCCAGCCGTCCGAAATCGGCCCGCGCATGGCGGCCAGCGCCGTTCGGGCGGGCGTCCGAAAATGCCTGAATGCCAAGCATCTCGCCATGATAGAAATGCCAAGGTCGAGCCACAGCTCGTGCTCGCACGCGCCATGATGCGCATGGGGAAGCGCTCTGGTCTGCCCCCGCTGCAGGCGACTTAACAAAGCTTGCAGCCGGGAACAATCGCTCAATGACTCGCGTTTCTTGCGAAGACCCGCTTCTTTTGCACGGGCAGCGGCCTCGAAGGCTCGCAAATGTCGCGCCGGCGTTTCAATCGCACCCGCCTCAGCCCTCACGATTTGGCTATTTGTGAACGCGTGTTTGATCAGGTTTGCGCAGATGAGCACATTGACCCTCTAAGCCTGGCTGCCGAAGCCTTGGCGGTGATGATTTTCGCAATCTTCCGAAACGTGACTACCAATGAGCGCGAATTGCTGGAGGAAGTTAGGTCTCTTCGTGGCTCAAAAGGCACAGAGAAGGCGCACTAGCTTGGCAACGTTCTGCGGCGAATTGGTCTAGTCCGGCTTTGGCACAGCCGTTTGGCATCTGAATTGCTCATTGAGAATCGCCAGGTTGTAGCCACCGAGCTTGCGAAGGGGATGGAAATGGGCTTAGCCGAAGACTTATCAGATGTCGCGCTCACATTCGAATGTCCGGATTGCTTGCATCCGGCGGTAAGAAAGGGCTCTGCACTAAGAACAATCGCGCACTTCAAATGCGATGGGTGCAACGCAAAGGTGCGGATAACCTATCCGCAGAAGCTAGCGATCTTCGAAAAGCACAGGCTATTGGCCGCGGGCGACCGCCGCCAGCAAGGCCAGGAACACTACGGTGCCCGCAACAACATCGATCGGGCCGCCGATGCGGCCGAAGTGGCTTCGCGACCGCTGCCGCGCGCGGCGACGCGTGCTTAAGCCTTCCTCATCCGCGCGACCTTCACGCATGTGACCACGGCAATGCCGTCCATCGGAATAATTCGGGCGAAGGGCGCGTTAGTTCATTAGACGATGCTAAAAATACGGCAACGTGTCCGAATGTCACTTCATGAAGCCCGCCAGACAGGCTGCGGCTTGCTCTGGCCTAACCTCGAAGGGAACCAGGGATGAAAATTTCGACCTCTTTCACGAGACGAAGTGTTGTCGCCGGGCTGGCGCTGGCCGCCGCATCGACGTCGGTATTGCCTGCCGACAACGCACTCGCCCAGGCTAAGAAAACCACATCGGGGAAGACTCTATATGAGCGCCTGGGTGGTGTGTTCGCCATCGCAGCGGTGATCGATCATTTCAGCGACGCCGTCGTGATGAACCCGATTGTCGGCAAGAAGTCCAAGAACCCACAATTGCGCAAATGGCACACCAAGAACCTTGAAAGGTTGCCCGGCCTCAAGTTCATGCGGACGCTGTGGGTCTGCGACGTTTCTGGCGGGCCCTTCAAGTTCGTCGCCACCAAGCCCGGCACGACGCCGCTCGGCCTCGAGGAGGCGCATCGCGACCTGCGGATTTCCCCCGCGGAATTCGATGAGGTCGCAGCGGAACTCGGGCGGACCTTGGATCATTTCAAAATTCCGAAGCCTGAGAAAACCGAAGTCCTGGAAGCTTTCGCCGCTCACAAGGACGAGGTCACCGCCGGCTACGTCAAGCCGGGCTGAAGCGCTTATATCGCGCGGGCATTCGTTCTGAGCATGGGCGCGGCGCGGCCGCAGCTCAGCGCGCACCTTTCCGATGGTCCCTACTCTGAACCCGCCCGAGCTGTCTCCACTCTGAGCGACCCTTCCGGCAACGGGCGCAGGAGTTCGGCCTCGGACCTCGTCAGGTGGATCCAGGCCGCCCAGTCCGACGGCCGCAGCACAACCACTTGCCGGTTGTGGTATGGCGCCACGTCCGGCCCCGGCTCGCTCGTCAGCATCGTGAACGTCGGCGGCTTGTTGCCGATTCCCTCGCGCCACAACCCGGCAATCGCCATGAACGAATGGCCATTCAGCGTGAACCTGTGCTTGGTTTTTGGATATTTCGTTCCCGTGAATTCGAAGAATGCCGACGCCGGAACGAGACAGCGCTTGCTGTTGCCGAACTGCCGGCCCTCCGAGCGAAAGTTGAATACAGGTCCGCCTTTTGGCCCGGCCGGGGGAAAGCCGAACGTCATCGACGCCAGTTCGATTGCGTCGCCGGCGGCGCGCATTACAGGCGCGGGGTCGTTGATGTGGATGTCATCCGTCTGCGGCAGATCCAGTTCGGTTTGATGGCTGGGGATTTTGAGCGCCAGCGATTCCATCATCCGGCAGTATTCGGCCCAGGCGATGTGCTGCTCGTAGTCGTTGCACATGGAAAGGCTCCGTACGCTCGACCGAGATCAGTTCAATCCATAGCGTTTGGTTGGCGCTGATTGCCGGCGGATTTGATATAAGCCTATTTGGGCCGGCGTGCAGCAGCGATGGTCTGCAACAGATTGATGCTGTTCACGTCAGGTTGACTGGATGCGGCGACGGCAAGTGCGGTGGCCTCGGCTATTTTCGCGACGTCGTCGCTGCTGATCAATCCGCGCTTTTCCAGCAGATTTACCAGTTCGACAACGAGAAGAAAGGCGTTCACACCATATCGTTCGGCTTTGAGCTCGAACTCGCCTCGGGCCAATTTCTCCCTGTCTCCTTCAGCCCGTTTGTCCACGTCGGCGTCCTCTCCTATGGCTACAAGCTATTAACGCTTAGCACGAATGGTTTAATCCTTCGAACTGGCCACAACCTTCGCCAATTGCCGGGCATAGTGTCGCCGGTGGCAAGGGGCATGGGTTCAGCCAAGGATGAGACCAGCCAACAGAACGGTAAGAATAAAGGACAACACCACGGTAAGTAGCCCGCATGCTTCAAACTTCATCGGGCACCAGATCGGACGCGGAGCCGGCTTGAATTTGGCGAAGCGCTCCTCTTCATCGGCCCGGAAGGCGTCTCCGCGAAACTCCGGAGCACCGTATGCGCGGCGCCGGCCTGCCTTTCATCGACCCGGGCCATCACCAGTACGACACCCTCAGCGATCCTCGGCTTGCGCGGCTTCTGGGCGAAATTGGCGAAAGTTCCGAGAAGCACGCCGGCAAAGCCGCCCCACGCCGCGCCGACCAGGGCCATGCCGGTCATCCCCGCAGGATCAACGTCTTGAGCTCCAAAAGCGCTGAAGCCGGCCAACAGACCAGCCGTGGCGCCAAGTGCGGCACCGGCGACGGCGCTCCGCCAGAGAGCGCTCATCTCATCGTCGTAATATCCAGCAACGCTGATCGGTTCATCATTGTCGTTGTAAGATCCGACCACGCTGATCTGGCGGCGGCGAATCCCGGCAGCCTGAAGCGCGGCAACGGCACGTGCTGCCTGGGCATGGGAATTGAACAGTCTGCTGATTGTTTGCATTCACGCCCAGGCCCGACGCTCGTTAGCAGCGTCGGGCCTCTCCTCCCTGGCTTTGAACTCTTCCGCCCGGACGCATCTTCGTCGCGCCAAAGCTCACCACAACGTGAGCCAGCCGGCTACGTTCCTCAGCCGAGGCTTCGGTCCAACCCCAGAGCGGCTTGCTTGGGACCTAAGTCTGACCAGCTTGGGCGTGCTGAGGCCATGCCGCGCGGGGACGGTCGCCGGCTCGAAGAGAGGGTTCAGATGCTATCGCAGACCCAAAAAACTCAAAATGGCTATTACGATCACGATCGCGCCGACCAGCCAGATAATGTTGTTCATGATTGCACTCCTTCGCCTCCGGGCGGGGCGCACGCCGGGGCGAAGCCCGCCACGCAAGTAGAACATTAGATACGGCTAAAGGTTCCTCGCGGGGCCTCGCTGTCGAAAGAGCCCACCGCACCAGTCGGCACGGCGGGCGACGCGAGTTCACCCCGGTGGGAGAAGACGGCGTTGCGTCCAAGGCTCAGCTGATGCTTCTGGACCAGTCATCAACCTGGCGCTCCGCCTCTTCCTTGGCGATGCCATATCGCTCCTGGATACGCCCCAAGAGCTGGTCCCGGTTGCCCTCGATCCGATCAAGATCGTCGTCGGTTAAGTCACCCCACTGCTCTTTCGCCTTGCCTTTGAACTGCGTCCATTTTCCCTTGATTTGATCCCAGTTCATATGTTCCTCCTTGCTTCCTGGGCCCGCACTGAAGCGGAGCGCGGACCGATCGGCATTTCAATGTCGGTGACGAATGAAGATTAGCGGCCGCTAAAAGTTCCGGTGCCGGCGCAAAAAGCCCGCCGTGCCCGTGCCGGACTGCGAGCTGATGTTGATGATGCCTGGAGCTTGATGCTCCTTGCAGCGCCATCCTATCCCGTTGAAACCGCTGAGCTTCTCGCTGGTTGGCTTTGGCTGGCAAGTCTCGACAGGCTGCCCAGCAGCATCGTTCTGTCCTTGCCGATCATCAGCACGCCGCTGTCGGGTGCCAACAGTGCCGAGAACGGCAGCATCGCCGCGCCGATTGGCGAAGCCTCGGGGCCGAATTGTCCCGAGACGATTTCCGGCGCCACGATGCCGATGGCGCTGATCCTGTTGAACTGGGTCTGCACCTTTGCCAGCAGCTCGAGATGGATCGGCCGCGGCAGGATGCTGTCGAGAACGATCGCCTCGATGTCGATGACCGAGGTGATGGCGATGATCGCCTCGACCAGCGCATTGGCGCAATCGTCGATCCATTCGGACAGCGGCTCGCGCGCCCCCGGCGGCAAGGGGTCGAGTTCGCGCACGCGATTGATTTCGATGCCGCGCGATTTGAGATGATTGACCAGCACATAGATCGAAGCGCGATGCAGCAGGCTCTGGTAGCGCGCCGGCTTGGCCGCCACCGAATCGAGGCTTGAAGGCGAGACCGGCAAAGGACCGAGCGCGGCGCTGTTGCCGTGCGGCCCGGTGTGGACCTTGCCGCCTTGCACCAGTCCGCCGCCGACAAAGGTGTCGATCGAGATATGCATGAAGTCGCGGAACCGCGCGCCGGTCCCCTGGATGAGCTCTGCGAGTGCAGCCGATGACGCGTCGTTTTCCACGAAGACCGGGGTCTTCGGCTTTGTGGCGAAGACCGTCGTCAGATCGATTGCTTCCCAGCGGCTGCCAAGGTCGTCGGGAAAGCCGAGCTCCTCGCTCCAGCCGCCGAGGAAATACGGCGAGGCGATGCCGACGCCGACGATGCTGGCATCGCCAAGCCCCTCGATCAACTTGTCGAAATTGGCCAGCGACATGTTGCCGGCCTTAAGCACCATGTCGGGATCCGGAAAGCGATATTCGTGCGACTCGCGCGAGCGGACCTCGCCGGCGAAGTCGACGAGCACGGCTTCCAGCGCGCGCCGGCCGATCTTGATGCCGACGCTGTAGATGCGCTCCGGTGCAAGTCGGTAGAGAGTGGACGGCGATCCGCGTTGTCCGAACCTTTTTCCCACTTGCTTTACAAATCCTGACGATTCCAGCCCGTCGACAATGGTGGCGACCGCGGCCGGCGTCAGATTTGCGGCGCGCGCCAGATCGGACTTGGATGCCTCCTTCAGGCGGCGAATGGCATCAAGCACGAAGCGCTCGTTATAATGCCGAACCTTGACCGAATTGCTGCCTTTTCCGGACAAAACCGGCGCCTCCCCATCATTCCCGCAGAGCCACTCCAGCCGCTTGCAGCTTTGAGGCTGCCGCGGGGTCGAGCACTCCAATCGCACCCGTGCGCGACGCGACAGTGCCCTTCGCGGCCATGGAAGTCAATTTTCCAGTTGCGGCATTCGACCATTTAATATAGCAAATTGAAAAAACAGGACCAGGGAGGAAGGGTGCTGCACTTGGGCGCATTAGGCGAAGCCGACGCCATGGTGAAGAACGACGCGGCTGTCCCCGTTGCCCTGGTTCAGGCGACAAAAGCCTTCGGCGGCACGATTGCCCTCAAGGACGCGTCCTTCGACTTGCGCTCAGGCGAGGTGCTGGCTCTGCTTGGCGAAAACGGCGCCGGCAAGAGCACCTGCGTAAAGCTGCTGGCCGGCGTGTATCTCCCGACCGGCGGCCATGTCGAAGTCGATGGCAAGCCTGTGGTCTTCCATTCACCGCACGACGCCCAGGCTGCCGGCATCTCGGTCATGCACCAGCACCCCGGTCTTTTCCCTGATCTTTCGGTGGCGGAGAACATCTATCTCGGCCATATGCCGCGCGACCGCTTCGGCGGCATCGACAACGCCGCCATGCTTACCGGCGCGCGCAGGGTGCTGGCGACAGTCGGCCTCGACGTGCCGGCCGAAACCCGGCTCGGAACGTTGCGCACCTCCGAACAGCAACTGGTCGAGATCGCCCGTGCCCTGTCGCTCGACGCGCGGGTGCTGATCATGGACGAGCCGACGGCCGCCCTGTCGCAGCGCGAGGTCGAGCGGCTGTTCACTGTCGTCGCCGACCTGCGGCTGCACGGCGTGGCGATGATGTTCGTCGGCCACCGCATGGACGAGATCTTCCGCATCGCCGACCGCATCGCGGTGCTGCGCGACGGACGTTTCATTGGCGTCAAGCCGAAGGCCGAGCTTGGCCGCGCCGCCGCCATCGGCATGATGGTCGGCCGCGAGGTGACCGACCTCTATCCGCAACGAAGCCACGCCACCGGCGCACTGGTGCTGGAGGCGAGGGGGCTTTCGCACGCCGGTGGCTTTTCCAATATCGACCTCAAGCTCCATGCCGGCGAGGTGCTCGGGCTCGGCGGCCTGGTCGGCAGCGGTCGGACCGAGATCGCGCGCGTGCTGTTCGGCATCGACCAGCCCGATGCCGGCGAAATCCTGATCGACGGCGAAGCTGTGCGCTTCGCCTCGGCACGCGACGCCATGGATGCGCGCATCGCCTATGTCTCGGAAGACCGCATGGGCCAGAGCCTGGTGATGGATTTTTCCATCCTCGACAACGCGGTGCTGCCAATCCTCGACGAGGCAGCCCGCTCCGGCTTCTACGGCACGAACCGCGCGACCAACCTGGTCTCGGACTGGCTGAAGCGCATGAAGCTTCGCTTTTCCGGCTACGCGCAGCCGGTGAAGGAACTGTCCGGCGGCAACCAGCAGAAGGTGGTGTTGGCCAAATGGCTGCGCACCGAACCGCGCGTCCTCATCCTCGACGAGCCGACGCAAGGCATCGATGTCGGCACCAAGGCGGAAGTGCATGCGATGATCGCCGACCTTGCCGCCCAGGGCATGGCCATCATCCTGATCTCCTCCGAAATGCCCGAACTCATCGGCATGTGCGACCGCATTATCGTCCTGCGCGAAGGCCATCGGACGGCCGAATTTGCCAGGGGCGAAGCCACTCAGGAAAAGGTGCTGGAAGCAGCGACGAAAGCCGGCGAAAGCGCCGGCCCGGTAGCACAGGCCGCCGGCGAGGAGAAAAGAAAAGGGCCGCTCGACATACTGAAGCGGCGGGAGTTCGGCCTGCTCGCCGCGATGCTGGCGGTCGCGATCCCGGTCACCATCATCAACCCGCGCATGGTGAGCGCTGCAAACCTGACCGCCGTGTCGATGGATGCCGCGCTGCTCGTGGTTGCAGCACTCGCGCAGATGCTGGTGCTGATCACCCGCAACATCGACCTTTCGATCGCCGCGGTGATTGGCCTGTCGGCCTACATGGCGGCCAGCATGGTCCAGGCCTATCCAGGGCTCGACATCGGCATCGGGCTGATGACCGCATGCGCCGTCGGTGGCGTCGCCGGCCTGATCAACGGCCTCGTCGTCACCAGGGGAAAGATCCCGGCGATCGTCGTCACGCTGGCCTCGATGTCTATCTTCCGCGGCTTCAACTCGATCTGGGCAGCCGGCGACCAGATCAGCGCCGACGAAGTCACGCAAGCCTGGCTCGACATGACCGGCCTGAAGATCGCCGGCGTGCCGCTGATCGTCGTCATCGCAATCGTCATCCTGTGCCTGGGCTACGTGCTGCTCTATCGCACCGCCTTCGGGCGCGAATTGTTCGCCGCCGGCTCCAATCCCGACGGCGCGCGTCTGATCGGCATCCCTGTCGACCGGCGCATTCTGCTGGCCTTTGGCATGGCCGGCCTGCTCGGCGGCCTGTGCGGCGCGCTGTGGGCATCGCGCTATGCGACCATCGACGCCCGCGTTGCGCTCGGCTTCGAACTCACGGTGATCGCGTCAGCGGTGGTCGGCGGCGTCGCCATCCGCGGTGGTTCGGGCACGCTGCTCGGCATCATTCTCGGAGCCCTCACGCTGCTGGTCATCAAAAACGGGCTGACGCTGGTGCGCGTCGATCCGCTGTGGCTGCAGGGCGTCTACGGCCTGGTGATCCTGGTCGCCATCGGCATCGACACCTTCATCGTACGGCGCGCCGAGCAGGCAAGACAGGCGAGGGCGCGGTGAAAAAGTTCCTCCGGTCGATCGACTTCTGGGATCTGCTGCTGGCGACCTCCTGTGTAGCCATCTTCCTCTATGCCGCGATCTTCGTGCCGAATTTCGTTTCCGGCTTCAATCTCTCGCAACTGGCCGCCAGCGCCTCGGAAAAGGCATTGCTGATCCTGCCGATGACGCTGCTCATCATCACCCGCGAGATCGACCTGTCGATCGCCTCGGTGCTGGCGCTGACATCCGTCGTCTTTGGCTTGCTGGTCCAGGCCGGTATGCCGACGCTTGCCGCAATTCCGCTGACACTCGTCGGCGGCGGCCTGCTCGGCGCCTTCAACGGCTATCTGGTCTCGGGCCTTGGACTGCAGTCGTTGGTTGTGACGCTCGGCACCATGGCGCTCTATCGAGGCCTTGGCTACATCCTGCTCGGCACCGGCTCGGTCAACATCCTGCCGCCCGCGGTCGTCGATTTCGGCATCAACAACCTGCCTGGCACCGAGATACCGTGGACCATCGTGCCCTTCCTGGTGCTGGCGCCGGTGTTTGCGGTCGTGCTGCAGAAGACGCCGACCGGCAAGCGCATCTACGCGCTCGGCGGCAGCCCCGAAGTGGCGCGCTATTCGGGCATAAACACGCGGCGGATGGTGCTGAACCTGTTCGTCGTCTCGGGCGTTGTCGCCGCCATAGCCGGCATCGTCTATACCGCGCGCCTCTCCAACGCCCGCGCCAACAATGCGCTCGGCATGGAGCTCGACGTCATCACCATTGTTCTGCTCGGCGGCGTCAGCGTCTTTGGCGGCAAGGGCCGCCTGACCGGCGTCATGCTGGCGCTGGTCCTGATCGCCATCATCCGCAACGTGCTGGCGCTCAACCAGATCGGTGGCGACGCGCAGGGCATGATCATCGGCCTGCTTCTGATCGGCTCGCTGCTGGTCGGCAATTACTGGCGCTCCACACAGGAGCTGCTCAGCAGATCCCGCGCAATGCGCGAGACAAAGGGGTGATCTCGGGCCCCTTCCTTCAAGCCCGAATTTTGACGGAGGAGTCACAATGAAAGCGTTTAGATTAGCCCTGCTCGCGTCCGCGGTTCTGCTTGCGCCAACGTCGCTGGCCTTCAGCCAGGAATGCGCCAAGGAACCCGTAACGGTCGGTTTCCTGCCCAAGCTCGACACAGATCCCTATTTCAAAGTGGCCTTCGGAGGCGCACAAGAGGCGGCCAAGGAAATTGGCGGCACCGCCACCCAGGTCGCCCCATCGCAGGCGACTGCCGAGGCGCAGATCGAATTCATCAACAGCCTCGTGTCGCAGAAGGTCGGGGTCATCGCAATTGCCGGCAACGACGCCAATGCCGTCGCGCCGGCGCTGAAGCGCGCCGTTCAGCAGGGCGTCAGGGTGATTTCGTATGATTCCGACGTGGCCGCCGATGCCCGCGCGGTGTTTGTCAATCAGGTGAAGGGCGACAGCCTCGCCGAGATGATGCTGGAAAGTGCATTCGCCCTCAGCGGCGGTGAAGGCGAATTCGCGATCCTGTCGTCGACGCCGACGGCGACCAACCAGAATGCCTGGATCGACTTCATGAAGGCGAAGATGGCGGCCGAGCCGAAGTTCTCCAAGATGAAGCTGGTGCAGGTGGCCTATGGTGAAGAAAGCGAACAGATCAACCAGCAGCAGGCATTGGCGCTGGTCCAGGCGTTTCCCGATCTCAAGGTGATCATCGTCCCGGCAGGCATTGGCCTTCCGGCGGCCGCGCGTGCACTCGAGGAAGCGGGCATGATCGGCAAGGTCAAGCTGACCGGCCTCGCGCCGGCCACTCTGATCTCGAAATACATCAAGGACGGGGCGGCTCAGGATATCTGGTGGAACGTCACCGATCTTGGCTATCTTACCTATCAGACAGCCCAGGCGCTTGCGCAGTGCAAGATCACCGGCAAGGAGGGTGAGAAGTTCACGGCAGGCAGGCTCGGCGAATACACGATTGGCGCCGGCGGCGAACTGATCCTTGGTCCGGCCAAGATCGTGACCCCCGAAAATCTGGCCGAGTTCAAGTTCTGATTCTATGGAGCTCAAGCTCCAGAGGGGCGCCGGTCGATCCGGCGCCCTTCCTAAAACATCTCGAATGAAAACAGTGCGGGGCGGCAATGAAGATCTTGCTTGCAGGCGAAACCTTTGCAGCGACGACGTCGGTTGCCATCGGCAGCGACGTGCTTACAAGTGCGGCCTCGACCAATGGCGCTATGGCCTTCAATGCCGCGCTGGCCACTGAAGGCATCGCCGTCACGCAGATCGGCGGCGAGCGTTGCAGCGCGGAGTTCCCTTATGACCTCGATGGGCTCGCCCAATATCAGGCGGTGGTGATCTCCGATGTCGGCGCCCTGACATTGCTGGTCACGCCGGATGCCCGCGCCGGGCGTGTCGGCGTCAACCGCCTCGATGTGCTCAAGGCCTATGTCGAAGCTGGCGGCGGGCTGATGCTGGCCGGCGGTTACATGGGCTTTCAGGGCATGTTCGGGACGGCGCGTTTCCACGACACCCCGGTCGAGGACGTTCTGCCCGTCCGCTGCCTACCCTACTGCGACGGCATGGAGGTGCCGCAAGGCCTGCAGGCCTCCATCCTGCAGTCGTCACATCCGATTTTTTCCGGGGTGGAGGGGCCTTTGCCGCCGATTCTCGGCATGAACAAGCTGGAATTCAGGCGCGACGGTTCGTCCCGGCTTCTGGCGACCTGCCACCATCGCGGCACCGACTGGCCGCTCCTTGCCGTCGGCAGCCATGGCCGCGGCCGCGCGATTGCCTGGGCAACCGATATCGGCCCGCATTGGCTCTCGCAGGATTTCCTCGCATGGCCGTTCTACGGAAAACTGATGGCGAACATGGTCCGTTGGCTCGCCGGCAATGAATGAGAAAGCTGGTTTGACCAGTGCGGTGCCCAATCCTCCAACGAAAGACCAGGCCATTAAGCATGCGTTGAATCAGGACGGCAGTGGCTCATAAACCGAAACCCCGATGTATCGATCGTATGAGCCGCGATCTTTCTCAGGAAGCTTGTCTCGGGTTACGCGCAATGTGAATCCCCCATGCAAGTGCCCCGCGTCGAGAACCATCCAATCGAAAATATCGTCGCCTTCAAATGCAAGTCGCTGTCCGACTTGATGCCATTTCTGAAGCTCGGGTGGCACCCCGAAAAACGTACCCGAAAATAGCCGCTCCTCAGCATGATAATGCACTGCGGCAAGCCAAAGGAAAACAAAGTTGTCCTCCCCAAGACGTTCGGACTCGTCGGGATCGCGAAACCGAAGCTTCGCGGAACAGAAGGCATCTGCATTTCTCTCGATGTGTTCGACAAATGTCGGCACACTCGCAAGTGCGCGATCGTAAGCTGCAAGGAAGGCGGGGTCTGTCTGCGAGATAGTCGTGAAGAGTGGCTCATTCCGCGGTTCGTCGAATTCACTGTTCGATTGAGATTTTTCGCCCATAAAAGACCTCTTGGACTAACCTTGAACCGCTCAACGACCTGCGAAGTCCGCGCGCTTCTTCCGGTGTGGGGAGGCGGCACTCGCGAGGCGGTGTCGCACTACCAGCCAAAGAGCCCTATCACGCTAGCGACCAACCGCCATCCACCAATATATTCGCGCCGGTGATCAGTGACGCCGCCGGCAAGGCGAAGAACACCACGGTGCCGGCGACGTCGATCGGGTCGCCTATGCGGCCGAGCGGGATGTGGCCGAGCACATGCAGGCGAGTGCGCAGGCGCGGCCGATGCCGCGCGAGGCGCCGGTAACCAGCACCACCTTGCCGGCCAGGTCGAATTTCGGCGTGAATTCATTTGTCATGCGATTCCACCTTGTTCTTCAAATCGGTCCGGCTGCCGTGTCGGACCGAATAGGCTCGCGTGAATTCGGCGCCCAGCAGAAATATCTCCGCCGAATAGTAGACCCATAACAGCACGACGAGCAGAGCGCCGGCCGCGCCGTATGACGATGAGATGGCGCTGGTTCCGATATACCAGCCAATCAGCGACTTGCCGATGGTGAACAGAAACCCGGTGACCACGGCGCCGAGGCCGACATCGCGCCATTGCAGGCTGCGGTCGGGCAGCACCTTGTAGATCGCGGCAAACAGCAGCGTGATCAGGGCAAACGAGACGATCCCGTTGATGGCGCTCAGGATGATGGTGCCGAACGGCAGATAGGCGTTGATGACCTCTCCGAGCGCCGAAATTGCAGCGCTTACGACCAGCGACACCAGGAGCAGGAAACCAAGCGCGGCGACCAGGCCCAGGCTTGCAATGCGTGCCCGAACCAGCCGCGAGATCGTTGCCCCGCTCGGTTTGACTTTCCAGATCTCGTTCAGCGCCAGCTGCATTTCGCCGAACACGCCGGATGCGGCGACGAACAACGTGACCAGCCCCAGAATGCTGGCAAGGGTTCCCGCTTCCTTCTGCGAGGCGTTCTCGATCGTCGCCTGCAGCAGCTCGGCACTTTGCGGCCCCATCAGGCCGGCGATCTGTGCCGAAAGGGCGAGTTGCGCCGCCTCGTGCCCGAAGGCCATGCCGGCGATAGCGACAACGATGAGCAGGATCGGCGCAAGCGAAGTCGTGGCATAAAACGCTATCGCCGCCCCATGGCTCAGCGCATTGTCGTTGACGAAGCCGAGGATGCTTTGCCTGAGGAGTACCCAGCCCTCCGTCGCCAAGTTCCACATGTGGGCCTCGCATAGTTGTCATTAAACAAGTAGCGGCGAGATAGAAGTGGGCGAGGGGTAGTGGACGACCTGGCCGCCGGCTCTGAAAAAACCTCGCGGAGGCGCAGGTGTTGCTGGCCGAATTGCGGTAGCCCGCGAGAAACCGACGCAGCCACTTTCGTTGGGCCGCTCACCCCTTATTGCCTAAGGAAATTGGACGCGCTCATGATCCAACCAATGGAACTGCGACAGTCGTCCCATAATTTATCGGATACCGATCGAAGTACGGGAACTCGATAACGAAAGCATACCTGGCCGTGAGATGTGCCATTCGAAAGCCGCCGTTGGGGGCGTCGATTGCTATTGTTACGTCTACGTCTTTCAATCCCAAAGTCAGCAATTTTGCCGTGGCTATGGCTTCTATCTCGGCCTGCGTCAGCGAGTTCTTCATCTGCAGCGCACGCGCGGACGTTTCCAGCGTATACCGAACACTGGACATGGCATTCAAGGCCCAGCCGAATGCGAAGACGCCGATCAAGACCATTATCAGAACAGGGGCGATCAGCGCGAACTCCAACGCAGCTCCGCCTGATGCTCCCCGTATGAAGGCCCTCGCTTTAGCGAACACGGATCACCTGTTGGTGGCTGAGCTCGCGCGAGAGCGAAAACGCGCCGAAACTGAAGGGCGGTGACCAGGTGGCTGTCGCTTGGATTTCGACGAAAACCGCGGGAGCTTTCAAACTGTCGCACAGGACAGATGGATCGACCACGGTGGTCCCGCACATATATTTCCGGCTCAGCGTCACCTGCGCGTCGCCGGGATGGTTTTCCCAGCCTGAAAGAGCGACAGCTTGGATAGTCGCATCCTCGGCTGCTCCTTGCATCACGAGATTCGCCGCCGTTTTGACGCCTGCACGCATCGACAACGCGTTCGACACAAAAGACCAGCCGTCAATGATGCCAAGGAGTACCAGGCAAAGGATCGGCACAATCAGCGCAAACTCTACCGCGGCAGCACCCGAATCGCTGCGGAACATCCGGACTGCTGACCCTGTCACGAAGATTACTCGACAAGCTTTATGGATTGCGTCGCCGGAATGTCTCGCATTCCAAGGCTCGTGCAGTCCTGATTGACGTTCGCGTTGCCGGACCACTGCACGGTACTGGCGACGACCTGAGTGCAACCGCCTTTGCCCGAGAAATTGCCGAGATAATTAACGTCTTGCGTTGGAAAATACAAAGCGCCGGTCAAAAGCGAATCTGCCGTGCCATTAACCGTGTTCGATCCAGTCAGGTTGGCTTTGTCGCCGTAAAACAGCACCCCCGAATAGGTGCCCGACGTTGGTGCGCTGAGCTTGATGGTGGCCGTGCCGTTCATGCTGACGCCGGAGCTGCCGGCCAGATAAATGATGACTCCGTCGCCGGAAATATTCGCGTTCGAGTTCGCTTTGAAATCACCGCCTTGAATGACGTATATCCCGGGCGAAAGCGTTACATTGCCGCTCAAGCTGAGCCCCCTGCAGTATGTTCCAGGTTGCAACACCGACTGATTGCTGTTTCGACAGGGGTTCGTGGCCGGTGGCGCCGGCAAGTCGGCAAAAGGATCGGCAGCGGGCAACGCCTGGGTTATCGGCCTGGCGCACACGGTCGTCACGGGGTTGCTCAACGAAACACCGCCTGCCGATACCAGGCAATCGACCTGAAGGCTTGCCGATCCCTGAAGCTTGATGGCGTCCGCGGCTATCGAATTCGACATCACGACGCAGCCGTTCAGTTTGAGATTCGAACTGCCGGAAAAGAGCGCCGCTTTCGGAGCGGAATGATTGAGAGCTAGAGCGCAGGCCTTTGAGGCGTCGGTGATAAGAGCCACCGCTCTTGCCTGTGCGCCGACCGCATTTTGCGTGAATATCGATGTAAAAAACCGATCGAGGGTCTGATGAACGATGACCTCGACAGCCTTTTGGGCCACATTCGGGCCGGAGGACGGGGGCGTGAAGATTTCGATTGTGCCTGTCGACGGGTCCCAGCCATTCGTTGTCGCAGACAATGTCGCGGCGGAGACTATCGTTGGTTTGTCGGATCCTGAAACCTTTTCCAAAGCGCCAGCATAGGCTGCCGCATCCGCCACCGCTTGTAGCTTCAGGCCGCTGTAATACCAGTAGGAAGTCTCAACGCCGAGACCCGCGCCGCCGACGACGATCGGCAACGACAGGGCAAAAATAGTGGCAACGTTGCCACTCTTGCCGGTTCGTCGCATGCAGAAAAAACGCCTGAAGATACGGGCACGCCAGTCCATTCCTCATTTAAGCCGGGATGCATAAAGGAATGACTAAGAATTTCCGTCCATTTCTTGGCTGTGATCCATTCAAACGGCGCTTAGCGGTTCTGCTGCACCCGTTCGCCGGTTGTGCCCTGAGAGGCATTTTCTAAGATCTGAGAACGCGGACGTTAGGCCCACAGGACCGTCGGTAACACTTTGGCCGGGTGCATTGTCTTCACAGAAAGCAATCCGATTTTGGGGCCAAGCGCAAGAAAACACCGCCGGCGGCCGGTTTCGTTGGCAAACCGTTACCGTTCCCTGCTATTCCCGCATCCTGATGCATGTTGCCCAAGTGTGCCGCGGTTTTGGGACAGCGACATGCGCAAACAAAGACTTAAAGCAGTGGACGCTCTCGCATGACCAATGTCGCCTTGACCGGGCTTGCCCGCGATCTTGCCAAGCGCGCCGCACAAGGCCGCCCGGTGCGCATCGGCGTCATAGGTTCCGGCGAGATGGGAACCGACCTGGTGACGCAAGGCATGCTGATGCCGGGCATTTCGGTTTGCGCGATCTCGACGCGCCGCCCGCATACGGCGCGTGATGCCATCCGCATCGCCTATGGCGACGAGGCGATGGCACGGGAGGCCGATACGCCGTCGAAGCTCAGCCAGGTGATCGAAAGCGGCAAGATCGCCATAACCTCGAACGAAATGCTGGTCACCAATCCGCTTATCGATGTCGTCATCGATGCTACCGGCAAGCCCGGCGTCGCCGCCGATTTCGACCTGATGGCGATGCAGCACGGCAAGCATCTGGTGATGATGAATGTCGAGGCCGACGTCACTATCGGCTGCTATCTGAAGCAGCAGGCCGACCGGCTCGGCGTCGTCTATTCGGTCGGCGCCGGCGACGAGCCGTCGAGCTGCATGGAGCTGATCGAGTTCGCCTCGGCGCTCGGCTACACCATCGTCTCCGCCGGCAAGGGCAAGAACAACCCGCTCAACCACGACGCCGTTCCCGACGACTATCGCGAGGAAGCGCTACGCCGCAACATGAATCCGCGCATGCTGGTCGAGTTCGTCGACGGCTCGAAAACCATGGTTGAGATGTGCGCCATTGCCAACGCCACCGGGCTGGTGCCCGACGTTCCCGGCATGCACGGCCCCAAGGCCGATCGCGACGAGCTGGTCAAGGTGCTGATCCCGCGCGAGCAGGGCGGCATCCTGTCGAAGAACGGCGTCGTCGACTACACCGTCGGCAAGGGCGTGGCGCCCGGCGTCTTCGTAATCGTCGAGGCGACGCATCCGCGCATCATCGAGCGCATGGACGATCTGCATATCGGCCACGGCCCCTATTACAGCTTCTTCAGGCCCTACCATCTGACCTCGCTGGAAGTGCCGCTGACGGCCGCTCGCATCGCGCTTTATGGCAAGCCCGACATGGTGCCGCTGCCACGGCCGGTGGCCGAGGTCTGCGCCGTGGCCAAGCGCGATCTGGCGACGGGCGAGACGTTCGATGCGATCGGCGAGACCTGCTACCGCTCCTGGACCATGACCGTCGAAGAAGCCCGCGCCCATCGCGCCGTGCCCGTCGGCCTGCTCGAAGGCGGCAAGGTGCTGAAACAGGTGCGGAAAGGCGAATT
This sequence comes from Mesorhizobium sp. M0904, assembly GCF_040319475.1. NCBI lineage: Bacteria > Pseudomonadati > Pseudomonadota > Alphaproteobacteria > Hyphomicrobiales > Phyllobacteriaceae > Mesorhizobium > Mesorhizobium sp. M0904. The sequence goes on along the minus strand of NZ_JAMYOC010000027.1, from coordinate 67,022 downwards.
GCTCACCGCCGACAATGCCGCGCCCGACCCGACGACCAGGCTGTTCGCCTTGCGCCGGCTGCAGGACGGGATGCTGTATGGAGCGTAAGGCTCTCGACCGGTGAGCCGTCGCAATGGCCTCCGGCCGAGCACTGGCTTTGTCATGACGAATTCGCTATATTGTAGTGACGATGAAGGCGGAGGCGATTACATGAATCTTCAGATCAGGGATCCGCGCGCACGCGAACTGGCGCGAGAGCTTGCTGCCAAACGCAAGATTTCTATGACGGAAGCGGTCATCGAAGCGCTTGAATCCGAGTTGAAGCGGGAGAGCGGACGCATTCCCTTGGCCGAGCGGCTTGCTGCCATTGCCAACGACTTCAAGGCCAAGGCAGGCCAAGATGGTCGGGCTATGACGAAGGATGAGATCGATGAGATGTGGAGCCATTCCTGATGTTCGTCGACACCTCCGTGGTTGTCGCGATTCTTTCAGGCGAAGAGGATGCCCGCGAGTGGAGCAACCGAATCGAGGCAGCGCCCGCAAGAATAACTTCGGCGTTGGTGGTGCTTGAAGCGGCGATGCGGCTTTCGACCATGCTTGCCGTGCCGCCGGTTGTCGCCGGAGATGCGATAGAGGCGTTTCTTCGCGAGGCTGAAATCGAAATTGTGCCTATCGACGCCAGCGATGCCAAGCTCGCAATCCATACATTTTCAGATTACGGAAAGGGGCGCGGACATCCCGCCCAGCTCAACTTAGCCGACTGCCTTTCTTATGCTTGCGCAAAAAGTCATGGCTCCGCACTGCTCTACAAGGGCAACGACTTTTCGCATACCGATCTCGCGTAATCCGAAATCAGCTGTTACTTCCCCAGTTCGATCGACCGCAGCCGCGCCGCTTCCACCGCCTCAGTGAGCAGGCGCGTCAGACGGTCCTCGCCCATCAGCACGGCAAGGGCGGCAGCCGTGGTGCCGTTGGGGCTGGTCACCTGCTGTCTAAGCACGCCGGGCTCCTCGCCGCTTTCGGCGGCAAGCGAGGCGGCGCCGTAGACCGTTTGCATGGCCAGGAGCTTTGCGACCTTGCCAGGCAGGCCAGCCTTCTCGGCGGCCACGGTCAGCGCTTCGATGAAGTGGAAGATATAGGCCGGCCCCGACCCGGAGACCGCCGTCACCGCGTCCATCAGGCCCTCGTCGTCGATATCGGCCACTTGCCCGCTCGCCGAGAGCAGGTCGGCGACGAAACGTTTAGTCTCGTCGGAAACCAGCCTGTTGGAAAACACCACCATCATGCCCTTGCCGATCGCCGCCGGCGTATTGGGCATGCAGCGCAGGATCGGCGCGCGATCGCCGAGAATGCCTTCGAACGTAGCGACCGGCGTCCCGGCGGCGATGCTGAGGAAAGTGGTTCGGCCATCGTTGAAGCGGATGTAGCCAGCCGTCACGTTACGGATCACCTGCGGCTTGACCGCAATGACGACGAGGGCCGGCACGGCGTCCGCCGGGATGGCGCCGGCGTCCGCGGCAGCAGAGCAGCCCAGTGCTTCGGCACGCTTGCGCAACTCGGCATTGGGCTCGACCACGAACACCGCAGCCGGAGCGAGCTTGCCGGCTTTCAGCCAGCCCGAGAGCATGGCGGAGCCCATATTGCCGCAACCGGCGAGAACAAGCCTGATCGTCATCGAAAGCCTCCATAGAGATGGCTTCCCCATAGACGTTCGCGGCAGGGCGGGGAAGCCCTTTTGGGACCGTGATCAGGCGGAAACCCGGACCTTGCGGTTGGGATGCGCATGTAGTCGCGCAGGGGCGCGGCGACCACATTAACCTTTTATTTCCTATGCCTGTTTAGCATCGCTTAACCAGTGGCGGTCGCTACGTCCCAGCCCGAGGGGGAAGCTCCAGAAACCATGGCTTATAGGAATAATCGTGAACACTGGAGGAACGAGCAGTCCCTGCTGTCGTTCGTCGAGGCAGCGCGCGACGAAGACGAAGCAGCGCTGGTTTCCCTGGAGGACCGTACAGCCCGGTCATGGCGCGAGGATGCCGCCACACGCCATCGTCTGGCCCGCTCGCGCCGCGAAGCGCGTGCCAGCCCGATCCTGTTGGCAGCCGCAGGCATAGGCCAGCCCCATCCTGATGCGTCAAAGGCCGGCCCCATACTGATGGAAGAGGCTACAGCTGCCGATGCATTTTTCGACCCCGTAGGCTCCCTTGACGGCCCCGATTCCGGTTCCGCCGATCGCGCCGCATACCCGGCAGCGCCGCCTCTCGCTCTGCTCGAGGTCGCGCGCACCAAACGGCCGGGTCCAATCGGTGCCGTGTTGTCGGCGCTGGGCCGGCTCATGCCCGGCAGAGCGCAGGAGGAGATGACGTCGGGTGAAACTTCCACCGCGACAAACTCAAGCGCAGCCATGTCGCCTGCCTTCTACCCGCAGCCGCTCTATGCCGGTCGGGCACCGTATCCGCAGCAACCCACGCCGCCGCATTCGGCACATACTCAGGCCTGGTCGAGGGACGCAATTCAGGCCTCGGAAGCCGCCGATCAGCAAAGCCAGATCGAGGAAATCCGCGCCAGCCTGCGCGAATTCCGCGAGGCGGTTCGCGAGCTCACCGAAAACCGCACGCATCGCCGCTATTTCTGAGCGTCGAATAAAACATGCCGGTTTCGAGTTAACGGCATGGGACGGCGCATTGACGGGATTGCCCGGCTCGATTTTCGTGAAAATGCCGCGCTGCATGTCCGCCCGCCCGCGCATGGTTCTGGGCAACGACCTGCATAAAAACATATCTGGAGCACGCCGCATGGATGCGGCAGGCTTAGCAATAGGCGTCGAGGGTGGTTCATGGCCGAGTTGATTGACGGAAAAAGCGTCGCCGAAGACGTGGTGCAGCGGGTCAAGACACTGACCGCCGAACTAGCGGAAAAAGGTGGGCAGCAGCCCGGTCTCGCGGTGGTCATCGTCGGCGAGGATCCGGCGAGCCAGGTCTATGTCGCATCCAAATCCCGTACCGCCAAGGAATGCGGCTTCCATTCGGTTCAGCACACACTGCCGGCCGAAACCTCCGAGCCGGACCTTTTGAAGATCATCGGCCAGCTCAATGCCGATCCGGCCATCAACGGCATCCTGGTGCAGCTTCCGCTTCCCGGCCATATCGACGCCGGCAAGATCATCCAGACCATCGCGCCGGAGAAGGATGTCGACGGCTTCCACTTCATCAATGTCGGCAAGCTCGGCACCGGCGAGCTTGAGACCGCCTTCGTGCCTTGCACGCCGGCCGGCTCGATGCTGCTGATCGAACGGGTGCGTGGCAAGGACCTGTCCGGCCTCAATGCGGTCGTCGTCGGGCGTTCGAACATCGTCGGCAAACCGATGGCCAATCTTCTGCTTGCCGCCAACTGCACCGTCACTATCGCACACAGCCGCACCAGGGACCTGCCGGCGCTTGCCCGCACCGCCGATATTCTAGTTGCAGCCGTCGGCCGGCCCGAAATGGTCCGCGGCGACTGGGTCAAGCCTGGCGCAACCGTCATCGACGTCGGCATCAACCGCATCGCCGCACCTGAGAAGGGTGAAGGCAAGACCCGCCTCGTCGGCGATGTCGCCTTTGCCGAAGCAGCGACGGCGGCCGGCGCCATCACGCCGGTGCCTGGCGGCGTCGGACCGATGACCATTGCCATGCTGATGGCCAACACGCTAGCTTCCGCCTATCTCGCGGCCGGGTTGAAACGGCCTTCCTTCTGACCAGAAAGCAGCGTCCTTGCCGAACCTCACTGTTCCCTTAGAACGGCCGGTCACCAATGATCCCGTTCAGGGCGGCCGGCAGTTCGGGTTTCTGCTGGTCGACAAGTTCTCTATGTTCTCGCTGGCCGCGGCAATCGACACGTTCCGGTCGGCGAACCGGCTGCTCGGCCGCGATTTCTATGGCTGGACGACGGTGTCGGCCGACGGCGATGCCGTCATGGCGTCCAACGGCCTGCCGCTCAAGATCGACTACGCCGTCGCCGATCTGCCGCCGGTCGATATCCTGTTCGTCTCGGTCGGGCTGACGACGGAATTTCCGGGCAAGAGCAAGGTGCTGGCAGCGCTGCGCAGTTGGGGCCGGCGCGGCAATGCGCTCGGCGCGCTTTCGGTCGGCTCCTATTTGCTTGCCGAAGCAGGCCAGCTCGATGGCTATCGCTGCACCATCCATTGGGAAAACCGCGCCGGCTTCCTCGAACGCTTTCCGGACATCAACTGCACCGGCAACGTCTTCGAGATCGACCGCAAGCGCTACACCTGCGCCGGCGGCACCACATCGATCGACCTGATGCTGGAGATCGTGCGCGGTGATTTCGGCTCGAGCCTCGCCAATGGCGTCGCCAACCAGTTCCAGCATGAGCGCATCCGCTCGGCCGGGGACCGCCAGCGCGTCGGCCCGGAACGCGACCTCACCGGCAAGTCGGAGAAGCTGCGCCGCATCGTCGAGCTGATGGCCGACCATCTCGACGAGCCGCTGTCGGCGGTGCAGCTCGCCAAGTCGGCGGGCCTGTCGGTGCGCCAGGTCGAGCGCCTGTTCCTGCGCCATCTCAGTGTGACGCCCGGGCGCTATTATATGCGGCTCAGGCTCGAGCGGGCGCGCGAATTGCTGCGCCAGACCAACATGCCGATCCTCGACGTGGCAATCGCCACCGGCTTCACCTCGCATTCCTATTTTGCCCAGAGCTACCGGCTGCAATTCGGCCGGCCGCCTTCCGATGAACGCCGCACGGCCTATTGAGGGTTTGGCAGAGAGGCGACGCAGCTTCGTACTCCGTCCGGGCTTGTGTCGCGACCCGGCGTCAAATAGCTTTCCGGCGCCGAGCGGCGGCGACTGACGGGGGAGATTTTTGATGGCGGGATTTGTGCAGAGCGTCGCTGCGGCGGCCTTGTTGCTGTGGACGACGGGGTTCGGCTTCGCCGCCGATCGCGTCATCGTCGTTCTCGATGCCTCCGGCTCGATGTGGGCGCAGATCGACGGCAAGCCCAAGCTCGAAATCGCCCGTCAATCGCTGCGGAACGTGCTGCAATCGGTCCCGGCCGAGGAGGAAATAGGCTTCATGGCCTATGGCCATCGCGAGAAGGCCAGTTGCGACGACATCGAACTCATCGTGCCACCGCAGGCAGGCTCGGCAAGTGCGATCTCAGCCGCGGCCGACAGCTTGAAATTTCAGGGCAAGACGCCGCTGACCGCTGCGGTCAAGCAAGCGGCGGAAGCATTGAAATACACCGAGGACAAGGCGACGGTCGTTCTCATCACCGATGGCATCGAGACATGTAGCGGCGATCCCTGTGCGCTCGGCAAGGAACTGGAGGCTGCTGGCGTCGACTTCACCGTCAATGTCGTCGGCTTCGGCCTGACGGCGGCCGAGGGCAAGCAGGTCGGTTGCCTCGCCGACAATACCGGCGGCAAATATATCGAAGCGTCGGATGAAAAGGCATTGCAGGACGCCCTCGTCGAGACCGTTGCGCCTCCGCCACCCGCCCCTGAACCGACTCCCGCCCCGCAGCCTGCTCCCCAGCCGGCGCCCGCCCAGCCGGCGGAGTCCAATTTCGTGCCCACCGTCGTGCTTGCCGAGGGTGGCGATCCCGTCACCGACGGCAATGCCTGGGAGATCTACAAGGCGAATTCCGACGGCACGCGCGGCGATCCCGTCACCACCGAATATGGCACCTACAAGGGCAATCTGGAGCCGGGCGACTATATCGTCGTCGCGCGTGCCGGCGAGGCCAGGGCCGAACAGAAGATCAAGATAGAGCCTGGCCAGGTCGCCAAACCGCACTTCAACCTGAATGCCGGCACGCTGGTCATCCACCCGCGACCAAGCGAAGGAGCGGACGTTGATGACGGCGCGGCTGTCGTAATCGGCTATCCCGGCGTCGACACCCCGCCGACCTACTACGGTGACACGAAAGTCGTGCTGCCGGCCGGTGACCAGAAGGTGACGGTCACGATCGGCCAGGGCATGGTTATCGAGACGATCCCGCTTGCCGCCGGCAGGGTCATCGACAAGGACATCATCGTCGGCGTCGGGCGTATCGTCGCCAACGCCTATTATGCTGCCGGCGGCGACAAGGCCGAGGGTTCTGGCGTCGGCTTCAAGGTGCTCCAGGCGAAAAAGAACATCGACGGAACCAGGCAGGAGGTGACCTATGCCTACGGTCCGGACAGCAAGTTCGATCTGCCGCCCGACGATTATGTAATGGTCGCGACGGTCGACCTTGCGGTGGCCGAGCAGCCGTTCAGCGTCAAGGTTGGCGACCATCAGGATCTGAAGATCGCGATGAACGCCGGCATGCTGACGATAACCGCGCCAGGGGCCTCGAAGATCGAGATATTCGAGGCCAGGAAGGCCATCGACGGAACCCGCAAGTCGGTCGGCTACGCCTACGACCAAAAGTATCAAGCCACCCTGTCGGCCGGCGACTACGCGGTGGTTTCGGAGAAATCGGACAACAGCTCGAGGGAAGGCACGGTAACGGTCAGGGCCGGCGCGCGAGCCGAGCTGACCGTTCAGTAGATATAAGGGAGAGCGGCCACCAGCCGCTCTTCCATGGTCGAAAAGTCACGCCGTACCGAAGGCGCTGGCGCCATGGTCGGCGCGTCCCACCAACTGCCGGAACCCGGCGAAAAGCTCGCGGCCGAAGCCGAATTCATTGCCTATGAGGTCGCTGTCCGCGGGGCGGCGCAGTGCGAAATCGCCGGCTGGCACCAGTACCTCCAGCGTCCCGGCCTCGGCGTCGAGCCTGATGATATCGCCGTCATGGATCCTGGCGATAGGCCCGTCCTCCGCCGCTTCCGGCGTCACGTGGATCGCCGCCGGCACCTTGCCTGAAGCGCCCGACATGCGCCCGTCAGTGACCAGCGCCACATGCTGGCCGCGGTCCTGCAAGATGCCGAGCACGGTGGTCAGCCTGTGCAATTCCGGCATGCCGTTGGCCTTCGGACCCTGGAACCGAATGACGGCGATGAAGTCGCCGGTCAGCGACCCCGCCTTGAACGCCTCGTTCAGCCCTTGCTGGCTGTCGAACACCTTGGCCGGCGCCTCGATGATGCGCCGCTCCGGCTTGACCGCCGATGTCTTGATGACGGCGTGGCCGAGATTGCCTGAAAGCACTTTCAGCCCGCCGCTCGGCTGGAACGCCTTCTTGAACGGTGCCAGCACCTTCTCGTTGCCGCTTTGGCGCGGGGAGGCCTCGCGTACGACGCCGCCGTCCGCACCGAGCTTGGCCTCGACCGCGTAGGGGCGCAGCCCTTCGCCCCACACAGTCTGCACATCCTCATGCAAGACGCCTGCGTCGAGCAGTTCGCGGATCAGGAAGCCGAGCCCGCCGGCGGCGTGGAAATGGTTCACATCGGCAAGGCCGTTCGGATAGACCCGCGCCAGCAGCGGCACCGCTTCCGAGATATCGGAGATGTCCTGCCAGGTAATGGCGATGCCGGCCGCCGCTGCCATGGCGATCAGGTGGATGGTGTGGTTGGTCGAACCGCCGGTGGCGTGCAGGCCGACGATGCCATTGACGATCGAGCGCTCGTCGATCATCCGCCCGACTGGCGTGTAGGCGTTGCCGAGCGCGGTGATCGCCAGCGCCCGCTTGGTCGCTTCCCTGGTCAGCGCGTCGCGCAACGGCGTGCCGGGATTGACGAAGGAAGCGCCAGGCGTGTGCAGGCCCATGATCTCCATCAGCATCTGGTTGGAATTGGCGGTACCGTAGAAAGTGCAGGTTCCCGGCCCGTGATAGGATTTTGATTCCGCTTCGAGCAGTTCGGCCCGCCCCGCCTTGCCCTCGGCATAGAGCTGGCGGATCTTGGCTTTTTCGTCGTTCGGAATGCCGGTCGTCATCGGCCCGGCCGGGATGAAGACCGCCGGCAGATGGCCGAAGGTCAGCGCCGCGATCACCAGCCCCGGCACGATTTTGTCGCAGACGCCGAGATAGACGGCGGCATCGAACATGTTGTGCGACAGGCCGATTGCCGCGGCCATGGCGATCACGTCGCGCGAGAACAGCGACAGCTCCATTCCGGGTTGGCCCTGGGTGACGCCGTCACACATCGCCGGCACGCCGCCGGCCACCTGGGCGATGCCGCCGGCCTCGCGCGCCGCGTCCTTGATCAGCGCCGGGAATGTCTCGAAAGGCTGATGCGCCGACAGCATGTCGTTATAGGAGGTGATGATGCCGAGGTTCGGCACCCGGTCGCCGCCAAGCGCCACCTTTTCGGAAGGGCTGCAGACGGCAAAGCCGTGGGCCAGGTTGCCGCAGGACAGCACGGCCCGGTTGGCGGTGCGGTTCGAGGCTTCGGCGATGCGGCCGAGATAGGCCTCGCGACCGGGCTTGGAGCGCTCACGGATGCGCTGGGTGATGGCTTCGATGTCGCGTCTTGCGGTCATGGCGGTCGGTCCTTTCAGGCGAGGTCCCGCAAATACCTTCCGGCTGTTGCCGGGACCTGCAGCCAAGTTGAGATCAGGGTGCCCAGAAAACCTCTACGGGCTTTTGAGTGGCATCGAGCACGGCGCGAATGGGCTTTCGTGTTCCAGTTCCAAGCGCGGCCTCGAATGCGGTGCGTTTTTCCGCGCCCTCGATATGCAGCGCGATGAAGGCGGCATTGATGATCCGCGCCAATGACAGCGTCAGCCGTGGCTCGCCGGCGCTTGCCGCGTGAACCGGAAGCACGATCCTTTGCGACGACGGATCGAGCAATCTTGCCAGGTTGTCGGCATCCGGAAAGAACGAGGCGGTGTGGCCATCAGTTCCCATGCCGAGCACAACGACGTCGAGTGGCCAGGGCAGCACTTGCAGCGCCTCACCGTCGGAGACCGCTGCACCCTCGATACTTGCCGCGGCGCGGTAGAGCGGCACGAAATTCGCGGCCGCGGCCGCGTTCTGCAGCAGGTTGGCGGCAACCAGGCCGGCATTGGAGCGCGGCGATGAGGGCGGCACGAAGCGCTCGTCGACCAATGTTATCGTCACCTTTTCCCAGGCGATCGGAACGGTCGAAAGCGCCGCGAAGAATTTCGCCGGCGTCGTGCCGCCCGAGACCGCGAGCAGTCCCGTGCCGCGCTCGGCGATCGCCTTTGACAGACGGCCGGCGACGTGGCCGGCAAGCGCGGTCGCCAGCTCCTGGCGTCCGGCAAATTCGTGCCAGTTGTAGGCGCCGCCTAATTGCTCTCGTGCCATGTCCGCCCGTCGCGTTCGATCAGCGCAATCGAGGCCGAGGGGCCCCATGTGCCGGCGGTGTAGCCTTGCGCCTCTTGCCTGCCGCTTTCCCAGGCGTCCTGGATCGGGTCGATCCATTTCCACGCCGCCTCGACCTCGTCGCGGCGCATGAACAGCGTCTGGTTGCCACGGATGACGTCCATGATCAGCCGCTCATAGGCATCGGGGGCGCGGCCGTCGAAGGATTGCGCAAAACTCATGTCGAGCGGGATCTGGCGCAGCCGCATGCCGCCCGGCCCCGGATCCTTGATCATGATGAACTGCTTGACGCCTTCGTCGGGCTGCAGCCTGATGACCAGCTGGTTGGCGGAGATCGGCCCGGCGCTCTCGCCGAAGATCGAGTGCGGGATCGGCTTGAATTCGATGACGATCTCCGAAACGCGGGTCGCCAGCCGCTTGCCGGTTCGGAGGTAGAACGGCACGCCCGCCCAGCGCCAGTTGCCGATCTCGGCCTTGAGCGCAACGAAAGTCTCGGTGTTGCTGTTCTTGCCGAGTTCCTCGACATAGCCTTTCACCGGCCCGCCGGCCGAGGCGCCGGCACGATATTGCCCGCGCACCGTGTGCTTCGGCGCTTCGTTGCCGTTGATGCGCTTCAGCGCCCGCAGCACCTTCAGCTTTTCGTCACGGACAGCATCGGCGTCCATCGACGACGGCGCCTCCATGGCGACCAGGCAGAGCAGCTGCAGCATGTGGTTCTGCACCATGTCGCGCAATGCGCCGGCCTTGTCGTAATAGGTGACGCGGTCTTCCAGGCCGACCGTCTCGGCCACGGTGATCTGCACATGATCGACATTGGCGGAATTCCAAAGCGGCTCGTAGAGCGCGTTGGCAAAGCGCAGCGCCATCAAATTCTGAACCGTCTCCTTGCCGAGATAGTGATCGATGCGGAAAATCTGGCTTTCATGGAAATCGTCGCCGACCAGGTCGTTGAGCGCGCGCGCCGAAGCGAGATCGCGGCCGATCGGCTTTTCCAGCACGATGCGCGAATTCGGCGTGATCAGCCCGTGCTCCTTCAGCTTGTGCGAGATGTCGCCGAACAGCGCCGGCGCCACCGCCAGATAGAAAGCGCGGATGTGTTCGCTATCGCCGATCGCCTTCTTCAGCCTGTCGAAGCCGGCACCTGTGGTTGCATCTGCCGGGACATAGGAGAGCCGCGCGAGGAACGTCTTCAGTTCCCTGGCGTCGATATCCTCCGGTTTCACATGATCGGCAATCGCCTGCCTGGCGAACGACTGGAATTCCTCGTCGGTCATCTTCGAACGTGATGTGCCGATGATGCGCGTCGGCTCGGAAAACTGGTGGTCGCGCTGCCGGTGGTACAGCGACGGCAGAAGCTTACGTTCCGACAGGTCGCCGGTGCCGCCGAAAATGATGAAGTCGAAGGGGTCGACGGGGATGATCTGGCTGGTCATGGTCTATCCGCTGTGACGCCGGTCGCGATAACGCGGCTGATATAATCTAATCGATTTAAACTTGCCAGTGCCATTGCGTCACATCCGCGTGTGCTCTTGACACGGGCGCTAGCCGGAGGCTTGTCGGCAAGCGATGCTTCCGGAGCCTTCGCAGGTGCAGCATAGTGCCGGATGGCAGCGAAAGCCAAAGGAGAAATCGTCGATGGACGCACATCTTTCGATGGCCTGGCCAAAGGCGTCGTCGATCGCCTTCAACGATGAGTGAGAAAAGCATGCGCCTGCAAAACAAAGTCGCCATCATCACCGGCGCTGCCTCGGGCTTTGGCGAGGGCATAGCCAGGCGCTTTGCCGAGGAGGGTGCGCGGGTAGTCGTCGCCGATCTGAACGCCAAGGGCGCGGAGCGCGTTGCCGGCGAGATCGGCGAAAAGGCGATCTGGACCCAGACCGACGTCTCGCTGCGGTCCGAATTCGACGAGTTGGTCCATGCCGCAATGAGCGCCTTCGGCCACATCGACATCATGGTCAACAATGCCGGTTACACTCATCGCAACGGTGACATGCTGGAAGTCGACGAAGCGACCTTCGACCTGATCACAGCTGTCAACATGAAGGCGATCTACCACGCAGCGCTTGCCGTGGTGCCGGTCATGGAACGGCAAGGCGGTGGCGTCATCCTGACGACGGCCTCCACGGCCGGTATCAGGCCGCGGCCTGGGCTCACCTGGTACAACGCATCGAAGGGCTGGGCGATCACCGCGACCAAATCGATGGCGGTGGAACTCGCGCCGAAGAACATCCGCGTCAACTGCCTCTGCCCAGTTGCCGGCGAGACCGGCATGCTCGCGAAATTCATGGGCGCCGACACACCCGAGATCCGCGAGAAGTTCCGCGCATCGATCCCGCTCGGCCGGCTTTCGACGCCGCTCGATATTGCCAATGCCGCGCTTTGGCTTGCTTCGGACGAAGCGGCTTTCATCACTGGCGTGGCGCTGGAAGTCGACGGCGGACGTTGTATTTGAACGGCCGGGTCCTCAGGCGCAGGACTGGCTGATGGCGAGCCACCCGCGATCGCTGTGCCGACCTTACGCCCCGGTTTTGACGTAGCTCTTGTACACCCAGCCGCGCTTGCCGTTGTAGACGATCTGGCACCATTGCTTGCAGCTCATCACCTGCACCGAGGTCTTGGCAGGCACGGTGAGAATGGCGGCAGCATTCTTCTTCGGGCCGATCCGCATGGTGACGGATCTCAGAATGCGTCCGGTACCCGCAGTATTGGCTTTTCCGGATTTTGCCTTGGTGCCGTCGCCGTCCTCACTCGCGGACTGCGCCGCCGGCAGTTGCGGCTTGGGCGTGGGGATGGCGGCGGTCTGTGCGCCGTCGGGCCCGGCGTTTTTCGTCGAGCTGCCGGGAGCCGCCACTTTGGCAAACAGTGCCGCAGCGTCGGGTTTTGCTGCCGGGTCAGCAAACGCCACCGCGGCGGACGATTTATCGGCCGCCTGCTCGGTCTGGCTTGCCAGTTGGTCGGATGCTGCCGTGGCGGCGGCCGATGCCGTCTTTGGCCCCGTCCAGCGCGGATCGTTGGGAGCCAGCGCTGGTATCTCGGCTTCCGCAGCGGCAACCGCCGGTGAAACCGCATCTGCCTTGCCCGTCGTCCGCGGCGCCGCAGCGACCTTGGCAGGCATGATCTTCGTCGTCTTGACCGGGATGGTCGGAACGATCTGCTCAGGGCTTGCGGCCGCTTGTCGCTCATTTGCCGGCAATGCCAGCCACAGTGCCACCGCGGCAACGCCGAGCAGTGCGGCCGTGCCAAGCGCGGCGATTACCAGATGCGCGTTCGACCGGACCCCATGCCAGAACGTCGGCCGCATATCGTAACCGAATTGCATCGCAAGGCGCCGTCGTTCCGGCGCGCCGAAACTGAAGGGCTCTTTCACTCTTGCCACCTCCATTTGCGGGCCGATGTTCTTACGACCCCTTGCCGGAGAGCCGGCATTTCGATCGGCATCGGTCCCAAACCAAAAGCGGGCAAGCCCGCAAAATTCCCCGTTCAGCTGCCCACGAGCATCATCTTTCGCCCGCGATTGTGGCATCACTGCGCCCTTGGCGGGAATTCTGCGCCCAGGTTAAGGATTCTGCAACGTCTGGTTAAATCCTGTCCCGCAACGCGTACCAGTTGAGCGCAAGAAAGAGCAGTGGCGCGCGCAAACGCCGGCCGCCGGGGAAGGGAGGAATTTTCAGGTCCTCGATCAGCTTCAGCCGGTCGCGGTTGCCGGCGACCGTCTCCGCATAAAGCTTGCCGAAAAAGTTCGACAGCATGACGCCATGGCCGGAATAACCGCCGATCGAGATCACATTGGGCATCACTTCGCGCACGAACGGCTTTCTCGGCACGGTGATGCCGACATAGCCGCCCCAGCCATGGGTGATCTCGACGTCCTTCAATGAGGGATAGATCTCGGCGATCTGCCGGCGGATGTGGATGTGGATGTCCTTGGGATCGTTGACCGCGTAGATCTCGCGCCCGCCAAACAGCAGCCGCCCATCCTTCGATTTGCGGAAATAGCGCACGACGAAGCGCGAATCGTCGACCGCCTCGCCACCCGGCAACACTTTGGAATCGGCTCCCAGCGGCACCGTTGCACCGATGAAGGAGCCGATCGGCATGATATGCGCGGCACTCACGGGTTCGAGCGTGCCGCCATAGGCGTTGACTCCGATCAGGCATTTAGCGGCGGTGATCGTGCCCTTCGGCGTCACAACATTGACCTTGCCGCCGCCGGAGGTGATGCCGGTCGACGGCGTCTGCTCGAAAAGCTTTGCGCCGGCCTGTGTCGCGACTTTCGCGGTGCCGATCACCAGCTTCAGCGGATGGATGTGGCCGGTGCCGGTATCGCGGGTGCCGCCGAAATAATGCGTCGAGCCGAGCCGCTCGGCAGTCTCCGCGGCATCCATGAATGAGATGTGCGGATAACCGAACCGGTTTGCCATGATCTCGGCATGAGCCTTGTAGTCGTCGACATAGCGCTTCTTGTGCGCCACCGACATTTGGCCGGGCATATAGTCGATCTCGATCTGGTTCACCGCGGCGAAGTCGAGCAGATGCGCCTTGGCCTCTTCGGCCAGGTCGAACAGCGCCTTGGCGCGGGAAAAGCCGTATTCCGCTTCCAGCTCCTCTGCCCAGGCCCGCTGTCCGGTGCCGAGCTGGCCACCATTGCGGCCCGATGCGCCATCACCGAAACGATGCGTTTCGATAAGCACGACATCCGCGCCTGTCTTGGCGAGGTGAGCCGCGGCCGACAGGCCGGTAAAGCCGCCGCCGACGATCACCACATCGCATGTCCGGTCGCCGTCGAGCGTCGGATATTCGGGCCTTGGCCCGGCGGTGTCTTCGTACCAGGAGCGGCCGGGGGAGATTGGGGATTGGTAGGGCATGATGCAGCCAAGACTCGGAGATTTTTGCAGAGGCGGAGAGAAATAGTGAGTAATGAGTAGTAGTTGGTGAATAGGAACGGACAGTAACGGTCTTGGTGCGATCCAGCCCCGTTCACTACTCACTAATGACTACTCACTACTCACACATTCAGCAGTAAATACTCCCTCTCCCACGGGCTGATCACTTCCATGAAGGTCTCGAATTCCGCTCGCTTGATCGCCGCATAGGTCGCTGCGAAGGATTTGCCGAGCAGGGCGCAGAGTTCCTCGTCGGCCTCGAACAGGTCGACGGCTTCGAGCAGGCTGCGAGGCAGGTCGATCTGGTCCTCGTTGGCGGTCGTCAGAACCGGCGGCTCGGCCTGGATCTTGTTGGTCATGCCGATCAGCCCGCAGGCGAGCGATGCCGCCAGCGCCAGATAGGGGTTGGCGTCAGAGGAGGGAATGCGGTTTTCGACGCGCCGCGCCGCCGGGTCGGAGCGGGGCACGCGGAAGGCCGTGGTCCGGTTATCGTAGCCCCATTTGTTGTTGACCGGCGCCGAGGCCGACTGCGTCAGCCGCCGGTAGGAATTGACGTAGGGCGCAAACATCACCAGCGCGTTCGGCACATGTTTCTGCATGCCGCCGATGAAGTGGAAGAAGGCGTCGGTCTCCGAGCCGTCCTCCGCCGAAAAGACGTTCTTGCCGGTCTTCTTGTCGATGATCGACTGATGGATATGCATGGCGGAACCGGGCTGGCCCTGGATCGGCTTGGCCATGAAGGTGGCGTAGATTTCGTGCTTCAGCGCCGCCTCGCGGATTGTGCGCTTGAACATGAACACCTGGTCGGCGAGCTCGATCGGATCGCCGTGACGCAGATTGATTTCGAGCTGGCCGGCGCCCTCCTCGTGGATCAGCGTGTCGATCTCCAGCCCTTGGCTTTCGGAGAAATGATAGATGTCGTCGATCAGTTCGTCGAATTCGTTGACCCCGGCGATCGAATAGCCAGCGCCGCCGCCGATCGGCCGCCCGGAGCGCCCGACAGGCGGGGTGAGCGGGTAGTCCGGATCGGGGTTCTTGCGCACCAGGTAGAACTCGATCTCGGGCGCCACGACCGGTCTCAGCCCGCGTCTGTCATAAGCGGCGAGCACGCGCTTCAGCACGTTGCGCGGCGTGAACTCGACCGAGCGGCCGTCCTGGTGGACGAGGTCGCAGATAACCGCCGCCGTCGGGTCCTCCTCCCACGGCACCACGGTCAGCGTCGAGAGGTCAGGCATCAGCTTGAGGTCGCCATCGTCTTCCGGATAGTGGAAGCCATTGCCGTCCTCCGGATAGCCGCCGGAAATCGTCGTCATGAACACCGCCGAAGGCAGTGCCAGCGAGGTATTGGAGGTGAATTTCTTCGATGGCATCATCTTGCCGCGCGCAACCCCGGCCTGGTCGGGCGTGATGCATTCGATGTCTTCGATGCCGCGCCATTCCAGCCAGGCGCTGACTTCCTTCCAGTTCTTGACGCCACGTTGGTTTTTCACGAAGGCAGGCGTGCGGGCACGTCCTCCGCGGCTCGACGGACGGACTTCCTTTTTTGCAGGCGGCATCAATCACCAGATTTGTTGCAGATTGTGGAGTATAGCCGTTGCCGACGACGGAAGGGAAGGGGAGCCGGCGGGCGTGCGCCTCGATAATCGGGGAAACACAACGACTTCCGGATGAAAGCTTCCTGGTCTAGGGTCGGCCTCCCGCAACGCTGCAATTAATGGGCCACATGCAACACAGCCGCAAACTGACGACGATCGGCTTCGACGCCGATGACACGCTGTGGCAGAATGAACAGTTCTTCCGCATGACCGAGAAGCGCTTTGCCGCACTGCTCGCCGATCACGCCGAGGAGGACCGGATTTCAGCAAGGTTGTTAGAGGCCGAGAAGCGCAACCTCGCGGTCTACGGCTTCGGCATCAAGGGATTTACGCTGTCGATGATCGAGACGGCTATCGAGGTCACCGAGGGCCAGGTGCCGGCCTCAACCATAGCCGAAATTCTCGACGCGGGCCGCGAGATGCTCAGCCATCCGATCGAGCCGCTTCCGCATGCGCGCGAGACCGTGGAAAAGCTGGCCGGCGCCTACCGCCTGGTGCTGATCACCAAGGGCGACCTGTTCGACCAGGAACGCAAGCTGGCGCAATCCGGACTGGGAGAGCTGTTCCATGCGGTCGAAATCGTCAGCGACAAAAGCGCTGCCACCTATAGCCGCATCTTCAGCCGCCACGGCGATGGCCCGGAAAAGGGCATGATGGTCGGCAACTCGCTCAAATCGGACGTCGTGCCGGCCATCGAAGCCGGCAGTTGGGGCATCCACGTGCCGCATGAACTGACCTGGGTGCTGGAGCATGTCGAGCCGCCGGTCTCAGCACCGCGCTTTCGCCAGATAGCCAATCTCGGTGAACTGCCAGGCCTGATCGAGCGTATCGGCGAGATTGATTGATCCAGGTCTGCGGTCGGCGCGTCGCCGTAGAGGTCAGTTGCGGCCGACCCCGACCAGCCGGTCAATCACCGGCTGCAGCCGTTCGGTGGTGATCGGCTTGACGACCACCGCATCGACGACGCTCGACAGGCCCAGGCTCTCCGGAGTGCCGGTCTTGACTGAAAGCAGGATCACCGACGGAAGCGATCTGCCTGACGCCCTTCGCAGTGCATCGATACCCGACAGCAAGGCGTCGCAGTCCCCGTTCTCCGCGCCGCCGTCGAGAACGACAGTCCCGGGTATCAGCGCGTGCAAGGCCTTTGCCGCGGTTTCGGGAGTTTCCGAGATCGGTTTGAGGCCGGACCGCTCCACGATTTTTGAAACCACGACGCGGTTGATCGGTGATTTTCCGACCACCAGCACCCGCGAGAAATCCGGGAGCATCCCTGTCTCCAAGTCTCGGCTAGCGAAAGGCGGCTGTTTTGCAGGCTCGATATCGCGATTCGCTGGGCACATGGCGGGGCAGGCCGTTGTTCAACATTTCAATGCAGGGTTGAAACTCGAGAGTTAATTGGCGTGAGATCACTGCTCATGTCAAGCTCAAATGGCATATCAGGAGAATATCGCAAGAAACATTAAAATTAAAATTAAGTGCTTTCTTTGCCGCCGCCCGGAGGAGAAGTTGCCACCACAACGGGGCAGACTCCAGTGAACTTTAGCTTTGCAGCGCGAACGCACCAACTCGCAGCCGTAGCCGGGTTGACGAAAGGTTGGGATGAAGGCGAGGCAGGTCTGTCGCGAGCTTGTCGTATCGTCTCGGCGGACTACCCTTCCTCGTTGGCTAAGCACGTCTCTTTGATCGACGGGAGATGACAATGGAACTCGTGACTCACAAGAAATTCAAAAATGGCCGGTTGATGCCGTGGGGAAAGGGTACGGTCGTTACCGGCGCAAAGGGGTTTGTCTACCTTTCCGGAAACACCGCGACCGTCGAGGACTACGATCCGATCGGCAAAAGCGGCGGCGGCGCCGTCGGCGGTGCGGCCGCGCAGTGGCGCGAAATTCTCACCAACATCAAATCAGACCTGGAAGAGCTTGGTACTGCGCTCGACCATCTCATCAGACTGACCTTCTTTGTTAAGGGGCCATTTCCCGATGGCGGCGTTCTGAGCTCTCCCAATTTTCGCCTGGACGTCCTGGACGAATTCTTTGCCGAGCACTGCCCGAAGCACTGCAGCTACAACAACCCGCCGCCCTCGGAAGGTATCGGCGTTGCAGCACTTGCGCAGCCTGATCTTGTCATTGAAATCGTTGCACTAGGGGCTCTGCCGGACTAGGCAGAGCCGCGGCGTGCGGGGTGCGATAACATGCGCTCACAAAAGGCGCGGTGCGGTAGAATTCATCAGTCGTGGCTCCGTTGCGTGACGATGACCGGGATCAGCAGGTCGCCCCAGTTGCCGTCGCCGCCATGGTGCCGTGCCGAGCGCACCAGTTCGACCGAGACGCCGGCCTCGACCGCCTTCATTACCGACTGATTGAGCCTGTGCAGATCGTTCGCCAACATTCGGATGGTCGCCTGCTGGTCGACATTCATGCTGGTGGCCTGCTCTTCGGCCCGTTCCTTGACGCGGCTTATCGATGCCATTGGTCTTCTCCCTGTGTTGCCATGCCTGTTGTGTTGCCATGCCGTTTGGGCGTTCCTCTGTTTGTCTGCTATTCCGCCGCCGGCCTGAATTGGGCGTGCTCGGTCGATCCATGCATGGCCGTGGTCGAAGACTGGCCACCGGTGATCGCCATCGAGACGGCGTCGAAATAGCCGGTGCCGACCTCGCGCTGGTGCTTGGTGGCGGTGTAGCCATAGGCTTCCGCGGCGAATTCCGCCTCCTGCAGTTCCGAATAGGCTGCCATCTGCCGCTCCTTGTAGCCGCGGGCGAGCTCGAACATGCCGAAATTGAGCTGGTGGAAACCGGCCAGCGTAATGAACTGGAACTTGTAACCCATGGCGCCGAGTTCCTTCTGGAACTTCGCAATCGTCGCGTCATCGAGATTCTTCTTCCAGTTGAAAGACGGCGAGCAATTATAGGCAAGCAGCTTGCCTGGATGATGCTTGCGCACGCCCTCGGCAAACGTCCTGGCCTGCCCCAGATCGGGCCTGGAGGTCTCGCACCAGATCAGGTCCGCATAGGGCGCATAGGCGACGGCACGGGCGATGCAGGGCTCGATGCCGTTGCTGACATGGTAGAAGCCCTCCGCCGTACGGCCGGCGCCATAATCGACGAAGGGCCGGTCGCGTTCGTCGATGTCGGAGGTCAGGAGCTTTGCCGCTTCCGCGTCGGTGCGCGCCACGACCAGTGTCGGCGTGCCCATGACGTCGGCGGCAAGGCGCGCCGCGTTGAGATTGCGGATGTGTGCGGCGGTTGGGATCAGCACCTTGCCGCCGAGATGGCCGCATTTCTTCTCCGAAGCCAGCTGGTCCTCGTAATGGACGCCGGCCGCACCCGCCTCGATGAATGCCTTCATGATCTCGAAGGCATTGAGCGGCCCGCCGAAGCCGGCTTCCGCATCGGCGACGATCGGCGCGAACCAGGTGTCGACCGATAGCCCCTTGTCTTCGCAAGTCTCGATCTGGTCGGCGCGCTGCAGGGTGCGGTTGATGCGCTTGACCAGTTCGGGCGCCGCATTGGCGGGATAGAGCGACTGGTCCGGGTACATGGCGGAAGCGGTGTTGGCATCTGCGGCGACCTGCCATCCCGACAGATAGATCGCCTTCAGCCCGGCCCGCACCTGCTGCATCGCCTGGTTGCCCGACATGGCACCCAGCGCGTTGACGAAATCCTCTTCATGGATGAGCTGCCACAGCCGGTTTGCCCCCATTTCGGCGAGGCTCTGCCGGATCTGCACCGAGCCGCGCAGCCGCTTCACCTCCTCCGGCGAATAGGGCCGTTCGATGCCATCAAAGCGGCCTTGCGGTGCCGACGGGACAAGGTTGTAAAAGTCGGTCATTTGTCACTCCAGGCGGGTTTGATGCCGGTTTTCGGATGGCGTCGCAGAGGGAAAAATGTGTGCGCCATGTGTGACATCATTTACACGCCGGCACGACGCAAGCGAGGTAAACCTCCAGACCGGCCAGAAAATAAGGGAAAACCTGTGTTGTGTTTGACTAATGAGAGCTGTAAATCTGTCATGATTGTAAAGGCCGCCATGCCATCGGCGGATGTAAATTTCTGTCAAGGGCAGTCGATTGGCCGACCATAAAATCTTCGCCGGGCCGCGCATTCGTCGCATCCGCAACGCCAAGGGGCTAACCCAGACGGCGATGGCCGAAGGGCTCGGCATCTCGCCGTCCTATCTCAATCTCATCGAGCGCAACCAGCGGCCGCTGACGGTGCAACTGATCCTGAGGCTGGCATCCGTCTACAAGATCGACCCGCACGAACTGCAAGGCGAGGCGCGGGGATCGGTCGCCGATTTGAAGGAAGTGTTTTCAGACCCGTTGCTGGCCGGCGAACTGCCGGGCGACCAGGAACTCATCGAGCTTGCCGAGGCGGCGCCCAACGCTTCCGCCGCTGTGATAAAGCTGTTTCGCGCCTATCGCGAGCAGGCCAAGCGATTATCGGATCTCAACGAGCTGCTCGCGCGTGAGGGCAAGGCCACCGCACTCTCCGGTGCCCGGCTGCCGATCGACGAGGTGCATGAGATTTTCGAACGCCGGCCGAATCATTTTGCCGCGCTCGAAGAGGAAGCCGAGGCATTCACGTCGGTGCTCGATCCCGGCGACGATCTGTTCAGTGCGTTGAAGGCTTGGCTGCGGCGTGAATTCGGCATCGTCGTCAAGGTACTGCCGGTCGCCACCATGCCCAACTGGCGCCGTCGCTATGACCGTCACTCGCAACGCCTGTTCCTGTCCGAGCGCCTGTCGCCATTCGATCAGCTGCGCGAGGTGGCTATGGAGGCCTGTCTGATCCGGATGAGCGTCGCTGTCGCCGCCGAGATCCAGGCGCTGAAGCTGACCACGGACGAAGCCCGCCGGCTGGCGCGTTTCGAGCTCGGCCGCTATGCCGCGCACGCGCTGATGATGCCCTATCAGCCTTTTCACGCCGCTGCGGTCCGCACCCGCTACGACATAGACATGTTGCGGTCGCGCTTCGGCGTTTCCTTCGAGCAGGCGGCGAACCGGCTGGCCACGCTGCAGCGTCCGGGTGCGTCAGGTGTGCCGTTCTTCATGCTCGAGGTCGACAGTGCCGGCAATCGCTTCCGCAAGGCGGGCAGCCACGGCTTTCCGCAAAGCCGCTTCGGCGGCGGCTGTCCGAGGCTGCCGGTCCATGCCGCCTTCGCCCAGCCCGGCCAGATCCTGGTCGAGGCGGTGGAAATGCCCGACGGCGCAGCGTTTCTCTGCATTGCCCGCACGCTCGAGGGGCCGCAGGGCTCGTTTGCCGAGCGGCCGCGCCGCACCGCGCTGCTGCTCGGCTGCGACATCGGTTTTAGCGACGAGGTCGTCTATGGAGCGGCGTTGCCGAGGCCAGCCGCCATCGGCAAGACCGGACAGAGCGCCACGGCGACGGCGACGCCGGTCGGCCCTGCCTGCCGGCTGTGCGAGCGCATCGGCTGCCTCGCCCGCGCCGAGCCACCCGTTACACGCCCGCTCGGCCTCGATGAGATGGTGACGGGGCTGTCCGCATTCGATTTTCAGTGATTCGGCTCCAGCAATATTGCGGCTGAATCTTCGACCGAAGAACCTCATCTGTTCCTGCGGCGGCAACCAGTAAGCTGGTTGTGCCGGCCAAAATATTGCCAAAATATTGATTCAGCCGAATATTGATTCAACATTGACAGTACGGTATCAAAAAAAAGAACTGCGCAACGGTCGGGGATCAATTATGGGCAGGACAGTTTTTTGGCTTGGCTTGGCGCTCGCGTTTTCGGTGGCCGATCCCGCATTGGCTGAAAAGTCCTCGGATTTCTTCAAGTCCTATCAACAGTATAATGATGCCGGCAAGGCGTTCCTGGACAAGATCGATCCGAAGACCGGCGCGATAAATCTTGCCGAAGGCATCCATCTCGATCTCAAGGACAAGTTCTATTTTCTGGACAAGAAGGACACGCTCACCGTCCTCACCGAAGCCTGGGGCAATCCGCCCGACTCTGGTTCCGATGCCCTCGGCATGATCTTTCCAGTCTCCCATGATCCCATTGCCGATAACAATTGGGGGATAGAGCTGCGCTGGGAAAAGATTGGTTACGTCGACGACAGTGACGCCGCGTCCATCGATTACAATGAACTGCTGCGCAACATGCAGTCAGACACTCTGTCCGGCAACGATCAGAGGGTAAAGGACGGCTACGCGCCCATTACGCTGATCGGCTGGGCGTCGCCGCCGGTTTATGACGCGGCCCACAAGCGCCTTCACTGGGCCAAGGAGCTGCAATTTGGGAACGATGCCGCCCATACGCTCAACTACGACGTCCGTTTCCTTGGCAGGGAGGGCGTCTTCGTGATGAGCTATATCGCGACGGTGGAACAATTGCCGGAGATAAGGCAAAGCCTGGATGAAGTGCTTGGCCTCGCGGACTTCAATACCGGCAAGACATACGCCGATTTCGTGCCGGGCGTCGATACGGTTGCGGCGATTGGCGTCGGTGGCCTGATTGCCGGAAAGCTGGCGGCGAAAGCAGGTTTTCTGGTCGTGGCGCTGATCGCGCTGAAAAAGTTTGGCCTGCTCCTGCTGGTTCCCCTGGCCGGTCTCTGGCGCTTTATCCGCGGCAACAGGGGCACGTCGTAAAGCGATCGTCGACAGGTCGCCTCGGATCATCGCCGGGCGAGGGCGAGGCGCCCTCATCAGTGCGCCAAACGGAACATTGAACTGGATCACGCCCGGCCTTCTGCTTTGCGTTACGCGAATGAGGCACGTCTCTGTCGTCCATTGCACGTCGTGCTGCTCCGAATTCGCCGACAGTCGCACCCATGACCGATACCGCATCATCTCCGGTTGCCGCTTCGCCGATCGTGTCGCCGCAAGGGGAACGCGTCGGTTTCCTGCTGGTATTCCTGTCGGCGCTGATGTGGAGTTTTGGCGGCACAATTGCGCGCTTCATCGACAACACTGACAGCTGGACGGTGGTGTTCTGGCGCTCGGTCTGGGCCGCTGCCTTCCTGCTCTGCTTCATGGTCTGGCGCGACGGCTGGCGTGGCACGCTGAAGCTGTTTCGTGGCATGGGCCTGGCCGGCCTTGCGGTGGCGTTCTGCTTCGCCACGGCGTCGACCTCTTTCGTCGTCGCGCTTGCCTATACCACCGTCGCCAACATCCTGTTGATGCAGGCCGGCGTGCCGCTTCTGGCTGCGCTGTTTGCCTGGGCGCTGTTTCGCGAACGCGTGGCGGTGGCGACCTGGTTGGCGATTGCCGCCGTCATTGCCGGCGTCGCCATCATGGTGTCGGAATCGCTCGATGGCGCGGTATCGCCGATCGGCGACGGGCTGGCGCTGCTCATCGCCGTCATGTTCTCGGTCGCCACCGTCATCACGCGCCGCTTTGCCCATGTGCGCATGACCCCGGCGACTTGCCTCGGCACGATGCTGGCGGCCGCCTTTGCGGCATCGCAAGGGTCGGCCCTCGACGTCTCGAGCCACGATATGGGCTTTCTCTTTGTCTTTGGCGTGATCAATCTGGGACTCGGCCTCGCCTTCTTCGCCACCGGCGCCCGGCTTGTTCCGGCCGCCGTCGCGGCGCTGCTCGGCACGTTCGAACCGATCCTTGGCCCGATCTGGGTCTGGCTCATCCATTCCGAGGTGCCGTCGGCGCGCACCATCGTCGGCGGTGCGGTCGTCGTCACCGCACTGCTCGTCCATATCGGGCTCGAATTCAAGCGTCAGACGCGGCCCGCGCGAGCGGGCGTCACCGGTGTGCCGTCGCCTAATTGATGCAGCGCACGCGACAAAGCGAGATGAACCATTGACAATGTCGCGGCCGCGCGGGCAGGCTGCGATCACGGCAACAACAAGACAGGCGTATCTTGCCAAGTCTCCATGCCGGCCGCATCGAGGCCGGACAACATCGTCGTCTCCCTGCCCGCGCCGTAGCGAAAGCTTCCGACGGCGCCGGAACACCAGCAACGCCACGCCAAGTCTTCGCTGTCGCCTCGTCGCCGAACCATAATGGCGCCGGCAATTCCCGCTTGTCGCCTGCCTGCAAGCCCAATACCCTGAAGCAAATGCCCAGCCGCGCGAGCGCCGCGACGAGCTGGCGACGGAACACTCATCAAAGGAGAATAGCATGACCCGCAAAGCGCTCTGGCTTTCGGCGACTTCGGCGTTTCTGGCAGTTTTCACCTTAGGCGCGCATGCCGAGGATCGCGTCGTCAACGTGTTCAACTGGTCGGACTATATCGACAGTTCGATCATCGACGACTTCACCAAGGAAACCGGCATCAAGGTCGTCTACGACACTTTCGATTCCAACGAGATCCTGGAAACGAAGCTGCTCGCCGGCGGCAGCGGCTACGATGTCGTCGTGCCGAGCGGCAATTTCCTTGCACGCCAGATCCAGGCGGGTGTGTTCCAGAAGCTCGACAAGTCGAAACTGCCGAACATTTCCAATATGTGGGACACGGTCATGGAACGGACCGCCAAATATGATCCCGGCAACGAATATTCGATCAACTACATGTGGGGTACTGTCGGCATCGGCTACAACATCAAGAAGGTGCAGGCAGCGCTCGGCACCGACAAGATCGACAGCTGGGACGTGTTCTTCAATCCCGAAAGCCTGGCCAAATTGAAGGACTGCGGCGTCTATGTGCTGGACTCGCCGGCCGACATCATACCGGCGGCATTGAAATATCTGGGCCTCGACCCGAACAGCACATCGCCCGATGAGATCGCCAAGGCCGAAGAAACATTGCTGAAGGTCCGGCCCTATATCCGCAAGTTCCACTCGTCCGAATATATCAACGCTCTTGCCAATGGTGACATCTGCCTGGCGGTCGGCTGGTCGGGTGACGTCTTCCAGGCCCGCAACCGCGCCGACGAAGCCAAGCAGGGCGTCGAGATCGGCTACTCCGTGCCGAAGGAAGGTGCGCAGATGTGGTTCGACCAGATGGCGATCCCGGCCGACGCGCAGCATGTCGCCGAAGCGCATGAGTTCCTGAACTACATGATGAAGCCCGAAGTGATCGCCAAATCGTCGAACTATGTGCTCTACGCCAACGGCAACAAGGCTTCGCAGCAGTTCATCGACAAGGCGATCCTGGAAGATCCGGCGATCTATCCAGACGCCGCCACCTTGCAGAAGCTCTACACCGTCTCGCCTTACGATCCCAAGACCCAGCGCATCATCACCCGCACCTGGACCAAGATCGTCACTGGCCAATAACAATCTGACCAGGCCCCGGCAGCCGGCTGCCGGGCCTGCTTTCTCATGGGGCAAGCAGCAGGACGGAGTGGGACATGAAATCGCTTGGCAGCATCCGCAGGGATTTCGCGCCATGGAACGATCCGAACGCCAAGCCATACATCCAGTTCGACAACGTCACCAAGAAATTCGGTGAGTTCACGGCGGTCAACAACCTGTCGCTGACCATCTTCGAACGCGAATTCTTTGCCTTGCTTGGAGCCTCAGGCTGCGGGAAGTCGACGCTGCTCAGGATGCTTGCCGGCTTCGAGGAGCCGACCGCCGGCCGCATCCTGCTCGATGGCCAGGATCTGCGCGGCATTCCGCCCTACCGGCGGCCCGTCAACATGATGTTCCAGTCCTACGCCTTGTTTCCGCATATGACGGTCGAGAACAACATCGCGTTCGGCCTCAAGCAGGAAGGTATGGTCAAGGCCGATATCGAAAAGCGCGTCGCCGAGATGCTGAAGCTGGTCAAGCTCGAGCAGTTCGCCAAGCGCAAGCCGCACCAATTGTCGGGCGGCCAGCGCCAGCGCGTCGCGCTCGCGCGCTCGGTGGCAAAGCGCCCGAAAGTCTTGCTGCTCGACGAGCCGCTTGGCGCGCTGGACAAGAAGCTGCGCGAGGAAACCCAGTTTGAGCTGATGGACCTGCAGCAGAATCTCGGCCTCACCTTCGTCGTCGTCACCCATGACCAGGAAGAGGCGATGACGATGGCCGACCGCATCGCCATCATCGACAAGGGCGAAGTGATGCAGGTGGCGACACCGGCCGAGGTCTACGAAGCGCCGGGCTCGCGCTTCGTCGCCGGCTTCGTCGGCAACGTGAATATGTTCGACGGGAGGATCGCGGCTGGCGAGGCCGGCAGCGCAAGCATCGATGCCGGCAACGGCATCACCATCCGAACCGAAAACGCCGGCAGTGCCGCCGCCGGGACATCCGTCACCTTCGCCATCAGACCGGAGAAGATCAAGGTGTCCTCGACGAAACCCGCCGGTGCCGTCAATGCCATCGAGGGCGAGGTCTACGATATCGCCTATCTCGGTGACATGACCGTCTATCACGTCAGGCTGGACGATGGTCAGGTGGTGCGGGCAAGCACCATGAACGCGGCACGCCTCACCGAGGATCCGCTGAGCTGGAACGACCGCGCCTGGATTTCCTTCC
Source organism: Mesorhizobium sp. M0904 (assembly GCF_040319475.1). NCBI lineage: Bacteria > Pseudomonadati > Pseudomonadota > Alphaproteobacteria > Hyphomicrobiales > Phyllobacteriaceae > Mesorhizobium > Mesorhizobium sp. M0904. The sequence goes on along the minus strand of NZ_JAMYOC010000027.1, from coordinate 40,987 downwards.
GCCCTGACGCCGGCGTCGTGCTGACACGGTAGGGATTGATCATGTCCGCTGTCACTGCCGCAACAAGCTCTCCGGCAAATGCTGCCGGTAAATCCGCCCCGGCCAGGCTGAGCGCGGCTTTCGTCGGCCGTCTCGTCATTATCGTCCCCTATCTCTGGCTGCTGTTCTTCTTTCTTGTCCCCTTCATCATCGTCTTCAAGATTTCGCTATCGCAGACGGCGATCGCCATGCCGCCCTATACTCCGGTGCTCGATTTCCGCGGCGGCATTTCGGGGTTCATCTCGGGGGTTGGCGCGCTCAATTTCGACAACTACACGTGGCTGACGAAGGATGCGCTCTACTTCAACGCCTATGTGACGAGCGTCGTCGTTGCCGCCATCTCGACGGTCCTGACATTGCTTGTCGGCTATCCCATTGCCTATGGCATGGCGCGCGCTCCGGCGACGATCCGCCCGACCTTGCTGATGCTGGTGATCCTGCCGTTCTGGACCTCGTTCCTGATCCGTGTCTATGCCTGGATCGGCATCCTCAAGCCCGAAGGCCTGCTCAACCAGCTGCTGCTCGCCAGCGGCATCATCAGCCAGCCGCTGATCATCCTCAACACCTATACGGCTATCTTCATCGGTATCGTCTACTCCTATCTGCCGTTCATGGTGCTGCCGCTCTATTCGTCGTTGGAGAAGATGGACCATACGCTGATCGAGGCGGCGAAGGATCTCGGGTGCCCGCCGACCAGCGCCTTCTGGAAGATCACCTTTCCGCTGTCGCTGCCCGGCGTCATCGCCGGCTGCCTCCTGGTGTTCATTCCCGCCGTCGGTGAGTTCGTCATTCCCGACCTGCTCGGCGGCTCGCAGACGCTGATGATCGGCAGGACGCTGTGGAACGAGTTCTTCGCCAACCGTGACTGGCCGGTGTCGTCCGCCGTTGCTGTCATCCTGCTGCTGCTGCTGATCGTGCCGATCATGATTTTCCAGCGGGCCCAGGCGCGTGCTCAGGAGCAGGACCAATGAACGCCACCTGGAGCCGCTTCAACGTCATTTCGATCGTGCTCGGCTTTGCCTTTCTCTACCTGCCGATCGTCCTGCTCGTCGTGTTCTCTTTCAACGAGTCGAAGCTGGTCACCGTCTGGGGCGGCTTCTCGACGAAATGGTACGTCTCGCTGTTCCACAACCGGGGTCTGATGGACGCCACCTGGGTGACGGCCCGGGTCGGCGTCATCTCGGCAACCGTGGCGACCGTGCTCGGCACGCTGGCGGCGCTCACCTTGACACGCTACACGCGCTTTCGCGGCCGGCTTCTGTTTTCGGGCATGGTGTTTGCGCCGCTGGTCATGCCCGAAGTCATCACCGGCCTGTCGCTGCTGCTGCTCTTCGTCGCCGTCGGCCTCGACCGCGGCTTTCTGACGGTGACGCTTGCCCACACCACGCTGACCATGTGCTTCGTCGCGGTGGTGGTGCAGTCGCGCCTGATCACCTTCGATCGGTCACTGGAAGAAGCCGCGATGGACCTCGGTGCACCGCCGGTAAGGACCTTCTTCCAGATCACGCTGCCGGTCATCATGCCGGCGATCGTCTCCGGCTGGATGCTGGCCTTCACGCTCTCGCTCGACGACCTGGTTATTGCCAGCTTCACCTCGGGTCCCGGCGCCACGACACTGCCGATGAAGATCTACAGCCAAGTTCGCCTCGGCGTGACGCCGGAAATCAACGCCGCCTGCACCATCCTGATCGCCGTTGTCGCCGTCGGTGTGATCATCGCTTCGCTTGTCAACAAGAGCCGCGAAGTGCAGCGCCAGCGCGACGAGCAGGCCGCGCAGCGCGGTTGAAGCTGCTGCTGCTTACTCTCCCGAAACGCCGCGGCTTATCGGCGAGATGAACGGCGTGCTCCACGTGCCGCCGACGAAGAACGACGACTGATTGGGTCCCTGGCCGTTCGTCTGCGTGGCAGCCTGGCTCGGCCGGACGATGCCGCCGGACAGTGCCAGCCCGCGTCCGGCATAGGATGCAATGCCGGAAAGCCAGATCTTGTATTGCGCGGAATTCACCTCGGCCTTGTCGATGCGCGCGACGCCGTTCGAAATGCTCGCCTTGAGCTCGGCCCCGTCAATCGGCAGCGTTCCGTCCGAGACGTCGTCCAGCGCGAAGAATCCGCCCTGTTCGGTGTGCTTGAGGAACGCCGGCAGGTTAAGCCGGCTCAGCGCACCCGCGCCGAACGTCGCGGACAGCGAGCCATTGGCGTTTTCGAAAATCGAGTCCCAGGTTCTGCCAGGCCCCTTGAGGATGACCGAAACGGTTCCAGTGCCGATCGGCACCAGCCGCTTCATCCCGGCCGCGGTGCCGAAAGCGCCGCCGTCGATATCGGAAGCAAGCAGCCGGATCTCGACTTCCGTGCCTGCGGGCTTGCGGTCGAAACGGACGCTGCTCTGGACGTTGCCGCCGAAGGCGGATGCATCCGATATGTCGAAGACGGCAAGGCCGTTCTTGACCTGGGCGGTGGCGGCGACGTCGGCAAGCTGGATGGCGCCGGCCGTGGCATGCGCCGCCGACAGCCTGAGATCGAGATTGATCCGGTCGGCGAAGCTCGTATCGATTTCGCCCGGATCGGTGCCGCCGGCGGATGGCACCGGGGCAAAGGCGGAGAGAAATGATCTGAGGTCGAGCGTATCGAAGGCAAGTGTGCCGGAGATCACCGGCAATGCCTCGCCGTAGGTGAAGTCCAGCGCGCCCATTCCGGGGTTGTTGTCGAGGGTCAGGGCGGTGTTTTCGAATTTGACGCGCCCGGCCGTCGCCGTGATCTTGCTTGAAACCGAGATCGAGCCGATTGCCGCACCGGGCGCGATGCCGGCCTGCGACCATTCGAGCACGCGTCGGAGCGAAGGTGCGGCGAATTTTGCCTGGCCGTCGAAATAGCCGTTTTCCGACATGCTGGCGCGGCCGTCGAACGAAAAACTGGCCGGCGCCGCCTTGAAGGAAAACGTGGCCGGTGCTGTGCCGCCACCAAACAACACAAGCGGGTTCGGCGATGCGGCGTCGATGGCAACACTTTCGCCGCGCCATATCCCGGTCGCCGACAGCGTCGCATTGCTGTTCATCGCGGCCCAGTTCGCCTGGCCGCTCAGGCTGCTCAATATCTCCTGGTCCTTGCCGCCAATGGCAGCCACCACGCGGCCGTCCCTGAACTCGACTGTGCCGAACGGATCTGTCGGCAGCTTGCCGAGATCCGGCTTGGCGGGATTTGTGTTGATCACCGCGCGGGCAGCATCGATCGAACGCGTAATGCGCCCGCCGCTGGGAATCGCAGGCAGGAAAAACCCGCTCGCGGTACGCTGAACCCGGATCGTCGGTCGTACCATCCGCGCCGTCGAAAACACCACGTCGCCACGCAGCGCCGCCATCGCCGAGAGGTCGACCTCGACCCGTTCGGCTTCGACCACGGGCGGCGCATCCGTCTCTGTCCATTGCGACAGCGTCACGTCGCTCAGGATCGCCCGGAAATTCGGCCAGACTTCGATGCGCGGCGCGCCGTCGATGGTGACCCGGAAACCGCTCCAGGCGCTCATTTCCCATGCGATGCGGTCGCGCACGATGCGGGTCGAGGCGATCAGCGGCAAGGCTGCGACGACCAGCGCGATGACGATGACGGCTGCGCCGATCGCCCATATTCCGCGTCGGATCAAAGGTGATGGCATATCGCCCTGTATGCTTCCATTCCGACAAAATCGCCCGACGGGTGTAACCGACGGCTGACGCATTTCAAGTCTTTATGGCCCGGCGATGGCATTTGCGCACACCCTGACCGGCGCGGTCCAACAAAATCTTGCTCTGCTGCATCGCGATATTGCATAAGCGATGCAGCCTGCGGAGGAACAATGATGGCTGACGACGCACCGCTCTGGATCCCGACGCAAGAGCAGATCGACGCGGCGCCGATGACCGCCTTCATGAACGCCGCGGCGAGCATGGCCGGCGAGGCTTTCTCCTCCTATGCCGACCTGCATCGCTGGTCGATCGATGACCGTGAGACCTTCTGGAGCCTGGTCTGGGACTTTTGTGGCATCGTCGGCGACAAGGGCGAACGCGTGCTGATCGATGGCGACAAGATGCCCGGCGCGACCTTCTTCCCTGATGCGAAGCTGAACTTCGCCGAGAATCTCCTCAAGAAAACCGGGCTTGGCGACGCAATCGTTTTTCGCGGCGAGGACAAGGTCGAGCGGCGGCTGTCCTGGAACGAGCTGCATGCGCTGACCTCGCGCCTGCAGCAGCTTTTCCTGTCGCTCAAGGTGAAGAAGGGCGACCGCATCGCCGCGATGATGCCCAACATGCCGGAGACCGTTGCTGCGATGCTGGCGGCCGCCTCGATCGGCGCCGTCTGGTCGTCCTGCTCCCCAGATTTTGGTGAGCAGGGCGTTCTCGACCGGTTCGGCCAGATCGAGCCGGTCATATTCATCGCGCCGGACGGCTACTGGTACAATGGCAAGGCGATCGAAGTCGCCGACAAGGTCGCGGCCGTGGCGGGCAAGCTCGCCACCGTCCGCAAGGTCCTCATTGTCGACTATCTCGGCACCTCGCTCGACGTCGCCGCGACCATCGGCAAGGCGGCCGCGCTGGAAGAGGCGCTGTCACCCTTTGCCGCCAGGTCTGTCAGCTGCGAGGGGTTGCCGTTTTCGCATCCGCTGTACATCCTGTTTTCGTCGGGCACGACCGGCATCCCCAAATGCATTGTCCATTCGGCCGGCGGAACGCTGATCCAGCACGTCAAGGAAGAACGGCTGCATGCCGGCCTGCTCGACGGCGACCGCTTCTTCTATTTCACCACCTGCGGCTGGATGATGTGGAACTGGCTGGTGTCGGGCCTGGCGTCGGGTGCCACCTTGCTGCTCTACGACGGCTCGCCCTTTTACCGGGACGGCAATGCACTGTTCGACTTCGCCGATGCCGAGAAGATGACGTATTTCGGCACCTCGGCCAAATTCATAGATTCCGTGCGCAAGGCCGGCCTCAAGCCGATCCGCACGCATGATCTTTCCAGCGTGCGCACCATCTCCTCGACCGGCTCGCCGCTATCGCCGGAAGATTTCCGCTTCGTCTACGAAGGCATCAAGAAGGACGTGCATCTGGCTTCGATTTCCGGCGGCACCGATATCGTCTCCTGCTTCGTGCTCGGCGTGCCGATCGAACCGGTATGGACCGGCGAGATCCAGGGGCCCGGGCTCGGTCTTGCCGTCGATGTCTGGGACGATGACGGCCGGCCGCTCCGCCAGGAGAAGGGCGAGCTCGTCTGCACCAAGGCGTTTCCCGCGATGCCGCTCGGCTTCTGGAACGACCCTGACGGCAGGAAATACCGAGCCGCCTATTTCGAACGTTTCGACAATGTCTGGTGCCACGGCGATTTCGCCGAATGGACCGCCCATGGCGGCCTGATCATCCATGGCCGTTCCGACGCCACGCTCAATCCGGGCGGTGTCAGGATCGGCACGGCGGAGATCTACAATCAGGTCGAGCAAATGCCGGAAATCCTCGAAGCACTATGCATCGGCCAGGATTTTGACAATGACGTTCGCGTCGTGCTGTTCGTGCGGTTGGCGGCAGGCATCGAACTCGATGCCGAGCTGGAAAAACGCATCCGCGCGAAAATCCGCATCGGGGCGAGCCCGCGCCACGTGCCGGCCAAGATCGTCGCCGTCAGCGATATTCCGCGCACCAAATCGGGCAAGATCACCGAGCTCGCGGTACGCGACATGGTGCATGGCCGCGCCATCAAGAACAAGGAAGCGCTCGCCAATCCCGAAGCGCTCGAGCTGTTCCGCGACCTGCCGCAGCTTGCCGACTGACCCTGGCCCAAGGTGGGAGCTGTTTTGAGGTCTCCGGTATCGTTAACAAATTATCTCTTCGGAATTTACCTAGATTTCATGAGTGGTACACATTGGTAAATTTTCCGGCGTGGCGGTAAGGATTTGTTAAGGCCCGGCATCGATAGTCGTGCGTAACTTGAGGGAGAAATCCCGTTCCTCTTAGCCCCAGAGGATCTGATTCGCTCAAGCCCCGTTGTGACAGCAATTCCAATTTCTCAAGGCGTCCTGTTGGACGCCTTTTTCTTTGCGCAACCATAGCTAACCGGCGAGCACACGGGTCGAGGGAAAGGCGACTTCGACCAGGGTTCCCTCGCCGGGCGTCGAGTTGATGGTGAACCGGGCCCGGTTCGCTTCGACCATCGCCTTGGTCAGCGGCAACCCAAGACCGGTGCCGTCGCCGCGGCCGCGCTTCAGCGCATTGATCTGCTTGAACGGCTTCAGCGCCTGCTCGATCTCGGACGGGCTCATGCCGATGCCGGTATCGCGCACGCGCATGACGACATCGCCGGAGAGCTCGTAGGCCGTCGACACGATCACCTGGCCGCCGGCCTGCGTGTAGCGGACGGCGTTTGACAGGATGTTGAGCGCGATCTGCCGAACGCTGCGCAGATCGGCCACCACTTCCGGCAGCCGGGAGGCGAAGCTGGAGCGGATGATGACGCGTTCCCGGTTGGCTTGCGGCTGCATCATCGCCACGGTTTCGGCCAGCGTGTCGTTAAGCGACACCGCCTCGTAGGCCATCTCCTGCTGGCCTGCCTCGATTTTCGAAATGTCGAGCAGGTCGTTGACCAGATCGAGCACGTGGTTGCCCGAACGGTTGATGTCGCGCAGATAGTCGCGATAGCGGTCATTGGCCACCGGCCCGAATTTCTCGTCCACCATCAGCTCGGAAAAGCCGATGATAGCGTTGAGCGGCGTGCGGATCTCGTGGCTGATGCGGGCCAGAAAATCGGTCTTCTGCGACGAGGCGCGCTCGGCGACCGCGCGTGCCTGGGTCAAGTCCTCTTCGGCCCGCTTCCACTGGGTGATATCGCGCACCACCGCGCAGAAGCCGCTGTCGTTGGGCAGCCTGCCGATGGTCATGAACAGCGGAATGAAACGCCCCTGCGCCTCGCGCCCGATCACCTCGCGGCCATCGTTCATCACGCTTGCAACGCCGGGCTCCGACAACCCCTCGAGATAGTCACGCGCCGCGCGCTGGCTTTCGATCGCAAACAGCGAGACGAACGGCTTGCCGGTCACCTCGTCGCTGTCGAAGCCGAATAGCGCTTCCGCCGGACGGCTAATTGAACGGATCGTTCCGTTACGGCCGATCAGCACGACGCCGTCGGTGGCGGTGTCGATGATGGTGCGCATTTCGGCAATGCGCGCCTTGAGCTCGGAAACATCCGGCTGCGTTTGGTCGTCGGCAGCGCCATGCGGAATGGCTGCTGCTTCGTCGTCGCCGGAACGGCGTACGACCAGCATCAGCGCCTTGCCGTTCCCCCACGGGACGGAACGCAAAATTGCGTCGATCGGAAACTCCTGACCGTCGCGCGTCTTCAGCCGCAATGCGCGGTCGCCGCCCTCCGAACTGCCGTCGTCGGCATAAGGGTCGGCAAACAGCGCGCCGAGCCCGCCCGCCTCGTCCAGGGCGTTGAGCGTCGCATAGCCGGTCAAGCCGAGGAATTCGTCGTTCGCGTAGTGCAGTTGATCGCCGGAATGGATAAGCACCGGCACCGGCAGCTTGCCGAGGATCGAGGTATCCGGCCCCTTGTTGTCCGCTCCGGCAAACGCCGACGGCACGAAGCCGCCGAGTTTGAGCGGTGGTGCCTGCGGCCGCTCGACGGGCGGCACCTGGCCGGCAGCGTCGGCTGCGCTGTCCTCGGACCAATCCTCGCTGTCCTCGGCGTCACGGAAATCTTCGGCCGTCAAGCTATCATCGTCGCCATCCCGCGGCGCTTCGGCGACGATCGTTCGACCGTCCGTGCTGGGCTCGTCGCCTTCCTGCGCTTCATCGCTGGGTTCGCGGTCGGCATAATCGAGCAGCGATCCGGAAACAGGGCGTGTGACGGGTTCGCCGGCTTGCGCCTCTGCTACCGCCTCATCCGGCTGCTCGCTGTCGAGCCGGGCGAGGTCCTTCTGGTCCTCGGCATCGGCCTCGGGTGGTTCGGCGGCAGCCGCCTCGCTTTCCGGACCTGGTTCCGGCATCTCACCCTTGTCCGTCGGGCCGGCTCCTTTCAGCTTTGGCTCGTCGGCATTGCCGGCTGCCTCGACTTTCTCAACCGGCTTCTGCTTTCCGTCGCTGGGCTGTTCTTCGGCCGGGGTGCTGTCCTTCTTGAGACGCTCGCCAATCTCCCGAAACGCGCTGCGTTCCAGCGTCGACAGGCCCTTGTCGTTGGCCGGCTGCCGGTGCTCGGCCAGCCGGATCACCTTGTCGGCAAAGCGCCGCTCGGGCTTTGGCACGATGGTCAACGCCGGCACTTCGCCCCTGAACGGATCGGCGGGTTTCGGTGTCGCTGGGGCAGGTTCGACGGCTTCCGGCCCAACGCTCGCGGCGGGCTTCTCCTCGGCGACAAGGGCCATGCCGACGGCATCCGGATCGACCACCGCATCGCCGCTCCTGGCGACGCCAAAACCGCGAAAACCTTCGAAAACCCGGCTGCGGCTGTAAACCGGGAGCGCCGCCAGATCGACGGGTATCTTCAGATCGGTGCCGGCGACCGGCCACAGCACGGAGCGGCCGGACCAGGTGTCGCGCCGTTCGAGCAGGCCGGCAATCTCGCCAGAAGCATCGAGGCCATAGGCGGCCGAAACATCCTCGAAGCGGCGGCCGATCACGTCGGCGGCAGGCCTGCCGACAAGCTCGGCAAATTCCGGCGACAGGGCGCTGAACCGGCCCTCCGCGTCGGTACGCCAGACGAAACGCATGGGCGCGGCGGTGCGATCGATCGCCGAAGCGCGGCGTTCGGCCGGGGAGGCGGCTTTGGTGGCTTTTGCGGCGCTTTCCGGCGAAGTATCCGCGCCGGCCTGCGAAGCGTCCGGGCTGTTCTCGGCTTTCCCGGACGCAGCTGCCCCGGGCGGGACCTGCGCGTCGTCGCCGGCATTGAAGTACCAATGATCATGCTGCGTCGGCGTTTCGCCAACCGTGTGTTGATTGTCAGCCGCGTCGACAGCTTCGTGCTCCGCCGATGCTGAGGTGCCTTCCATCGCTGCAAGGTTGATCTCCGCCGCGCCCATCCTGGCGATTGGCGGCTCGTTGTCTTGGCCCGTCGGCTGGGGAAGATCGCCACCGCTCGGTGCCGCTGCTGCTTCGCTGCCGGTTTCCCCCCCGGCGCGCTCGCCATCAGGGGCCCCGCCGTCGAGCCGGTCCTCGTCGATCACCACCAGCAGATGCCGCTCGTCCGTCAGCCGGGCAAGGCCCGCCGGATAGGAGCTGGATCCACCCGGGACCAGGCGCTTGACGATGCGGTCGCTCTCGTTCGCCACGTCGGCGACAAGCGCGGCCAGCGTCTCAGGCCGGATGCCGAGTGCCGAAAAGCCGTCCGATGCGGCGTCGATATTGCCCTTGGCGTCGACAAAGGCGATGTAGTGGCCGTCTTCCGTAAAACCACCGATGGCGCGATCGGCGATCTCGGCCGCACTGCGCGAGCCGGTCTGCGCCGCCGGCAGCGCCAGCATGATTGCTTCCTCTCCATCGGGCATGGTCACTGCGCTGGCCAGGAAGCCGACCGCGCGGCTGGTCAGGCCGGTCGCCAGCCGAACCGTGATGGCACGGTCGCGGCCGATCTGCGGAAAACCGCTGGTTGCCATGATCTGGCGCCTGGCGATCAGCGGCAAACCTGCCGAGGCGCCGATGATCGCGCCGATGTCGGGATAGCCGAATACCGCTGCGCCGGGGCCGTTGGCCCAGATCACCTGCTCGAGATCTGCCGACAGAATAGCGATCGCGTCGCCTGCGGCGAAGCGCAGGCGGACCGCGTCGAGCACGGCGACATCGAGGAAGGAGTAGTTTTCAGCCGGCATGCGTTTGGCGACCCTCACAGAGCGGGCAATTTGCGGTTAACGCTTTGTTAATAAAAGCCGACGGCGCGAAGGTCCACAAGTCATAGCGTGCAACCAATGGAATCTCTAGGCGCGTGGTTAACGCCACGAACAAATAATATATGGTGCGATGCAACAAACATGTTGCAATGCACAAAAATTGCCTTTATATTGCCATGATACATGAACGAGACGGCTTTTCGTCAAAGCCGCTGCCGCTGAAAAGGATGGAAAATGTCCAGGACCAAGACCGCTGAAACGATCGAAAACGTTGAATTCCCGAGCTTCGACGCTTCCAAGGCCACTGACCAGATCCGCGCTTTCGCCGAAAAGGGCGTCGAGCAGTCGAAAGAGGCCTATGCCAAGCTGAAGACCGGGGCCAAGGAGACCCAGAAGGCTCTGGAGTCGACCTACGAGACCGCCAAGTCCGTTTCCAGCGACCTGTCGCTCAAGACCATCGCCGCCCTGCGCGCCAATGCCGAAGCCGGCTTCTCGCATTTCGAAGCGCTGATCGGCGCCAAGTCGCTGTCGGAAGTCGTCGAGTTGCAGACCGCTTTCCTGCGCAAGCGCGTCGAAATGACCGTCGAGCAGGCCAAGGACTTCCAGGCGGTTGCTGCCAAGGCGGCCGAGGACGTATCCAAGCCGATCAAGACCGCCTTCGAGAAGGCCATGGAAGAAATCAAGATCGCCTAATATTTGCACATAGTCTAACGATGCATCAAAAGGTCGCATTTCGTCAGACAAATAGATGTGCGATATAGTCGTTCAAACGAATACCCGGCGAGTGGAACCTCCTCCCTCTGCTCACCGGGGTAACCAGCCAGCACCTCCTCCCGCTGGCTCGTAACAGGAAAAGGCCGGCACCTCCTCCCGCCGGCCTTTTCTTTGTCCGGCGGAAAATGACGCGATGCCGGAGCGAGCTTTTGCCTTGCCAAAAGCCTTGAATTAAACTCCGATAGCCCGTATGGACGCATCGCCGAACGACAGAGCGGGTCCCGAACGTTTCATCTCGATCCCGCTCTGGCAAAACGTGCCGTTGTAGCTCAGATGGTTAGAGCGCCGGATTGTGGATCCGGAGGTCGCTGGTTCGATCCCAGCCAACGGTACCATCACCTTTCAGCTACACTTCTGACCGGCAAAATACTGCTAAAGCGGTCTTATGACCGGTTGCCTCACCCACGGTCCCGCGCCTGACGCGCGCCGCGCAGGTGGTCCACGAGGGCTCTCAGCTTCGGCGCGACATTCCGTCGGCTGGGGAAATAGAGATAGAAACCAGCAAACGGCGGGAAATAGCCGTCGAGGATTGGTACAAGCTCGCCGCGGTCGATCCAGGGGCGGAATGTATCCGCCATGCCGAACGTGATCCCGGCGCCTGCAACGGCCAGCCGGATCATCAGCCACATGTCGTTGGTCGTGATCTCGGGCGCAACCGCCACGTCGAATTCGCGCCCGTCCTCGCCAAACTCCCACCGATAGGGCGAAACTCCCGGCGCCGGCCGCCAGCCGATACAGCGATGAGCCACAAGCTCGCGCGGATGGGCGGGTGCTCCGAACTTTTCGAGATAGCGCGGGGCACAGACGGCCATCTGCCGCTGATCGCCCGATACCGGCACGGCAATCATGTCCTGCTCGATCACTTCGCCGAGCCTGACTCCGGCATCATAGCCTTCGGCAACGATGTCGAATTCCTCGTCTGTCACCACGATGTCCAGATGCACCTCGGGAAACGTTTCGGTAAAGGACGCCAGCAACGGTCCTGACAGAAAGGTCTCTGCGATAGACGAAACCGCGATCCGCAGGCGGCCGCGCGGGCGGTCCAGAAACTCCGTGGTGGCTTCGACTGCCGCGTTCACGTCGGCGATTGCCGGTGCGACGCTCGCCAACAGGCGCTCGCCCGCTTCGGTCAGGTTGACGCTGCGTGTCGTGCGCTGCAGCAATGCGATCCCCAGACGCTGTTCAAGCCTGAGGATGCTCTGGCTGACCGCTGAGCGCGTCACGCCCAACCGGTCCGCAGCAGCGCGAAAATTGCGTTCCTCAGCGACCGTGACGAAGACAGCAATTGCATTGAGATCGACGTCCATTGGTTAGCGGCACTTACCTTAGAGGTTAACAATAGGCGGCTTATCGCGACAATGCCCTGGCTCTATCTCTGTCGCAACGGCAAGAAGGCTTGATCCTCCCGATCCAAGCCGAAGCCGACCGACAAGGAGTATCCCATGACATCACTCCCTTCCTCCTGGGACCTGGATGGAAAAGTCGCCCTCGTGACCGGCGCGGCACGCGGCATCGGTCGCTGCACGGCGGAGCTGCTGCGTGCGCGCGGTGCCCGGATCGTGGCAAGCGATCTCAGCGACACCGTACGCGAATTGGAAGCCGAGGACGTGGCAACCCTGGTCGGCGACGTCGTCGACGAGGATCTGGCCCGACGCTCGGTCGAGCTCGCGGCGAAGCGCTTCGGACGCCTTGACATCGTCGTGAACAATGCCGGTCGCACGCTCAACAAACGTCTGACGGAGACCTCGGTCGACGACTACGACCGCATTCTGCAGATCAACGCGCGCGGCAGCTTCGTCACCGCCCGTGCCGCTGTGGAACTGATGGCCGCCGGTGGTGGCGGCGCGATCGTCAATGTCTCATCGATCTCGGCCGTCGCGGCCTTCGAGACGCAGGCGGCCTATGCCTCCTCCAAGGCGGCTGTCGCACAGCTGACCAAGGTAATCGCGATCGAATATGGGCGTATGGGCATTCGCTGCAACGCCGTTGCCCCTGGCGTGATCGAAACCGATATCATGGAAGGTGTGGTGGAGAATGGCCGGGAGATGCTGCGCAGCTTCGGCAATGCGCATCCGATCGGCCGGATCGGCCAGCCGCAAGAAGTTGCCGAGGCCATCGCCTTTCTTGCCTCGCCGGCATCCAGCTTCATCACCGGGGCGTTGCTTCTGGTCGATGGCGGCTACACCGCCCAGTGATCCCCTATAAAGCCGGCGCGCCGCGGGAGCTGATCCGCACGCCATCCCTTCACATCGTGAAATAATCACAAAACCAAAAGGATCATCTACGATGACCATGAACAAAGTTGTTCTGATCACCGGTGCCTCCAGCGGCATCGGTGCTGGCATCGCCCGCGAACTTGGCGCGGCAGGTGCAAAGCTGATGCTCGGCGCGCGGCGCACCGACCGCCTTGAAGCGCTTGCGGCAGAAATCGAGGCGGCTGGTGGAACGGTTCGCGTGCGAGCGCTCGACGTCACCAAGAGGGCGGACGTCGCAGCATTCGCCGATGCCGCGCGGGCCGAATGGGGCCAGGTCGATGTCATCGTCAACAATGCGGGCATCATGCCGCTGTCGGCCATGGCAGCCATGAAGGTCGACGAGTGGGAGTTGATGGTGGACGTCAACGTCAAGGGTGTTCTGTACGGCATCGCGGCGGTGCTCCCTGAGATGACGGCACGTGGCTCCGGGCATATCATCAATATCGGTTCCATTGGCGCACTGGCCGTCTCGCCCATGGCTGCCGTCTATTGCGCAACGAAATACGCTATCCGCGCGATTTCCGATGGGCTCCGCCAGGAGAGTGACGATATCCGGGTAACCTGCATTCATCCCGGCGTGGTGGAAAGCGAGCTGGCGAACACGATCTCCGACGAAGCCGCTGCCGCCGCCATGAAAACCTGGCTTGCTATTGCCCTGCAACCCGATGCCATCGCCAGGGCAGTGCGCTACGCACTCGAACAGCCCGACGATGTCGACGTCAACGAGATTGTCGTGCGTCCGACGAAGGCTGCGCATTGATGCCATCCACTTTGACTGCAGTGCTTACGGGTATTGCCCTTGCTGTAACTCCAGCCGGCCTGACCCTTCCTTCAACTCCAATCCTTGCAGAGGAACCAATGACGCAGCAAGATCATCCTTATGTCGGACTGTGGGTCACCGGGGATCGCCATATCAGGCACGAACTCCTGCCGAACGGCCGTTATGACGAAGCGCGCGGTGACCGCGAGAGCGCCTACCGGGGACGCTACGAAGTGCGGGGCAACCACATAGAATACTGGGATGATACGGGCTTCACCGCGGATGGTGAGTTCGTCGAAGGCGTCCTCCATCATGCCGGCATGATCCTTTACCGCCAGCGATAGAGAGCCACCCTGAGACAAGCACTTCAGGGTTCCACAAGACGCTATTGCATGCCTTGCATGAGGCGCTCGGCAGCTTGCACTGCAAGGCCGGTCACACCACATCTCTCCCAGCAAGCGCGGCGGAAAGAAGCAGGACCGGGAGCGGAGTCGACATTGCAAATGGTTGTCACTATATAGCGGCGGCTTTGACGGCTCGCCTTTTACGTCGTGTCAGCGAGAGCGCGGTAAATGTGCTAGCTATTGTGACATCTATTGTGATCTAAAACGGCTTGAAAACCGAAAAAAAGCAAATAGAAACAATAGCGCGGGTCGAACGAGTTTCCTCGAGAGAATCAGTCCTCAAGAACTAGAACGTGCTCCTTGAACCCTCCATTCCCTTCGGCTCTGTGGACCTCGGACAAGTTCGGCTTGCCGGGCGAAGCCGACTCGGCTCGAATGGCAGCACGCATCTTTTCGAAGATGCCGACGTTTATGATTACCAATCGGCATAGCCGCTAGGGAAACAGCAGTATGAGTGAACACGCGATCGAGTTCTTGCGCGGGTGGATTGGCGAAAAAGTCCACTGCCAGCCCTCGCCAGCCAGAATCGAGAAGCAGGCCGAGACCCTCGCCAGGGAATGCGCGGCCAAGGCTGCCGAAGCCGGCATACCCCTGGAGGATATTCAGGAAGAGGTCGGCGACATTCAGGAGCTCATTGCTTCGAGGCTCGAAGAGGCGGCCGAGGCCGAGCAGGACGAGCGGAATTCCAACAAGCCTGCCGGCTGACGGACGCCTCCGGCAAAACCTGCCGGGCGAACATTGCCTGTCTGATGCAGTTGCGCGGTCTCATCGCCGCGCAGCTTTGCCAAATCTCTCCTCGAGCCATGTTTTCGGCAACGCCGGCACGAAATTGCCGTCGCGCCCGCTCATGTCTTCGTTGGCGATCAAAGCATTGAGGATTGCTTCCTCCACGCTCTGAATGACGGCGTCGAAGAACGGGTTGATGTCGGCATCCGGTATGTAACCGGCGCTGGCCAATTTGCCGGCCGCGCCGCGCGCCGCATCGGCATTGGCCGTGCTGAACGCAAGAAAAATATCGCCGGACGAATTGTATCCATAGCCGCCGGTCAGCGCGACCCCGAGGGGCACGCGTTTCGCCAGCCGTTTCAACTGGTGCGGCATGAATGGCGCATCGGTGGCGACGATCGCGATGATCGAGCTCTTTTCCGCTCGCGGCGTGTTGTCCCGGATCGCCGGTTCGGCGAGTTCCGCTCCGGCCCTGATGCCACCGATGACGAGGTTTCGCCTTGCACCGAAATTCGACTGGACGAAGCAGCCGATCGTGAAACGCTCTCCGTTCCAGTCGACGCTGCGCGAGGATGTGCCGGACCCTGCTTTGAAGCCGAAGGTGATCATGCCTGTGCCGCCGCCGACGCTGCCCTCTTCGATCGGCCCGCTTTCAGCCGTGTCGAGCGCGGAAAACACGTGCTCGAAGCTCAGATGATGGCCGTTGATATCGTTGAGAAAGCCATCATAAGTCTCGCCCGCCACCGGCAGCGCCCAGGCGCTGTCGAGCGCGTGCGGCAGCACCGTCTGCATCCAGCGCAACGTTGCGTCGCGGCTGACGCCGCAGGAATGCGTGTTGGTGATGGTGATGGGAAGATTGAACGCTCCGAGCTCCTCTATCAGATGCGAGCCGGTCAGTTCGCCATTGCCATTGGCGCTGAACACACCGGCGAACGCCGGGACGGCCAACTCGTCTCTGGGCCTTGGCAGGATCGCGGTCACGCCGGTGCGTACCGGACCCTTGCCGACAACGAGCGGCCCGTCCCCTGAGATCAGCGTCGTATAGCCGACCGTCACGCCGGGCACTTCGGTGATCGCATTGAAGCGGCCTGGGGTGCCTTCGAACGGGATATCGACGGCGCGTGCACGCAGTTTGCCCGAGGGCGTCGTAAGATGCGGATCGGCCATTTCTTCCTCAGAAAAGCGCCTTGGTCTTCCTCAGAAAAGCGAGCCTTGGCCGCCCGGCGCCTTGAGCTTGGCTGCCGACTTGGCAATCGCCTTCGGCCGCGCCGTGCCACTGATGGCGACGGCATCGGCAGTGCCGTCGGCGAACTCCAGCGAAAGCGCCATTCCCGACGCGACCTCCGCCGAACGCTTGACCACCGCGCCGCCCGCATCCTTGACGAGTGCGAAGCCTCGCGCCAGCACGGCCTTGTGCGACAGCGTCGCCAGCAATCGATCGGCCTGCGTCAGTTTTCCACGCAGACGGTCCAGCCGCCGCGAAATCGCCTGGTCCTGCCGCCGTGTCAGTGCCAGCAGGGCATCGCCTTGCAGTTTCTGCCGTCTGGCGATCGGCGCCGGTGACAGTCTGGCGGCCGTGCGCGAAAACCGTGCCCGACGCTCGCGCACGATGGCGAAGAACGCCGCTTGCGCTCGGGCGAGGTCGCGGCGGGTCAGTGTGCGGGCTTCGTTCATGCGCCGCGACAAGGTCGCCGGTGTCAGACGCTGGCCCAGAAGCCTGGCCCGCTTGCGCTCGACGCTAACCGACAGCGCCCGGCCGAGCCGGCTCGTCGCCTCGTCGAAGCGCCGCCGCGGCAGCGCCAGCAATTGGTCGGGCGAGGGCAGCGCCCGGGCGGCTGCGCGCGCCGCCTGCCGCTTGCGTTCGAAATTGCGCGACAGTGCGGTCTTCAACCGCGCGCCAAGGCCGGCAAGCGTCGCTTCGAGGTCGACTTTGACCGGTACGGCGATCTCGGCGGCGCCTGTCGGCGTTGGCGCCCGCACATCCGCTGCCAGATCGATCAGCGTCCAGTCGGTCTCGTGGCCGACCGCGGAAATCACGGGAATGCCCGAAGCGGCGACGGCCCGGGCGAGCGCTTCGTCGTTGAAGCCCCACAGATCCTCCAGGCTGCCGCCGCCGCGCGCCACGATCAACAGATCGGGCCGCGCGATGGCGCCGTCCCAAGCCAGTGCATTGAAGCCGTTGACGGCAGCGGTCACTTCCGCGCCCGCCGTCTCGCCCTGCACCCGCACCGGCCAGACGAGCACGTGCAGCGGGAACCGGTCCTTGATGCGGTGGATAATATCGCGGATCACCGAACCTGTTGGCGAGGTGACCACGCCGATGGCGCGCGGCATGAACGGCAGACGCCGCTTGCGGGCCGCGTCGAACAGCCCTTCCGCCTGCAGCCGGCGCTTGCGCTCGTCCAGCAGCGCCATCAGCGCACCGGCACCGGCCGGCTCGAGATTGTCGATGACGATCTGGTAGTTGGATTTTCCGGGATAGGTGGTGAGCCTGCCGGTGGCGATCACCTCCATGCCTTCCTCGGGACGGAATTTCAGCCGGCTCATCGTGGTCTTCCACACCACGGCATCGAGCCGCGCGCGATCGTCCTTCAGGCAGAAATAGGCATGGCCGGAGGAATGGGGTCCGCGATAGCCGGAAATCTCGCCGCGCACTCGTACATTGCCGAAGACGTCCTCGACCGTGCGCTTCAGCGCGCCGGAAATCTCGCTCACCGTATACTCGGTGGCGTTGGTGCGTGATTCGGGTGCTGCGTCGCTCATCGGCCGATTGGGGAACGGTTGTTGGCCGCCGTCAAGGCGGCCGTGTTCGATGTCGGCCCCAATCGCGCGATCACCAGCCCGGCAGGATCTGGTTCGGCTTGGTCCGCTTCATCTTGGCGAAGGCGAGGGCGGCGAAATCGAACGTGCCGGTCTCCTCGCCGAGTGGCACGGAAATATTGTCGAGGCTCTCCGAAATGTGGCGCGCAAGCGCGTCGACGATCTCCGGCCGCGAGGTCTGGCCGCGCATAATGCCGATGCGGCAATCAGGCAGGGCGCCGAAACCGTCGGCCTCGCCCAGCACCCGCATGCCGGGCCGCAGCGCGCATTCCGGCAGCACCGAGATCGCCAGGCCGGAAAGCACCGCCGCGGCGATGACGGTGGCAGAGAAGCTGGTGAACAGGATGCGGTAGTCGCGGTTCTGCTGGTCGAGCACGTCGGCGGCCGCCCGCCGCCAGATGCAGTTCGGCCGGCCGAAGGCCATCGGCAGGATCGGCTGCTCATGCGTCGCGTGGTTGGCCGAGGTAACCCACAGCAGCGGTTCGCGCCGCACCACTTCCGACTGGCCGCGCGCGTCATTGTGCGTCACCAGCGCCAGGTCGAGATTGCCGCGCTTGATGTGTTCGACCAGTCCCGGCGTCGGTTCGCAGATAACGGTCAGTTCGACATGCGGGTTGGAGCGGGCAAACCGCGCCATGATCTCTGGCAGGAAGCGATCGGCATAGTCATCCGGCGTGCCGATGCGGATGGTGCCTTCGAGCCGGCGGTCGTCGAAGGCGGCCAGTGTTTCCTTGTTGAGATAGAGCAGCCGCCTTGCGTAGGAGAGCAGTCTATCGCCTTCCTCGGTCAGCCTGTTGGTGCGGCCGTCTTTTTCGAACAGCGGCTTGCCGATCCGTTCCTCCAGCCGCCGCATCTGCATCGACACCGCCGACTGGGTGCGATGCACCGCTTCCGCCGCGCGGGTAAAGCTGCCGGTGTCGACAATCGAGATGAAGGTCTGCAACTGATCGAGATCGAGCGGCGCTTTCATTGGCCTAATCCATCATTGATGCTGATGCTAAAGATTAGAAACATTCGTTGGATTAATCAATCGGGCCATGGCAAATTCCGATTTGTCCACATGAACGCATGTGAATCGAAGCCGGAACGGCCGCTGTTGCCAGCGCCCGATCGACCGGTTTCGCCCGTTCGAATGTGAAGGAGACCGACATGGCTACGTTTGATTTCGCTACCGAGACCTCGCGCATCACCTCGCGTCCGGCCGTTGCGACGCGCGTGGCCAATGCCGCTGCCAATGTTTACCGCGCCTGGAAAAACCGCCGCGCCTTTTATCGCCTCGGCGAGATGTCGGATGCCGAGCTCGCCGACATCGGCCTGACCCGCGCCGACCTGCACGTCGCTGTCGGTGTACCCTTTGGCCGAGATCCGACAGAAAGGCTTCGCGTCATCGCCATCGAGCGCGCCGAAACGATCGAGGATCTTGCCCGCAAGGTGGTGTGATCGCACAAATTCGCGATTTTGGTCGCATTGAACCTCTTGAGGCACGACGCCACCAAGTTACGCAGGCTCCCCACTCCCTGCCGGATCCCCCCGGCCAGCCTGCGCGCTGCCCGGTCCTCCCAGGACCGGGCTTTCTTTTTTGGGCGGCACTGATGATTGCTTGCCGGTGTCTGGTCTAGCGCCGGCCCATGCCTTGCTTGAACTGGTCGAAGATCGACTCCATGCCTTTCTGGTAGTCGTCGCGCTGCTGGGCGCCTGTCTCGAACATTTTGCCGAACAGGTCGTCGAACGGATTTCTCGGCCTGCCGCTCGGATTGGCCTGCGGCTGCGGCGCCTGGGGTTGCTGCGGCGCCTGACGCGGCTGAGACTGTTGTGCGCCACCGCCGAACATGTCCTGCAGTACTTTGCCGAGCGGATTGTCACCATAAGGGTTCTGTGTCTGCTGGGGTTGGTTCTGCGGCTGCTGTGGCTGTGGTGCACCGCCGCCGAACATATCCTGCAGCACCTTGCCGAGCGGATTGTCACCATAAGGGTTCTGTGTCTGCTGCGGCTGGCTTTGGGGCTGCTGCCCGCCGCCGAACATGTCCTGCAACACCTTGCCCAGCGGGTTGTCGCCGTAAGGGCTCTGCGTCTGTTGCGGCTGCTGCCCGCCGAACATATCCTGCAGCACCTTGCCGAGCGGGTTATCCGTGGGGGCCGCAGGCTGAGGGGCCGGTGCCTGGCTGCCGCCGCCCGCCTGCCGCATCATCTGCTCGATGAGTTCGCCGAGCGGATTGCCGCCACTGCCTGCCGCATGCATCTGTCCGCCTAGCTGGTTGGTGGTCTGCTTGAACAGCCCGCCCATCATCATCGAGGCGATTGCCGGCAGCATCTGCTGCAGCACCTGCTGGCTGACGCCACTCGCCTGCGCGGCCTGGTTGGCAACGGCCCGCGACAGGTCCTTCGAGCCGAACAGATGGCCGAGAATGCCGTTGCCCTCATCGAGGCCCTGCGGCGAGAAAGCCCGGCTTGCATCCTCGAAATATTTGGCGTGCTGGCCGCTGGCCATCGCCGTCATGAAGGAGCCGAGCCCGTAAGGGTCCGCCGTGTTGCGCTTGAGCCCCTGCGAAAAGGCCGGCAGCAGCGCCGCGACCGCCGCCTGCGTCTGCTGCTGCGACAGCCCGAACTGCTGGGCCAGCGCCTGCATGCCGTTGCCGTTCTGGGCCTGTGCCAGACTATCGAACAAGGAAGGCATTGTTTTCTCCTCCGGGAAAATCCTCGTTGGAGAAGCCTAGTTCGTTTCCATCACTGATTGAAGCGAATTTGCCGGACCGTGGCTCATGCGGACAGGGAAGCGTTAATACGCGTATTCCATGAATACCGGCTCGATCGAGCCGCCCCAGCGTGTGTGGTAGGCGGAGAGCATCTCCTCGGCGCTGGTCGTGCCGCGCGCGACGACCTCGTCCAGCGTGTTGAGGAACGAGGTCTCGTCGTAGCCGTCGCGGTTCTTGCGGCCACGGTTCTTCAGTCCCATGCGCGAGATGACGAGCACGTCGCGGGCGATCTCGCGCAACGTCGTGTTGCGGAAGGGCGCCGAAATGCCCTGTTGCGGCACCGCGTTGCGCATCGCCAGCACTTCGTCATAGCTCCAGCTCGAGGTCAGCGCCTCGGCCGCGTCGAGCGCTGCCGCGTCGTAGAGCAGCCCGACCCAGAAGGCCGGCAGCGCGCAGATGCGCCGCCACGGCCCGCCATCGGCGCCGCGCATTTCGAGAAAGCGCTTCAGCCGCACGTCCGGGAACAGGGTCGACAGATGGTTCGCCCAGTCGCCCATCGTCGGCAGCCCGTCCGGCAGTTCGTTACGGGCAGCGCCCGCCATGAACTGGCGGAAGGTGATGTGAGTCATGTCATGGTACTGGCCGTCGCGGATGACGAAATACATCGGCACGTCGAGCGCCCATTCGACATAATCGGCAAAGCCGAAATCGGGCGAGAAGCAGAATTCGAGGAGGCCGGAGCGCTGATTGTCGGTGTCGCGCCAGATCTCGCCGCGCCAGCTCTGCAAGCCGTTCGGCCGGCTTTCGGTGAAGGGCGAGTTGGCAAACAGCGCCGTCGACAGTGGCTGCAATTTCAGCGACACCTGCATCTTGCGGCGCATGTCGGCTTCGCTCTCGAAGTCGAGGTTCACCTGGATCGTGCAGGTCCGGTACATCATGTCGAGGCCCTTGGTGCCGACCTTGGGCATGTAGCGCGTCATGATCTCGTAGCGCGATTTCGGCATTTTCGGCGTCTCGGCCAGCGACCATTTCGGGCTGCCGCCAAGGCCGAGAAAACGAATGCCCATCGGTTCAGCGATCTCGCGCACCTGCGCCAGATGCGCATTGCCTTCGCGGCAGGTCTGGTGGATCGTCTCCAGCGGCGCGCCGGACAGCTCGAACTGGCCGCCTGGCTCCAGCGAGATCGCGCCCTGACCGGTCGGCTCGACCAGTCCGATGATGCGGCCGGCATCCATGATCGGGTCCCAGCCGAGTTTGTCCTGCATGCCTTCGAGGATGGCGCGGATGCCGCGCTCGCCGCCATAGGGCACCGGGGCATTGCCGTCGACATAGAACGGGAATTTCTCGTGCTCGGTGCCGATGCGCCATTTGTCGCGCGGCTTGTTGCCTTCGGCCAGGTGCTCGACGAGTTGGTCGACGCCTTCGATCGGCCGGAAATCGGTGGTATCGCGCGCCATATCGCCCTCCGCACATGACCCCGAAAACCGGCTTCGATTTTCTGAAGGGATCAGGTGCCCAATCAAATGCTACAGCGTCCTTTGCGCGTCCGAAAGGACACGCGGCCACTGCCGGCGCTAGATGGACGAAATGTCAGTAGCCGATCAAGCGAAAAATCCTGAGCCAGAGGGTAACGGGAATTGATCACCAATCGCCGATTGTCGCCTGGATCAGCGCCAGTGCCGCCACCGCCGCCGTATCCGCTCGCAGGATGCGCGGCCCGAGCGGAATGGCGGTAACGAAGGGCAGCGCTCTCAGCATCCTGCGTTCCTCGTCGGAAAAGCCGCCCTCAGGCCCGACCAGCAGACCGAGCTTTCTCTCCCGCACCGCCTGCAATGCCGGCAGGGGATTGTTGGTTGATGCATCCTCGTCGCAGAAGATCAGCCGCCGCTCGCGGTCCCAACCCGCCAGCAGGCGCTCGAATTTTTCCGCTTCGCGCAGCTCCGGCACCGCCAATATGCCGCATTGCTCGGCCGCCTCGACGACATTGGCGCGCAGGCGCTCGATACCGGGTTTTGCCACTTGCGTGTGCTGGGTGATGACCGGCTGCAGGATGCCGGCGCCCATCTCCACCGCCTTTTGCACGAGGTAGTCGAGCCGCCCTTGCTTCAGCGGCGCGAAGCAATAGACGAGATCGGGCAGCGGCGGCTGCGGCCGCTGCAGCTTCATCACCTTCAGGCGCAACGCCTTCTTCGACTTCGCGGCGATCGCCGCCGACCATTCGCCGTCGCGCCCGTTGAAGACCAGAACCTCGGCGCCTTCGCCGAGCCGCAGCACATGCGAGAGATAATGGCTCTGCTGCTGGCCGACGTCGAACTCGATATCCAGTCCAAGTTCGTCCGGCACGAATAGCCGCTGCATCTTGTAATTGGCGCGCATCGCCGAGGAATGGGCGAGGCCGTCGCCGGCGTCAAGCCTCCGCGCTGGCGTGCCAGACAGGTCTGTAGCCACGCTTCAGCACGGAAACAGTTGTCGCCGGCGTGAGCATGCCGATTGGACCGTGGGTAAAATCGCCGAATCCCACCGGATCGCCATAGCCGCCGAAACTCCAGGGCAGCGCGGCGCCGTCAAACAGGGCGTACGCCCTGTTTCCTGACGAGATCATCGTGCCGTCCGGCAAGTCCGCAAGCGCCTCCGGTTTCAGTCGCGGCGCCCGCCCGCCCGATGCCAGGCGCTCCTTGTGCAGGCGCTTGTCGAGCTGCGGCGCGCGTGGCTCGGCAATGTCGAAGGCATCGCCGAAGCGCTGGACAAAATCCCTGGCCCGCTCGCGCCGGCAGAAGAAGCAGGGCCGGTGCCCGGCGGCAAGTGCCGTCACCTCGTCGAGGAAAAACAGCTCGGTCCAGCCGGCCTTGCCGCCCAATTGGTCGTCGCTTTGCCGGTTGCGCCCCATCGGCTGGCGCCGCACGTCGCCGTATTCGCAGACACAGATGATCCAGGCTTGCAGCGCCCAGCGCTTCTTCAACAGCGTTCTCGTCTCGGGGTCGTGAATGATGCCGCGATTGCCCATGAACTGGCCGCGCTCCGGCACGGCATGGATGGCGCCGAACGGGTCGACCCGGTTTTGCAGTGGCATAGGCGTTCCCTGTTGGCTGCAATGCTGACGCCATGATATCGCTCGCTGCATCAATTTCATGTCAGCAGGTTTCGATGCGGGTCTTGGTCGTCCAGAACTTCGACAATGAGGGCCTTGGCCAGATCGGCGCGGCGCTTGTCGAGGCGGGCGCCGATATCGACCTGCGCCGGCCGTATCGCGGCGACGCGCTGCCGCAAGATAGCGGCTGGCATGACGCCATGGTGGTGCTCGGCGGCGCCCAGAATGCGCTGGACGACGAGCTCTGCCCGTATTTCCCGGGCCTGCTCGATCTGACGCGCAACTTTGCCGACAGGGATCGCGCGGTGCTCGGCATCTGCCTTGGCAGCCAGTTGGTCGCGCGCGCCTTTGGCGGCGAGAACCAGATAGGCGGTGCCTCGGAGTTCGGCTGGCACGAGGTCGCGCTCACCGCGGCGGCGCAGGCCGATCCGGTGCTCGCCGCCTTGCCTGAAAAATTCCCGATCTTCCAATGGCACGACGACACCTTTGACTTGCCCGAGACTGCCGTGCGGTTGGCCGGCAATGCCGTCGCCGAGAACCAGGCGTTCCGCATCGGCCGCGCCATCTACGGCTTCCAGTTCCATTTCGAGGCCGACAGTCCGATGGTGCGCGACTGGAGTACCTCCTTCGCACCGCTGATCGCCGAGCGGCATCCTGAATGGGCGGGCCGGCTCGACGATGAAATGGCCCGCAGCGGACCGCAAGCCGATGCCGCCGGCCTGGCCATCGCCCGCGCCTGGGTGGCGACCATCTGACGGCTCATACAGCCAACGTATTTGGCGACGTTGCATATTTGGCACGCGGCGGCAAATCCGCCGGGGATAACGCGTTTCATCCTTGGCCTGTGTCAGTCCGCCAGCCTAAAAGGCGCCCGCTCTGCATCTTGCGTGCAACCGCGATGAACCTTTGCTGTGACCCGCGCGACACACCGCCGATACAGAACATGCCTAGAAGCGCGAAACCGTCAGACATTTGCGACGTATTTCGCGTTTCAACGCATTGGTAACCCGCTCGTGCATAGATGCAGAAAGCTCAACAAGAGATGACGTCCGTGAAAGCAGCCTTTTTGTCCTTTGCCATGTTGTCGGCCATCGTCTTGTGCGGCCTCGGCATTTATTCCGCCGACGCGGCCAACAACCACAATGCCGTCGACGGCTACGGCGTCACCGCCGCGCTTCGCTAGACCCTCTGCACATAACCTCGCGCCTTACCTACGCCCGCTCACCCGTCACCGTCAGGATCCGTTTCTCCGCGCCGTCCACGACGAGCGCGGTGAGGTTTCCCGAGTGCCAGGCGAGGGTGTCGACATTGACGCGGTTGCCGGTGATCTCGGGCTTGGCCACCGGCGTATGGCCGTGCACCACGATCTTGGGATGAAGGCCGGTGTGGTCGTGGAAGACCTCGCGGATCCAGATCAGGTCCTGCGGGCTCTGGCTTTCCAGCGCAATGCCGGGCCGGATGCCGGCATGACAGAAGAAGAAGTCGCCGAATGTCACTGAAAAGGCCAGCGAGCGCAGGAACTCGACATGGTTCTGCGGCACCGCCTCGACCAGTGCGGCGTGCCCTTGCCGCAAGGCCGCATCGGCGCGGCCAAACCAGGCGCTGCTGCCACCGAGCGACACGCCATAGGATAGCGCCGTCTGGATGCCGCCATAGCGCATGAACAGGCCGTCCGGGTCGGGGACATCGAGAAAATCGAGGAAGCCGAGATCATGATTTCCGGCCAGCATCAGGTGACGCGGATCGCGTTTTTGCGCGTCGATCAGGAAATCGATGACGCCTTTGGAGTCCGGACCCCGGTCGACATAGTCGCCGAGATGGATAACGCGCCAATCGGCAGTGGGCTTCCTCTCCAGCTCGCCCTCGATCCGGCGGTGCATGGCGGTCAGCAGGTCAAGCCGACCGTGCACATCGCCGATCGCATAGAGGCGCATACCTTCCGGTCCGCGCGCTTCGAAAAAATTGATGCCGGGCTCCGTCAATGCCTGCGTCGCCTCCGTGGTCATGCCGTCACGGGACTTTAGCGCCGGAGCTGATCCTTGCCCATGTCGGTGACCAGACGCTTTCCGCACAGTGCCAGCGTTATGTCCATCTCCTTGCGGATGATTTCCAGCGCCTTGGTAACCCCTTCCTTGCCGAGTGCGCCGAGGCCATACAGGAAAGGCCGGCCGATATAGGTGCCCTTGGCGCCGAGGCACAATGCTTTGAGCACGTCCTGGCCGGAACGGATGCCGCCGTCCATATGCACCTCGATCGTGTCACCGACGGCGTCGGCGATCTCTTCCAGCGCCATGATCGATGACGAGGCGCCGTCGAGCTGGCGGCCGCCATGGTTGGATACAATGATCGCGTCGGCGCCCGTCCTGGCCGCCATCAGCGCATCTTCCTTGTCGAGTATGCCTTTCAGGATCAGCTTGCCGCCCCAGCGCTCCTTGATCCAGGCGACGTCCTTCCACGACAGATGCGGATCGAACTGCTCCTTCGTCCAGGACGACAGCGAGGCGAGGTCGCCGACGCCCTTGGCGTGGCCGACGATGTTGCGGAAGCTCCGGCGCTTTGTCCCGGCCATGCCGACGCACCAGCGCGGCCTTGTCGCCATCTGCCAGATGTGCTTCGGCGTCATTCGCGGCGGCGCCGAAAGCCCGTTGCGGATGTCCTTGTGGCGCTGACCGAGGATCTGCAGGTCGAGCGTCAGCACAAGCGCCGAACATTTCGCCGCCTTTGCGCGGTCGATCAGATCGAAGACGAAGTCCTTGTCGCGCAGCACGTAGAGCTGGAACCAGAACGGCTTACTGGTCACCGACGCGACATCCTCGATCGAGCAGATGCTCATCGTCGACAGCGTGAACGGCACGCCGAATTCTTCCGCAGCCTGCGCCGCCAGCATCTCGCCGTCCGGATGCTGCATGCCGGTCATGCCGGTCGGCGCCAGCGCCACCGGCATCGTCACTTTCTCGCCGATCATGGTCGATTCCAGCGAGCGGTTGTCCATGTCGACAAGCACGCGCTGGCGGAACTTGATCTTCTGGAAATCCTCTTCGTTGGCGCGGTAGGTGCTTTCGGTCCAGGCGCCGGAATCGGCGTAGTCGAAGAACATCTTCGGCACACGGCGGCGCGCTAGGTCCTTGAGGTCGGCGATGGTGAGAATGCTGCTCATGGATCTTTTTCCGCTGGTTCTTCGCTGGTTCGTCGTTGGATTTTCTGGGCGGGGCCTACGGCTGTTTTCTCGCCGCCTCACCGTCACCGGGTTCGGAGCGTTGCCTGAGCCTCAGCCGCGACACGCGCTGCCAGTCGCCGCTGCGCTCGGCCTCGGCCATCGATCGTTCGACGTAGGAGATGTGGTCCATCGCCGCCTGCCGCGCCGCAGCCGGATCGCCGGCCTTGACCGCCGCATAGATTGCCCGGTGTTGCGAAAGCAATGCCTCGCGCGCGCCCGGCACGTTGAACACCAGCCGCCGGTTCTGGAACACGCCTTCCGACAGCAGCCGATAACAGGAGCGCAGCGTGTGCAGCAGGATAATATTGTGCGCGCATTCGCAGATCGCGTGATGGAACTCGATGTCGATTTCCGCCTCGTCGTCGAAATTGGCGGTCCGGTGCGCCTCGTCCATGCGCGCCATGATGCGGTCGAGCAGCGCCAGATCGTCAGATGTGGCACGCCGCGCCGCATATTCGGCAGCCACCGCCTCGATCTCGCGGCGGTACTCCAGATAGTCCGTCACCGCCTTGCGATGCATCGAGATCAGGTCGGCCACCGGCTTGGTGAACAGCTGGCCGATGACATCGGCGACATGGGTGCCGCCGCCTGGCCGTGTCGTCAACAGCCCGCGCCCTTCCAAGGCTTTCAAGGCATCGCGCAGGATCGGCCGCGACACCTCGAACTGGCGCGCCAGCTCGCGCTCGCCCGGCAGCCGGTCGCCGGTGCGCAGCACGCCTTCGAGGATCAGGCTCTCGATCTGCTGCACCACCTCGTCGGCGGTGCGCGAATGCTCGATCCGGGAGAAAATGTCGCTCAAACGGGGTGCCTGGGGGTTGAACCGAAGTCGCGCAAGATAAAGCCAGCGTCGCCAACTGGTCAAATTATTTATCCAATTCGCCGGCCAGACCCGTTCACTGCCGCGGCTTCATATCAGCGTAAGCTAAATTGGCCGTTTGCGTCCTCTGGAGATTGCCTCTAGAGCAATTCCAGGAAAAGTGTGAAACGGTTTTTCCGTCCGGAATTGCGCAGAATCAAAGAGATAGAGCGGTTCGGCGTTTCCGTGAACAAGAGAGACATCATTGCCAAAAAGGGCTCAGAGAAGCCCGGGGGACCAGCCGTGCCAGACGCCGACCCGTCCAACCTCGAATTCCAGCTGCGCGCCAAAGCCGTGGGCGGCAGCGTCATGGGCTTTCCGGCGCATGAAGGTCGGCCGGGCGCCCTCGGCGAGGTCCACGCCCGGCCGCATCCGCTGGTCGAAAAGCCGCGCGTGCTGGTGCAGCTTTCCTTCATGACCGAAGCTGGATCCGGCGTCGATCAGGCCGTGCTTTCCGAATTGTCGCGACGCCTTGGCATCGCCGCGCCCGACCCCCACGCCCGCCACCACGCGATGAAATGGGGCAAGGGCTCGCTGCGCTGGGAACGGCACACGGAGTTCTCGACCTACCTCTGGGAAGGACCGCTCGCCGAAAACGGCAGAGGGCAAGAAGACACACCCTTCGGCAACGGGTTTTCGCCGCCGGGAACGGTGATTTCCGGCATTAGGCTCGAAATCCGCAAATGGACGCCGGCGAACGAGAGGCTGATCGCCGGCTTTGACCCGACCAGCCTGTGCTACTCGCTGGTCGAGCGCGGCAACGCGGCCATCGTCACCGATTTCCGCCAGGATGGCGACGGCTTGACCCGCATGCTGATGCTCGACCGCGGCCTGACCCCGGCGCGCACCGGGGCACTGTCACAGCGGCTGATCGACATCGAGACCTACCGCACGCTGGCCATGCTTGGGTTGCCGCTGGCGCTGACGCTGTCCGGTCGCGCCCGCCGCATCGAAGACAGGCTGGCTCAGACCACCTTGGAAATGAAGGTCGCCGAGACCCGCGACAGCCAGACGCTACTTGCCGACTTGACCGAACTGGCTGCCGAGCTGGAGGCGGATGCCGCTTCCAGCCTCTACCGCTTCGGCGCCAGCCGCGCCTATGACGGCATCGTGCGCGAACGGCTGGAGGCGCTCGACGAAGAGGCCGTGCCCGGCTATGACACCTGGGGCGGTTTTCTGCAGCGCCGCGTGGCGCCGGCGATGCGTACCTGCCGTTCGGTCGAGGAGCGTCAGGCCAACCTGTCGACGAAGCTCACCCGTGCCACCACGCTGCTGCGCACCTGGGTCGACGTCGAGGTCGAAAAGCAGAACCGCGATCTTTTGGCTTCGATGAACAATCGTGCCCGCCTGCAATTGCGGCTGCAGCAGACGGTGGAGGGGCTCTCGGTCGCCGCCGTCTCCTACTATGTCGTCGGCCTCATCGGCTACGTCGCCAAGGGCGCCTCGGTCTTCGGCCACGCCTTTGCGCCGGAAATGGTCACCGCCGCCTCGGTGCCGCTCGCCGTCGTGCTCGTCTGGTGGGGCGTGCGCCGCGTCCGCCGCATGCACTCCGAACCAGGCAAGCAGCCCGGCGAGTAGCGAAGGGCGGAGCGGCAGATTGCCGCTGCGGAAGGCTGTCCCGGCCATAGGCCTCCCAACCCGGCCAAAGCGGCATTTGCAAGCGACCACCGTCGCTGGTAAAAGATTTTTACCAGTCGATCGAAGGAGGCTGTCGATGTCCGGCCTTGCCATGCCGAAACCAGACGACGCCACGATGCGCCGGCGCGACGAGATCGTCGCCGATATGCGCATCATCGTGCCGGGCGAGGGCGTCGTCGACGCCGCCAATGCCATGCGCGCCTTCGAGAGCGACGGGCTTACCGCCTACCGGCAATTGCCGCTCGTCGTGGTGCTGCCGCAGACCGTGGCGCAGGTGTCGCGCGTGCTGAAATATTGCAGCGATCGCAACATCCGCGTCGTGCCGCGGGGTTCCGGCACCTCGCTGTCCGGCGGCGCGCTGCCGCTCCAGGACGCGGTGCTGCTGGTGATGAGCCGCTTCAACCGGATCCTCGAGATCGATTTTCAGAACCGCGTCGTCGTCGCCCAGCCCGGCGTCACCAATCTCGGCATCACCACTGCCGTCGAGCAGGAGGGCTTTTACTACGCCCCCGATCCATCCTCCCAGATCGCCTGCTCGATCGGCGGCAATGTCGCGGAAAATTCCGGCGGCGTGCACTGCCTGAAATACGGCCTAACCGCCAACAATGTGCTCGGCATCGAGATGGTGCTGATGAATGGCGAGGTGGTGCGCCTCGGCGGCAGCCATCTCGACGCGGAAGGCTACGACCTGCTCGGCGTGATGACCGGCTCCGAAGGACTGCTCGGCGTCGTCACCGAGGTCACCGTACGCATCCTGAAGAAGCCGGAGACGGCGCGTGCCCTGCTGATCGGTTTCCCGACCAGCGAGCAGGCCGGCCAATGCGTCGCCGACATCATCGGCGCCGGCATCATCCCGGGCGGCATGGAGATGATGGACCGTCCGGCCATCCACGCCGCAGAGGATTTCGTCCAGGCCGGCTATCCCCTGGATGTCGAGGCGCTGCTGATCGTCGAGCTGGACGGGCCGGGTGTCGAGGTCGATCACCTGATCGGCCTGGTCGAAGCCATCGCCTATAGGAACGGCTCGACCACATGCCGCATTTCGCAATCGGAGCAGGAGCGGCTGAGTTTCTGGGCCGGCCGCAAGGCGGCTTTCCCGGCGGTCGGCCGCATCTCGCCCGACTATTACTGCATGGACGGCACCATACCGCGCAAGGAACTGCCGCGCGTGCTCGCCGGCATGCGCGAACTGTCGGAGAAATACGGGCTCGGCGTCGCCAATGTCTTCCACGCAGGCGACGGCAATCTGCACCCGCTCATCCTCTACGACGCCAACGTGCCGGGCGAACTCGACAAGGCGGAAAGCTTCGGCGCCGACATATTGCGGCTCTGCGTCAAGGTCGGCGGCGTGCTGACCGGCGAGCACGGGGTCGGCGTCGAGAAGCGCGACCTGATGCCGGAAATGTTCAACCAGATCGACCTCGACCAGCAGATGCGCGTCAAATGCGCGTTCGACCCCAACCATCTGCTCAACCCGGGCAAGGTGTTTCCGCAGCTGAGGCGATGCGCCGAACTCGGGCGAATGCACGTGCATCGCGGGCAAGTGGCGTTTCCGGACATTCCGAGGTTTTGAGGGTATGTTGGCGCTTGGACACCCCCCTCTGTCCTGCCGGACATCTCCCCCGCAAGGGGGGAGATTGGCTGCTTCAACGTCCTGCTCGCCTTCAAGCGTTGATGGTTGGCGAAAGCCTAAGCGACATCCGATCTCCCCCCTTGCGGGGGAGATGTCCGGCAGGACAGAGGGGGGTGGGAAGGATCGCGGCCTCTCGTCATTTACGACTGGTGGTTCTGCCGCATGACCACCTTCACCCCGACCACATCAGCGGAAACCGTCTCCACCGTCGCTTGGGCAGCGGCGGAAGACTCGCCGCTCGAAATCCTCGGCCACGGCTCCAAGCGCGGCATCGGCCGGCCGCAGCAGAGCGAGCATACGCTCGACCTTTCCAAACTCTCCGGCGTCATGCTCTACGAGCCGGCCGAGCTGGTGCTGTCGGCGAAGGCCGGCACGCCGCTGGCCGAGATCGAAAGTCTGCTTGCCGAAAACGGCCAGCAACTGGCCTTCGAACCGATGGATTACGGCCCGCTGCTCGGCGGCGAGCCAGGACGAGGCAGCATCGGCGGCGTGCTTGCCGCGAACCTTTCCGGGCCGCGCCGGCTGAAGGCCGGTGCTGCGCGCGACCACATTCTCGGCATATCTGCCGTTTCCGGGCGCGGCGAGGCCTTCAAGTCCGGCGGCCGCGTGGTCAAGAACGTCACCGGCTATGATCTGTCCAAGCTGATGGCCAACAGCTGGGGCACGCTGGCGGTGTTCACCGACGTCACCTTCAAGGTGCTGCCTGCCGCCGAGACCGAAGTCACGCTCGCCATCCGCGGCCTGCTCGACGATCACGCCGCCGCCGCCATGGCGCTGGCGCTCGGTTCCAGCGCCGAAGTGTCGAGCGCTGCCCATCTTCCCGAACGGGTCGCAGCTAGGGTCGCTGACGGCAGTCTCGGCAGCGATGCGGCGACGCTGCTGCGCATCGAGGGCTTCGGCCCGTCGGTCGCTTACCGCATTGCCGCGCTGAAAAACCTGCTGAAAGACGCTGGGCCGCTGCAAGAGATTTCCGGTTCGGTCTCGTATTCGGTCTGGCGCGACATCCGCGACTGCGCGCCCTTCGCCGATGGCGGCGAAAGGCCTGTGTGGCGCGTCTCGATGGCGCCGTCACAGGGCCACCAGATGGTGCTGGCGCTGCGCATGCAGGCCGCGGTCGATGCCTTCTACGATTGGCAGGGCGGGCTGATCTGGCTGCGCATGCAGCAGGACGATCCCGAGGCCGGCCTGTTGCGCGGCCTCATCAGAAGACATGGTGGCGGCCATGCGACGCTGGTGCGCGCAACCCCCTCGCACCGCGCTGCCGTTCCCGTGTTCGAGCCGCAAGCGCCGCAACTGGCAGCACTGTCGGCCCGGCTGAAGGCCGAATTCGACCCGAAGAATATCCTCAGTCCCGGCCGTATGGCGCCGGGCGCAGGCTCTGCTACTCTCGCCGCGGCAACCGAGGGAGGAGCCCAATGAGCGATCCAGGCCAAAACGGTACGTCACGCCAGACCGACCGCTGGCTAGAGCCCGGCCCGACCAACGCGCTGGTCATCTACATCCTCTATCTCGCCGGCCTAGCCATCGGCGTCAGCGGCATTGTCGGCATCGTCCTGGCCTATATCAACCGCGGCAAGGCCGGCGGCTTCGTCGAGAGCCATTACACATTCCTGATCCGCACCTTCTGGATCGGCCTGCTCTATGCACTGATCTCGGCGCTGCTGATGATCGTGGTCATCGGTGTCGTGCTGATTTTCGCCGTCGCCGTCTGGTTCATCGCCCGCTGCATTCTCGGCCTGCAGGCGCTGCAGCGCGGCGAAGCGGTCAAGAACCCCGAAAGCTGGTTTCTAGGATTATGAGCGTGATCCCCAAAAGTGGGTACCGGTTTTGGGAAAAGATCATGCTCAAACGGTAAGGATTTGTTTACGTGCAGACCAATTTCTCAGCTGCCCAGCTCGCCGATCCGCATGTCGCGGAATCGGAGAAGATCCTGCGCAAATGCGTACATTGCGGCTTCTGCACCGCCACCTGCCCGACCTATGTGACGCTCGGCAACGAGCTGGATTCGCCGCGCGGCCGGATTTACCTGATCAAGGACATGCTGGAAAATGGCCGGCCGGCCGACAAGGAGATCGTCACCCATATCGACCGCTGCCTGTCCTGCCTCGCCTGCATGACCACCTGTCCGTCGGGCGTCAACTACATGCATCTGGTCGACCACGCCCGCGCCCACATCGAGGAGACCTACAAGCGTCCCCTGGCCGATCGTCTGACCCGCGCCATGCTGGCCTTCGTGCTGCCCTATCCCTCGCGTTTCCGCGCGGCGCTCAAGCTGGCGAAGCTCGGCCAGCCATTCGCCGGCCTGTTTGAGAAAATCCAGGCCTTGAGGCCTCTGGGCGCTATGCTCAAGCTCGCACCCGCGTCGGTCCCGGCAGTCTCGCCGATGGCCTCGCCGGGCGTCCATGCGGGGCAGGGCCCGAAGAAAAATGGCCGCGTCGCCATCCTCACCGGCTGCGCGCAATCCGTGCTCGATCCCGGCATCAACGACACGACGATCTCGCTGCTGACCAGGCTTGGTGTCGAGGTCGTCGTACCCGAAGGCGAAGGCTGCTGCGGCGCGCTGGTGCATCACATGGGCCGCGAGGCGGCTGCCCTGGCGTCGGCCAGGCAGAATGTCGACGCCTGGACGCGCGCCATCGAGCAAGGCGGGCTCGATGCCATCGTCATCACCGCGTCAGGCTGTGGCACCACGATCAAGGATTATGGCTTCATGATGCGCCTCGATCCGGCCTATGCCGGCAAGGCGGCGCGCGTCTCGGCGCTGGCCAAGGACATCACCGAATACCTCGTGAGCCTCGACCTGCCCGAGCCGGTGCGCAAGCCGGGCACCGTCGTCGCCTATCACTCCGCCTGCTCGATGCAGCACGGCCAGAAGATCACCCGCCAGCCGAAGGAGCTTCTGGCCAAAGCCGGGTTCGTCGTGCGCGAGCCGCGCGAAGGGCATCTCTGCTGCGGTTCGGCCGGCACCTACAACATCCTGCAGCCCGGGATTTCGGCGACGCTGCGCGACCGCAAGGTCAGGAATATCGAGGCGACCGGCGCTGAAATCGTCGCCACCGGCAATATCGGCTGCATCACCCAGATCGCCTCTGCCGCGAAGCTGCCGGTGGTCCATACGATAAAGCTGCTCGACTGGGCCTATGGCGGGCCGAAGCCCGAAGGCGTTCGCGAAGAGAGGGCGGCTATCGCGGCCCAGTGATCCGCCAGTCGTCTACTCGGCCGCCAGTCTGTCCGCCGTGCCGTAGGTTGCCTGGTAGCGCGCGCGCTGGCGGCTGAGCGCCACCATGGTGTTGCGCAGCAGGATCGCCACGGTGATCGGGCCGACGCCGCCAGGCACCGGCGTGATCCACGACGCGACATGCCTAACGCTCTCGGCATCGACGTCGCCGACGATGCGGCTCTCGCCGTCTGGCCCGATCTCCGAATTGATGCCGATATCGATGACGGCCGCACCCGGCTTGACCATATCGGCCTTGATCAGCCGCGGCTTGCCCACGGCGACGAACAGCGCGTCGGCGCGGCGTGCGTGTGCCGCCACCGAGCGCGTCATGTGATGGCAGACCGTCACCGTCGCGCCTTCGCTCATCAAAAGGAAAGCGATCGGCTTGCCGACGATCTCGGAATGGCCGACGACCACCACTTCGAGCCCCTTCAGGTCGAGGCCGGTTTCCTTGAGCAGTTCGACCGAGGCAGCCGCCGTGCAGGGCGCCAGATCGAGCTGGTTGTAGACGATGTTGCCGATCGAGGCCGGATGCATGCCTTCGACGTCCTTGAGCGGATGCACCGCCGCCTGCAGCGTCTTGATCGGGATGTGCACCGGCACCGGTCGCTGGATGATGATGCCGGTGACGCGCGGGTCGGCGTTGAGGCCGTGGATCGCCGCTTCGAGTTCGCCGGCAGTGATGTCGGCGCGAAAGCGCCTTTCCTCGAAGCCGATGCCGGCAAGCCCCGCCTTGGCGCGCTGGTTGCGGACATAGACGTCGACCGCCGCCGTGTCGCCGACGGTGATCGACACCAGCTTGGGCGGAAAGCCTTCGGCGGTGGCGATCGCCGCGTCCTCGCGCACGCCGGCGATGATGCGTTGGGCAACCGGGCCGCCTCGGAGATAGCGGCTGTCGTCGGAGAGGGTCATCGAGATAGGGCCTTTGTCTGGAACTTTAGCCGCCACATAGCAAAGCAACCGCGAACAGGCAGTGCGAAAAACGAACCGCCATGCCCGTCGCGCGACGTGCCGGCGAAATCTTCCCGTCAATTCTTGCTGGCGTTGGCGGAAACAAAAAGGGCAGCACGGCTTGCCGCGCTGCCCTTTCGTGACTGGCCGCATCCCCACACGGCCCGTCCCCCGTTATTCAATACTCCCGAGGCTTCTGAGCAGAATCATCGGTGAGGTCAACCGCAGATTACATCACTACAACCGTCGTGCCAACATTGACCCGCTCGTAAAGGTCGACCACGTCCTCGTTGCGCATGCGGATGCAGCCCGACGACACCGCGCCGCCGATCGTCCAGGGCTGATTGGTGCCGTGGATACGGTACTCGGTCGAGCCGAGATAGAGCGCGCGTGCGCCGAGCGGGTTTTCCATGCCGCCGGCGAGATAGGTCGGCAGATAACGGCCCTTGGCGGCCTCGCGGGCGATCATCACCGCCGGCGGCCGCCAGTCCGGCCAGACGCGCTTGTTGGTGATCTTGTGGGTGCCGGACCATTCGAAGCCCGGCTTGCCGGTGCCGACGCCATAACGCCGCGCCTTGCCGTTCTTCTCGACCAGATAGAGGAAATTCTCTCGCGTATCGATGACGATCGTGCCCGGCTTCTGCGGGCCGTCATAGGCGACTTCCTGCGGCAGATAGATCGGGTCGATCTGCGGCCGCATGATCATGCGCTTGGCCGGTGCCTGCACCGCTGCGGTGCGCAGCTGATCGGGTTCGGCCTGGCGCCGATAGCGCCGTTGCGGCTGCGCCTCTTGCCGGCTCTGCCGCACGATGCCCGGCGCATGGCCGAGCTGCAGCACCCAGGGCGCCGAAAGGTCGGGACTGACCACCACCGGCGGCCTCTCGGCATAGCGGTCGTTGGCATTGGCGGCACCGGCGGCAAGCACGGCGGCGGCGCCGAACAGTGGGAACAAGAATGTCTTCATCGCAACGCACCTTGATCGTCGAACATGCCGGGGTGCAAAGCCTCCCCGATTTCGCCGACAATGAGCGCGAAGCGGCCACCGAAACATGAATCGGAATGCGTAAAATGCCGATCTGTCAGTAAAGCTTTTGGTGTGGTTACCGCCCGGTTCAGGAATCTGGTAAAGCCACGGTAAAGGCCGCGTCAAAACGCGTTAACGCCAGGACAAGAACGGAATTCCGCCATGGACGAAAAGACAGGTCTGCTTGCCGGTCCCGACGGCGTCGCCCGCTGCTTCTGGCACGGCAACCTGCCGGATTATCTGCACTACCACGACCACGAATGGGGCCGGCCGGTCGCCGACGACCGCCGGCTGTTCGAGAAGATCTGCCTCGAGGGTTTCCAGTCGGGCCTGTCCTGGCTGACCATATTGCGCAAGCGCGACAATTTTCGCGAGGCCTTCGCCGGCTTCGATGTCGACAAGATCGCCGCCTTCACCGACGCCGATGTCGAGCGCCTGCTCGGCAATGCCGGCATCATCCGCCATCGCGGCAAGATCGTGTCGACCATCAACAACGCCAAACGCGCCCGCGAGCTCATCGACGAGGCCGGCTCGCTGGCGGCATGGTTCTGGAAGTTCGAGCCAGGACCGGACGAGCGGCCCGAGATCGTCGATCTCGCCCATCTGCGCGCCAACCCGACGACGGCCGTCTCGGTCCGCATTTCGAAAGAACTGAAGAAGCGCGGCTGGAGCTTTGTCGGCCCGACCACCGTCTACGCCTTCATGCAGGCGATGGGGCTGGTCAACGACCATCTCGAGGGCTGCGTCTGCCGCGAGCCGGTCGAGGCGGAGCGGAAAGCCTTCAAGCGGCCGAAATAGCGGCTCAGGCGCCGCCGGCGCCGGCGAGGAAAAACCCGGCGAGGATGGCCGCCAGCGCGGCGAACACCGGATAGATCACCAGCAGGCCGGTTATCAGCACGTCGCGCATGGTCGGCCCGTTGCGCTGTTGCGCCGCGATCTCGAACGGTCCCGCGAATTGCTTCGTCGCCTTGGGCGCATGATTGTCGGCCGGCCGCAGCCGGACCGAGGCGTCGCGTGCGCCGCTATCGATGATGTCGAACTTCTGTAGCGTGGCCATGGGCCCGAACCCCTTGTTTCGGCGCGCTTATCGGCCCGGATTGTGTCTGCACGATGCCGCGCGCATGGCGCAATTGTTTCAGCTTCTTTTTCTTGCCTTCTCCCACAAGGGGGAAGGAGAAGCGCAAACCCTTGCCGCTCCCGGCTGCATCGGTTAGGACACCCGCGCCGTGGAAATCGGATATTTAACCGATCCCCGGAGCGCCACGAAACACCGAGTACCCATCCCATGGCCGACAAATCCGAAAAGATGAAAGCGCGGCTGCCGCGCGGCTTTGTCGACCGCAGCGCCGACGACCTGCGCGCCGTCGAGAAGATGATGGCGACGATCCGCTCGGTCTTCGAGCTCTACGGTTTCGAGCCGGTCGACCAGCCGCTCATCGAATATACCGACGCGCTCGGCAAATTTTTGCCAGACCAGGACCGGCCGAACGAGGGCGTGTTCTCGTTCCAGGACGACGACGACCAGTGGCTGTCGCTGCGCTACGATTTGACCGCGCCGATGGCGCGCTTCGTCGCCGAGTATTACGAGCGCCTGCCGAAACCCTATCGCAGCTATCGCTCCGGCTGGGTGTTCCGCAACGAGAAGCCCGGTCCCGGCCGCTTCCGCCAGTTCATGCAGTTCGACGCCGATACCGTGGGCACCCCGGGCGTTGCGGCCGATGCCGAGATGGCGATGATGATGGCCGACGTGATGGAGGCGCTGGGCATCAAGCGCGGCGATTACGTCATCCGCGTCAACGACCGAAAAGTGCTCGACGGCGTGCTGGAGGCCATCGGCCTCGGCGGCGACGAGAATGCGGGCCGCCGGCTGACCGTGCTGCGGGCCATCGACAAGCTGGACAAGCTTGGCGTCGCGGGCGTGCGCCTGCTTTTGGGCGCCGGGCGCAAGGACGAGAGCGGTGATTTCACCAAAGGCGCCGGGCTGGACAATGCGCAAATCGACGTTGTCATCAGCTATTTCACAGTCATGGCGCAGCATGATCCCGAAAAAATTATCCAGACACTGGGATCCATCAACCCCGGTGTCGCCAATCTTATCGAGGAAAGGAAACTCGAACATCTGGGCATCACGAACGCCTCGTTTGTTGAGGGTCTTGCAGAGTTGGAGCAGATAAGAACCATGGTCGCACAAAGCGGCTACGGTGAGGATCGCATCCGCATCGACCCCTCCGTCGTGCGTGGCCTCGAATATTACACCGGCCCGGTCTACGAGGCCGAGCTGCTGGCCGAGATCCCCAATGAGGACGGCCAGATCGTGCGCTTCGGTTCGGTTGGCGGCGGCGGCCGTTATGACGGTCTCGTCTCGCGCTTTCGCGGCGAGCCGGTGCCGGCGACAGGTTTTTCCATCGGCGTCTCACGGCTGATGACGGCGCTGAAGAACCTGGGCAAGCTCGATATTTCCGATGTCATCGCGCCGGTCGTCGTGCTCACCATGGACAAGGATACGGAAAGCCTCGGCCGCTACCAGAAGATGGTGGCCGAGCTGCGCGCCGCCGGCATCCGCTCGGAAATGTATCTCGGCGGCGCCGGCATGAAGGCGCAGCTGAAATACGCCGACCGCCGCGGCAGCCCCGTCGCTGTCATCCAGGGCGGCGACGAGCGCGCCAAGGGCGAGGTGCAGATCAAGGACCTGATCGAGGGCGCACGGATGTCGGCCGAGATCGCCGATAACGCCGAATGGCGCGCGGCACGGCCGGCGCAGGTGACGGTGGCGGAGAGTGAGCTGGTTGCCGAAGTGAAGAAGATACTGGCGGCGCAGGCCGAGGAGCGGGCGCGTGGCAAGTAGGGTGCCAGCCTTCCCTTCTCCCCTTGTGGGAGAAGGTGGCCTCGCGAAGCGAAGTCGGATGAGGGGTGTTCCAGGGAACGCCGACGCCTCATTTCTTCCGGCACCCCTCATCCGTCTTGGCGCTTCGCGCCAATCCACCTTCTCCCACAAGGGGAGAAGGGAAGGGCGCCTGCGATGACCCCCCGCCCCGCCATCGCATCCGACATCGCGACGCTCTTCGCCGCGCGCAACACCCATGCGGTCGAAGTCGCCGTGCTGCAGCCGGCCGACCCGTTCCTCGACATGGCCGGCGAGGATTTGCGCCGCCGCATCTTTCTCACCGAAAGCGAGACCGGGCAGACGCTTTGCCTGCGGCCGGAATTCACCATTCCGGTCTGCCTCGACCACATTGCCAGCCAGGCGGGCACGCCGCGCCGCTATTCCTATCTCGGCGAGGTGTTTCGCCAGCGCCGCGAGGGCGGGAACGAATTCTTCCAGGCCGGTATCGAGGACCTCGGCGACCGCGACACGGCCGCCGCCGACGCCCGCTCGCTGGCCGATGCGCATGCGCTGCTCTCGTTGGTGCTGCCCGGCCGCGAGCTGGTGGTCACGCTCGGCGACCAGACCATCTTCGAGGCGGTGCTGGCAGCGCTTGGCCTGCCGCGCGGCTGGCGGATGCGGCTGGCGCGCGCCTTCGGCTCGGCGGCGATGCTGGAGGCATCCCTTGCCGACCTCGCCAATCCGCCGCGGAACAGCCGGCTCGCCGGCGCCGTCGCCGCCCTTGTCCTTGATGGCGATCTGGACGCTCTTTCGGCGCATATCGCCGGCGGCATGGAAGAGGCCGGCCTGTCGGCAACGGCCGGGCGTTCGCCCTCCGAAATCGCGCGGCGCCTGGTCGAGAAGGCCGAATTGCGCAGCGTGCGGCTGTCGAACGAGGCATTTGCGGCGCTGAAGGGGTTCCTGGCGATCGACGTGCCGCTCGATAGCGCCGCCGGGGCGCTCGAAAGCTTTGCCGCCGATGCCGGCCTTTCGCTGGGCGCCGCGCTGGACAATTTTGCCGCCCGCGCGGCGGCCATCGCAAGCCTCGGCCTGCCGATGTCTGAAATCCGCTACGACGCTGCCTTCGGCCGCCCGCTCGATTACTACACCGGGCTGGTCTTCGAGATCGCGGCGCAAGGCGGCGACCGTCCGCTCGCCGGTGGTGGCCGCTACGACCGGCTGCTGACGCTGCTCGGCGCAAAAACGCCGATCCCCGGCGTCGGTTTTTCCGTCTGGCTCGACCGCATCGAGGCGCTGCGGGAGAAGGCGCCATGATCACGCTGGCGCTGCCGTCGAAGGGCCGGCTCAAGGAGCAGGCGCTGGAGGTGCTGGCCAAGGCCGGGCTTGCCGTCAGCCTGCCCGGCGACGAGCGCAAATACCGCGCCCGTATCGATGGCATGGACGGCGTCGAAATAGCGTTCCTGTCCGCCTCAGAGATATCAAGCGAAATCGGCCAGGGCTCGGTCGATCTCGGCATCACCGGCGAGGATCTGCTGCGCGAAAACCTTGCCGATTGCGAGGCGCGCGCCGAAATCATCGCCCGCCTCGGTTTCGGCAATGCCGATGTCGTCGTCGCCGTGCCCGACATCTGGCTCGATGTCGACACCATGGCCGACCTCGACGACGTCGCCGCCGACTTCCGCCAGCGCCATGGCCGGCGGCTCAGGATCGCCACCAAATACTGGCGCCTGACCCAGCAGTTCTTTTCGCAAAAGCACGGCATCCAGGTCTATCGCATCGTCGAAAGCCTGGGCGCCACCGAAGGCGCGCCGGCGGCCGGATTGGCCGATATCGTCGTCGACATCACCACGTCAGGCTCGACGCTGCGCGCCAACCATCTCAAGGTGCTGGCCGACGGTCTCATCCTGCGCTCGCAGGCCTGTCTCGTCGCGTCGCGGAAGGCGCGCGCGGCGGCGGACGAGGCCGTGCTGCGCGATATTGCGGGCAGGATGGTGTCGGTGAACGCAGGCTGACGCCGCCGATCTCCCCCCTTGAGGGGGAGATGTCGCCGAAGGCGACAGAGGGGGTCGGTACGTCTTCACGCGACTCTCCTGACCGACAGAACAGGCTGGAGCTCCACGCGCGGCGCCCCCCTGGCCTGCCGGCCATCTCCCCCTCGAGGGCAGGGGAATCGCATATGGCGATTTTGGGGTTGAGTTTAGGCTGAGAAAGGATTCTTTGGAGAGGCAGT
>NZ_JAMYOC010000026.1:0-94056 GCF_040319475.1 Mesorhizobium sp. M0904 | reverse complement strand
ACAAGGGGGCGGAGCTCACAAAGACGAGCGAAATCCCTGCGATCCCGCCCCATCCAAACATCCCCGGTTACTGCGCAACAGGCCCCCCTTGTGAGAGAAGGAAAAAGAGCAGCTACTTCAGCACCCTCCCATCGGCCCCAAACCGGTACGTCTTCGCCGGATCCGGCGTGGCGTAGAGCGTGGCGCCGGGTTCGGCATTGTAGACGCCGAAGATGCGCACGGTGATCAAGCCAGCCTTCTCGCAGTCGAGATAGAGATTGGTGTCGGCGCCAAGATGCTCGGCATGGACAACCGTGCCTTTCCAGGCACCGGATTTCGCATCGACGGTCAGGTGCTCGGGACGGACACCGATGGTCTTGGCCGTGTCGCCAAGCCTGGCCCCGTCGACGAAGTTCATCTTCGGTGAGCCGATGAAGCCGGCGACGAATTCATTTGCCGGCGAATTGTAAAGCTCCATCGGTCCGCCGATCTGCTCGATCTTTCCCGCGTTCAGCACGACGATCTTGTCGGCCAGTGTCATCGCCTCGACCTGGTCGTGGGTGACATAGATCATCGTGGCCTTCAGCCGGCGATGCAATTGCGCGATCTCCAGCCTGGTGTTGACGCGCAGCGCGGCATCGAGGTTGGACAGCGGCTCGTCGAACAGAAAAAGCTTGGGCTCGCGCACTACGGCGCGGCCGATGGCGACGCGCTGGCGCTGACCACCGGAAAGCTCGGCCGGCCGCCTCTCGAGGTAGGGCTCCAGCGACAGCATCGACGAGGCGATGCCGATGCGGCGGTCGATCTCGGCCGCCGGTGTGCCCGCCTGCTTGAGGCCGAGGCCCATGTTGTTCTTCACCGTCAGATGCGGATAGAGCGCATAGGTTTGGAACACCATGGCGATGCCGCGTTTGGCCGGCGGGGTGGCGGAGACGTCCGCCCCGTCGATCACCACGCGGCCCGAGGTCGAGTCCTCCAGCCCAGCAATGACCCTGAGCAGCGTCGACTTTCCGCAGCCGGATGGACCGACGAAGACGACGAACTCGCCATCCGTCACCTCGAGGTTGATGCCCTTCAGCACCTCTACCGGCCCGAAGGCCTTTTTGACATTCTCGATGTTCAGCGAGCCCACGGCTTCGTCCCTGTTCTAGAGTTTCACGGCGAGGCCGCTGCGCACGCTCTCGTCGGCGGCAAGGCAGACGGCAAGCGACTTCACCGCGTCGTCCATATGGCGGGTCAAGTCGAGATCCTCGCGGACCGCCTTCAGCACAAACGCCTGTTCCAGGTCGCAAAGATCCTGATGGCCAGGCTCGCCCTCCATCGACAGCATCTCGTCCGGTTTGGCGAACTTGCCGTCCGCCCCGGTCGCCGCACTGTGCAGGCGGATGGTCGAGGTCTTGGTATGGGTGTCGATGTCGTCGGACCTGACACCCTCCTTCATGACGATCGACACGCAGCCATTGGGCGAGATCACGTCCTTCACGAAGAAGGCCGTCTCCGAGATCATCGGCCCCCAGCCGGCCTCGTACCAGCCGACCGAACCATCGTCGAACAGCACCTGCAGGTGGCCGTAATTATACATCGTGGGCGCAATCTCGTCGGTCAGCCGAAGCCCCATGCCGCGCACCTCGACCGGCCTGGCGTCGGTGATCTGCAGCATCACGTCGAGATAATGCACGCCGCAATCGACGATCGGCGACGTTGTCTGCATCAACTGCTTGTGCGTCTCCCAACTATGGCCGGAGGATTGCTGGTTGAGGTTCATGCGGAACACGTAAGGGCCGCCGAGCTTACGCGCCTCGGCGATCAGCCGGATCCAGGACGGATGATGGCGCAGGATATAGCCGATCACCAGTTTTTTGCCGTTGGCCTTGGCTGCCGCGACCACGCGCTTTGCATCCGCGACGGTGGTTGCCAGCGGCTTTTCGACGAAGACATGGCAGCCGGCTTCGAACGCCCTCACCGCATAGTCGGCATGGCTGTCGGAATAGGTGGCGATGCAGGCGACGTCAGGACTCTCGTCGCGCAACGCCTGGTCAAAGGAGCGCCTGATGCCATAACTGGCGAGCCCGGCCGGCAACGGCACGTCGGAGCGATTGACCAGCGCCGCGATCTCGAAGCCCGGATTGGTATGGTAGGCCAGCGCATGGCTGCGGCCCATATTGCCGAGACCGGCGACGACGACGCGCAGAGGTTGTTGCGAACTCACTTGACCGCTCCCGAAGTAATGCCGCGGATCAGCTGCCGCGAGAAGATGACGTAGAGGATCAGCACCGGCATGATCGCCAGCGACAGTGCCGCCAGAATGGCGTTCCAGTTGGTGACGAACTGGCCGAGGAACAGCTGGGCGCCGAGCGTCACTGTCTTGGTCTCCTCCGACGGCGCCAGGATCAGCGGGAACCACAGATCGTTCCAGATCGGGATCATGGTGAAGACCGCGACCGTCGCCATCGATGGGCGCACCAGCGGCAGCACCAGCCGGAAAAAGATGGTGTATTCGGACAGGCCGTCGATCCTGCCCGCATTCTTCAGAT
Source organism: Mesorhizobium sp. M0904 (assembly GCF_040319475.1). Taxonomy (NCBI): domain Bacteria; kingdom Pseudomonadati; phylum Pseudomonadota; class Alphaproteobacteria; order Hyphomicrobiales; family Phyllobacteriaceae; genus Mesorhizobium; species Mesorhizobium sp. M0904. The sequence goes on along the minus strand of NZ_JAMYOC010000026.1, from coordinate 91,543 downwards.
CGTCCGAGACCTGCTTCATAAATTCCGACAGGATGAAGACGGCAAGCGGCAGGCCCTGCGCCGTGTAGACCAGGATCAGCGCCGTCAGCGTGTTGACCAGCCCGCTCGCCACCATCAACTGCAGGATGGCGACGGTGCCGAGGCGGATCGGGATCATGATGCCGAGCGCCAGATAGAGCCCCATCAGCGAATTGCCGCGGAAGCGGTATTCCGACAGTGCGAACGCAGCCATGGCGCCGAACAGAAGCACGAAGAACAGCGAGGCGACGGTGACGACTAGGCTGTTCTGGAAATAGTGGATGAAGTCGCCCTGGCCGATCACCGTGGCGTAGCCGATCAGGTCGAAGGTCCCTGGCGTTGGCGGCGTCAGCGGCGCGCCGAAAATCCCTGCGCGCGATTTGAACGAATTCATGATGACGAGGATGACCGGAAACAGCGCGATGGCGGTGTAGGTCAACAGGATCGCGTGGGCGCCAATGATGCGGGGCAGCGAGCGGGTTGCGGTGCTCATGTCGCGCCTCAGAACTGGTAGCGACGCAAGCGCGTCTGCACGAGGAACAGGTAGACGCAGACGCCGCCGAGGATGATCAGGAACATCATCGTGGCGATCGCCGCGCCCATGTTGGGATCGCCGACCTGCAGCTGGAAACCGAAGAAGGCGCGGTAGAGGAAGGTGCCGAGAATATCCGTTGAATAGTTCGGCCCGGCCAGCGCGCCTTGCGCGGTGTAGATCAGGTCGAAAGCGTTGAAATTGCCGACGAAGGTCAGGATCGAGATGATGCCGATCGACGGCAGGATAAGCGGCAGCTTGATCTTCCAGAACTGCGCCATCCCGGTAATGCCGTCGCATTCGGCCGCTTCGATCACCTCTTCGGGAATGGACAGCAGTGCCGCATAGATCAGCATCATCGGGATGCCGACGAACTGCCACACCGAGATCAGGCTGAGCGCGGTCAGCGCATATTGTGCCTTGCCGAGCCAGGGCGTGAACAGGCTTTTCAGGCCGACAAGGTCCATCATATGCGGCGCCACGCCCCATAGCGGCGACAGGATCAGCTTCCAGGCGAAGCCGACAATGACGAAGGACAGGATCGTCGGCACGAAGATCGCCGTGCGGTAGAAGGCGGAAAACCGCAGCCTGGGGCTGGACAGAAGTGCGGCCAATAGGACGCCGATCGGGTTCTGCACCAGCATATGGATGACGAAGAACCAGACATTGTTCCTGAGGGCGTTCCAGAAATTGACCGACCAGTTGGGATCACCGAACAGCATGCGGAAATTTTCCAGTCCGACGAAGACCTGCGACTGATTGATGTTGCGGAACAAGGAAAGCTGCAGCGTGCCGGCCAGAGGCAGGATCATGATCGCCGTATAGACCAGCAACGCCGGCGCCAGGAAAACGCCGATATGCCAACGGAACGGTCTTTTCGGTGCTGCGGCCATGCATTCGGTCCCCGGATCAGGTCTTGCAATTGCCGTCAAAGGGCGCGGCGCCTCCCTCTCCCTCGAGGGGAGGGCGCCTCGCACAGCGAGGCGGGTGGGGTCGGCCGAGGCGGCCCGCCATCGTGGTTTCGACCGTGCTTTCCAGCAGCGATCAAGCCGCAGCCTGCCTCGACCAACCCTCTCTGTCGCCTTCGGCGACATCTCCCCCTCGAGGGGGGAGACAACGCTTCGCCGCGCTCTTACTTCGCCGGCTTATACCAGCTGTCGAGGCCGTCCTGCAGCTTCTTGGCGGCAGCTTCCGGCGTGTCGGTGCCGTTGATGACGTTGGCCGATTCAACCCACGTCTCGTTTTCGAGGTTCGGCGTGCCGCGCGACAGGATCTGGTAGGTCGAGCGGATCGTCGACTTGCACTTGCCACGCCAGGAGACGAATTCCTGGGCCAGCGGGTCTTCCATCTTCACCGGGGTGTTGTTCAGGCTGAAGAAGCCCGGCAGCGCGTTGGCGTAGATGGTGGCGAAATCCGGCGAGGCCACCCAGGACAGGAAGGTCTTGGCCGCATCCGCGTTCTTCGAGGCCGCATTGAGGCCCATGCCGATGTCGGTGTGGTCGGAGATGTAGCAGGTGTCGCCGGCCTTCTGCACCGGCGGCGGGAAGGCGCCCATCTTGAACTGCGCCTGCGTGTTGAACAGGCCGATCTCCCACGAGCCGGCCGGGTAGATGGCGGCGCGGCCGAGCGTGAACAGGTTCTGGCTGTCCGGATAGGTCTGCGCCTCGAAGCCGTCGCCGAGATAGTCCTTCCACCTGGCCAGTTCCTTGAAGGGCTCGACCCACTGCGGATCGGTCAGCTTCTGCTCGCCCTTGATCAGCGCCAGGCGGCCTTCCTCGCCCTTCCAGTAGTTCGGGCCGATGTTCTGGTAGCCCATGGTCGCCGCTTCCCAGAGGTCCTTGGTGCCCATCGCCATCGGGATGTAGGTGCCGTCGGCTTTGATCTTGTCCAGCGCGGCGAAGAATTCGTCGCGCGTCTCCGGCACCTTGATGCCGAGCTTGTCGAAGGCGTCCTTGTTGTAGATGAAGCCATGGATGACGGAGGCCATCGGCACGCAGAAACTCGACTTGCCGTCGTCGGTCTGCCAGGCGGCCTTGGCGACGTCGGAAAAGTTCTCCATGCCGGGCAGGGTCGAGATGTCGGCGAGGTTGCCCTTCTTGAAGAGCTCCAGCGACTTGTCGAACGGGCGGCAGGTGATCAGGTCGCCGGCCGAGCCGGCGGCGAGTTTGGCGCCGAGGGCGGCGTCATATTCGGTTGGCGCCGACGGCGCGAACACCACCTTGATGCCCGGGTTCTTGGCTTCGAAGGCCGGGATCAGCTTGTCCTTCCAGATGGCAAGGTCGTCGCCGCGCCAGCTCTCGATGTTGAGCGTTACGTCGTCGGCGTAAGCCACCCCGGCGGAGCCGAGAATGCTGGTGCCGAGAAGAAGTGCCGTCAGTAGCTTCGTTGTCATGCTCAGTCTCCCTGTTGACCTTTTTCAGGTTCGGTTTTGATGAGAACAGAGGCATTGCGCCCCTTGCTCCCCTCGATTGCGGAAAGGGCTGGCCGCAGCTTGTGGCCGGTCCCTTCCAGTATCTTCTCGGCCGCATCGGCGCTGGTGGCGCCGGCGGCGAGCAGAATGGCGGTCTTGACGGCGCCGCCGCTCTTTTCGAGCAGGCGCGCCGCCTCGTCCTTGTCGCGCCCGCTGACGGCGGCAACGATGCGTGCGGCGCGGTCGCGCAGCTTGATGTTGTCGGCCATGAGGTTGACCATGTAGCCGTCATGGATATGGCCGAGATGGATGGCGGCCAGCGTCGACAGCATGTTGAGCGCGATCTTCTGGGCGGTGCCGGCGCCCATGCGCGTCGAGCCGGCAATCAGCTCCGGCGGCGTTTCGAGCAGGATGGCGATGTCGGCCAGCCGCAGCAGCGGCGCATCCCTGTTGTTGGCGATGGCAATCGTCGCCGCACCGCGGCGCCTGGCTTCCTCGATCGCGCGGACAGCGTAAGGTGTCGAGCCGCTGGCCGAGACGGCGATCAGGCAATCGCTATTGCCGATGCCGGCGGCGGCGACCGCTGCCGAAGCTTCGTCAACGTCATCCTCAGGCCCGCCGGCCAGTGTCCTGAAAGCTTCGTCGCCGCCGGCGATCAGGATGGCGATGCGGTCGCGCTGGATACCGAAAGTGCCCGGCAGTTCCAGCGCATCGGCCAATGCCATCAGGCCCGAGCTGCCGGCGGCCGCATAGGCGAGCTTGCCGCCGCTTTTCAGCCGGGTTGCGATAATTTCGGCTGCCGCGGCAATGGCAGCAATGGCGCCGCGTACGGCCTTGGCGGCCTCGATCTGTGCGTTGGCCAAAGAGGAAAGGATGGCGTCCGGGGCCTGGATGTCCAGTCCCTCGGCATTGTGGTGAAGCGCTTCGGTGCGCGTTTCGGCCATCCGCTTTCCTCCAATCCAGAAAACAATACCAAAAAAATACCACTTGTCCACACGCATTAATGAAATCCCTGCGTCGGGATAGGACCGCAGACGAAATCCGCTGATTTCTCAACAAACTAGGCCTTAACTTTTTTGAAATGGAAATTAACCCTTGGCTATTGGTATTTTATTGGTATTATCCGCCCCGAGGAGAAATCGCGTGAAATTCGTGCTCGGCATCGATGGCGGCGGCACCAGCTGCAGGGCGGCCCTTGCAACGGCCGACGGCAGCGTCCTCGGCCGCGCCAAAAGCGGCGCCGCCAACATCCGCACCGATCTCACCGGCGCCAGGACGAACATCGTCGACGCGGCGCAGCAGGCCTTTGTCGCCGCGGGCAGGGATCCCGCACTAATCCCGCAAACTCCGGCCGTTCTCGGCCTGGCCGGCGCCAATGTCGGCACCTATAGGCAGCAGCTCGAAGCGATCCTGCCGTTCCGCATCAGCCGTGTCGAGACCGACGCCGAAATCGCGCTGGAAGGTGCGGTCGGCTCCGGCGACGGCGCCATGGCCATCCTCGGCACCGGCACCGCCTATATGGCGCGCCGGCAAGGCAAGTCGCGCGCCATCGGCGGCTGGGGGTTCCAGGTCGGCGACCAGGGCAGCGGCGCCCGCATCGGCCGCGCCCTGCTCGAGCAGACGCTGCTCGCCTATGACGGCATCCGCGAAGGCTCGCCGCTGACGCAGGCCATGCTCGCCATCTTCCGCAACAATCCCGAGGATGTGGTCGAATTCACCACCAACGCCAAGCCCGGCGATTTCGGCGGCTTCGCGCCCAAGGTGTTCGAACACGCCGAAAAAGGCGACGTCGTCGCTATCTGGATCCTCGACAAGGCGGTCGCCGATGTCGAGGCAGCGCTTGGCGTACTCGACCTGGGCGGCGACGATCCGCTCTGCCTGCTCGGCGGGCTGGCGCCGCTTTACGCGCCGCGCCTGTCGGCCCGCTACCGGGCGCTGCTGAAACCGCCGCTCGACGACGCACTGGGCGGCGCGGTGCAGATGGCGGTTCGGATTTTCGCAAACACGGCGGAGACAGCGCGATGAGCGAGGCCGCCGACCAGATATTCACGGCGCTGAAACAATCGTCGCAGAGCGGCGCGCCGCTCTATCTGCAGCTGAGGAAGAGCATCGAGGATGCGGTCAAACGCGGGCTGATCGGACCGGGCGATGCGCTGCCTTCCGAGCGCGACATCGCCAGCAAGGCCGACATCTCGCGCGTCACCGTGCGCAAGGCGGTGCAGGACCTGGTCAAGGGCGGCATCCTCGTCCAGCGCCATGGTTCCGGCACCTTCGTTGCGCCGCGCATGGAGCGCGTCGAGCAGTCGCTGTCGATGCTGACCTCGTTTACCGAAGACATGGCGCGGCGCGGCATGGCGGTGCGTTCAGCCTGGCTCGACCGCGGCCTCTATCCGCCGTCGCCCGACGAGATGATGGTGCTCGGCCTGGCATCGAACGAATTGGTGGCGCGCGTGGCGCGCCTGCGCATTGCCAACGACACGCCGCTGGCGATCGAGCGCGCCTCGCTATCAACAAGCGTGCTGCCCGATCCGGCGGCGATCGGTTCGTCGCTCTACGCGGCGCTGGAACAGACCGGCAACAGACCGGTGCGGGCGGTGCAGCGCATTTCCGCCACCAATCTCGGCGATGGCGATGCGCATCTGCTCGAAGTGCCGCCAGGCATTGCCGGGCTGCATATCGAGCGTATCTCCTATCTGGCGAGCGGCAAGGTGATCGAGTTCACCCGCTCCATCTACAGAGGCGACGCCTATGATTTTGTCGCCGAACTCCGGCTAAGCGGGCCGGGCGAAGAGGGCCGGTCATGAGCGCAACAATTACCCATATGCGGCGCGAGATCGACGAGATCCCGGAGGCCACCGCGCGCCTGCTCGACGGCTCGGCCGCGGTGCTGACCGAGGCCGGGCGCGACATTCGCGAGCGCGACCCGAATTTCGTCGTCACCGTGGCGCGCGGTTCGTCCGACCATGCCGCGACCTTCATGAAATATGCCGTGGAGCTGACCGCCGGGCTGGCGGTTGCATCGGTCGGCCCGTCGATCGCCTCGATCTATGGCGCCAAGCTGAAGCTGGGCGGCTCGGCCTGCCTGGCGATCTCGCAGTCCGGCAAGAGCCCGGACATCGTCGCAATGGCGCAGGCGGCGCGGGCCGGCGGGTCGCTGACCGTCGCCATCACCAACACTGCCGATTCGCCGCTCGCGCGAGCCTCGGATTACGCGATCGACATCCTGGCCGGACCGGAGCGCAGCGTTGCGGCGACGAAGACCTTCGTCAATTCGGCCGTCGCAGGGCTCGCCTTGATGGCGCATTGCACCGGCGACGACAAACTTCTGGCAGCACTTGCCCGCCTGCCGGAGCATTTTCGCAAGGCGATCGCGTGCGACTGGATGGCGCTGGCTGCGGCACTCGAGACGCCGAAATCGCTGTTCATCCTTGGCCGTGGCCCGTCGGCGGCGATCGCCAACGAGGCGGCGCTGAAATTCAAGGAAACCTGCGCCATGCACGCGGAAGCCTATAGTGCCGCCGAGGTCATGCACGGCCCGCTGGCGCTGGTCGGTCCCGGCTTCCCGGTGCTGGCTCTGGCTGCTCGCGATGCGTCCGAACCGTCGGTGGCTGATGCCGCCGACAGCCTGGCCGGCAAGGGCGCCGCCGTCTTTGTGACGTCGAATAAGGCAAGGAGCGCACAGCCGCTGCCGCATGTCGCAACCGGTCATCCGCTGACCGATCCACTGACGCTGATCGTGTCGTTCTATGGTTTCGTCGAGGCTTTTGCCCGCCATCGCGGCCTCGACCCCGACACGCCGCCCAATCTGCGCAAGGTGACGGAAACGCTATGAGCGATCGCTTTGCCCTGACCGGCGCCCGGATTTTCGATGGCGACGACTGGCACGACAATGCGGCGCTTGTCGTGCGCGACGGCCTCGTCGAGGCCATCGTTGCCGCCGGGGCTATTCCACCCGGTGTTGCGCGTATCGAGACTGGTGGCGGCATGCTGGCGCCTGGCTTCGTCGATTTACAGGTCAATGGTGGCGGCGGCGTCATGCTCAACGACCATCCCGACGTCGCCACGATCGAGACCATCTGCCGGGCGCACGCACCCTTCGGCACGGCGGCGCTGTTGCCGACGCTGATCACCGACACGTCCGAGATCACCGCCGCCGCGGTTGCGGCCGGAGCCGAGGCGGCACGGAGGAAGATGCCAGGATTCCTGGGCCTGCATCTTGAAGGGCCGCATCTTTCGATCGCCCGCAAGGGCGCGCATGACCCGGCCCTGATCCGGCCGATGCTAGGCCCCGACCAGGCGATGCTGATCGCCGCACGGAAAAACCTGCCCGTGCTGCTGACGACGGTGGCGCCCGAATCCGTCGAGCCCGGCCAGGTGTCGGCACTTAGCAAAGCCGGCATTGTCGTCAGCATCGGCCATTCCGATACCGGCTATGCCACGGCTCGCGCCTTTGCCGAGGCCGGCGCAACGGTGGTCACCCATCTGTTCAATGCGATGAGCCAGATCGGCAATCGCGAGCCAGGGCTGGCGGGCGCGGCAATCGATACCGGCACATTCTATGCCGGCATCATCGCCGACGGTATTCATGTCGATCCGGCCACCATGGCCATCGCCTTGCGTGCCAAGCAGGGGCCGGGCAAGATCCTGCTCGTCACCGACGCCATGGCGACGATCGGCACCGACATGACCTCGTTCACGCTGAACGGCCGCACCATCCACCGCAAGGATGGCAGGCTGACACTTGCCGACGGCACGCTGGCGGGCGCCGATCTCGACATGATTTCCGCGGTGCGCTTCATGCACCGCGTCGTCGGTCTCGACCTCGACGAGGCCTTGCGCATGGCCTCGCTCTATCCGGCGCAAGCGATCGGCCAGTCGCACCGGCTCGGGCGTTTCGCCAAAGGCACCGCCGCCAACATCGTTTCGCTGTCGGACGATGTGGACATTAAAAGCGTGTGGATCGATGGCGCCAGGGTTTTTGCAACCAGCCCTGCTCGTTAGGGTTAGCCGGCTTTGGACGTATAGAGGTCCTTGTAGGTTTCGCGCAGCAGGTTCTTCTGCACCTTGCCCATCGTGTTGCGTGGCAGCTCGTCGACGAAGATCACCCGTTTCGGATGCTTGTACCTGGCGAGGCGCCCGGCGATGGCCTCGATGAGCCCCGCGGCGCTGATGGTCGAGCCCGGCGCCCGCACCACGACCGCGGTGACGCCTTCGCCGAAATCCGGATGGGCGACGCCGATGACAGCGCTTTCGGCAACACCAGGCAGCGCGTCGATCTCGCTCTCGACTTCCTTTGGATAGATATTGTAGCCGCCCGAAATGATCAGGTCCTTGCCGCGACCGACGATGTGGACATAGCCGTCGGCATCGATCAGCCCCAGATCGCCGGTGATGAAGAAACCATCGTCACGGAATTCGGCCCTGGTCTTTTCCGGCATGCGCCAGTAGCCGCAAAAGACGTTCGGGCCCTTGACCTCGATCATGCCGACCTCGCCCCGGGCAAGTGTTTCGCCGCCGTCGGGATCGGCGATGCGCAGGGAGACGCCGGGCAACGGGAAGCCAACCGTACCGGCACGCCGCTCGCCCTCGTAAGGGTTCGACGTGTTCATGTTGGTCTCGGTCATGCCGTAGCGCTCGAGGATGGCGTGGCCGGTGCGCTCTCGCCAGGCTCTGTGCGTCTCGGCCAGAAGCGGCGCCGATCCGGAAATGAACAAGCGGATGTTTTTCGCCGCTTGCCGGTTCAAACCGTCCTGCTGCAGCAGGCGGACGTAGAAGGTCGGCACGCCCATCAGGACGGTGGCGCGCGGCAGCAGCGAGACGATGCGGGCCGGGTCGAATTTGGTTTCGAACAGCATCGAGGCGCCGGCCATCAGGACGACATTGGTGGCGACGAAAAGGCCATGCGTGTGGAAAACCGGCAGCGCGTGAACCAGCACGTCTGCGGCGGTGAAGCGCCAGAGGTCGACCAGCACCCGCGCATTCGAGGCGAGGTTTTCGTGGCTGAGCATGGCGCCTTTCGAACGGCCGGTGGTGCCGGACGTGTAGAGGATCGCAGCAAGGTCGTCCGGCCCGCGCGCCACATCGTGGAAGTCCACGGCCGCCTCAGAGGCGCGATCGGTCAACGAACCCTCGCCCTGCCTGCCGAGTGTCACGACCGCAGCGCCCGAGGCCTGCGCCAAGGCGCCGATTTCGCTCACTCGCGTCGGGTCGCAGACGACCAGCCGCGGCTCGGCATCCCTGAAGAAATAGTCGAGCTCGGTCAGCGTGTAGGCGGTGTTGAGCGGCAGGAAGATCGCGCCGGCACGCAGGCAGGCGAGGTAAAGGAAAATGGCCTCCGGGCTCTTCTCGACCTGAACGGCGACGCGGTCGCCGGCTTCGACGCCGAGCCGCGACAGCGCATGCGCCAGTTGTGCGGAGCGCGCCAGCATATCGCCGTAGCTGATCGAGCGCCCGTCCTCTGCCTCCATCAAAAGGCGTCCGGGCGCGAGCATCCGGGCACGGAAAGCATCAAACAGATGGTTGCTCATGTTTACCCCGAGCGGCTGACTCCGGCCGGACGGCGGCGGTCAGCCGGCCGCATTGTCCGCCGCCGTCCTGATTGCCTCGATGTTTGCCCGGTAGGCTTCGACGCTGCCGCCCTTGAAGATGGCCGCACCGGCGACCAGCACGCTGGCGCCGGCGGCAGTGGCCAGGGGCGCAGTTTCGGGCGAGATGCCGCCGTCGATCTCGATCCTGATCGGCCTGCCGCCGATCAGCGCCTTCACCCGCTTCACCTTGTCGACGATCGCCGGAATGAAGGCCTGGCCGCCGAACCCCGGATTGACCGTCATGATCAGGATCAGATCAAGCCGGTCAAGCACGTATTCGATCATCGTCTCCGGTGTCGCGGGGTTGAGTGACACGCCGGCCTTCTTGCCAAGGTTTTTGATCGTTTGCAGCGACCGGTCGAGATGTGGCCCGGCTTCGGCGTGCACCGTGATGCCGTCGCAGCCGGCGTCGGCGAAGGCGGCCAGATAAGGATCGGCCGGGGCGATCATCAGATGGCAGTCGAAGAAGGCCTTGGTGCGGTTGCGGATCGCCTTGATCACCGGCGGCCCGAAGGTGATGTTCGGGACGAAATGCCCGTCCATGACGTCGAGGTGGATCCAGTCGGCGCCGGCGGCGGCCACCGCCTCGACCTCGTCGCCGAGCTTCGAGAAATCGGAAGCCAGCACCGATGGCGCAATCAGGGTTTTTTGAGCCATGTCCGCTTCCCGTTGTTGAGCCCGCCTTCGCCGTAATCGTCTCAACGCCGCTTGTCGACAGGAATCCGGCGTCGATATCGCATCTGCGCAGAAGGAGAGAAGCGGTGGCGAGCCACTTCTCTCCTGTGCAGACGTTTCCTCTCCTCCAGTGCAAGGACTTTCCAGAGCAAGGCCTGGATTTCAGTTCGGATGAACCGCGGTCTGGCCGTCCATGACAGGAAGAGCTTGCCGTTGCCTGGTTTCACCTTCTGCAGATCGGGCTTCTTCAGCCCAGCGGCGAGCGCCAAGATCGACAATCCGCTGGCAGCCTGGATGGCGCGGCGCAAACAGCCGCCACGAGAGCGCACGAACGCCCCGTGGTCGCAAGACATGGATCTCCCCCCACAGGTCATGGGAAGGCGAAGGTCGCGCTGAGCTCCTGCTGTTCCACGAGACCATGGAGCCTCTGGATCTGTGGTCATGGGGCTTTCCTTTCCGGGGCCGCACCGCGCGGCACCTAAGCGTCTGTCGCGGGGCGAGGCGGAAAGGTTCATGGGCCGGGGCCGGGCCGGCTGGATCACCGCCGGAAAATACCGGCCTGCCGGTCCCGGATCCGATCAACCGCGATGAATGGTGAACGCCTTGCGCAGAATGCTTGCGCGCCACGCAGCCTGTTCTTATATACGCGCCAAGCCGTCCAGCGCCGAATGCCGGTTGCCGGAGCGGAATTTCTTGTGAACAGGGGCTTTCATCGGAACGCCTGTACGGGTCCTGAGAGCCTGCTTAGCGGAGAGATTAGAACAATGGCAAAAGTAATCGGTATCGATCTGGGAACAACCAACTCCTGTGTCGCCATCATGGATGGCAAGGAATCCAAGGTCATCGAGAATGCGGAAGGCGCCCGCACGACCCCTTCCATCGTCGCCATCAACAGCGACGGCGAGCGCCTCGTCGGCCAGCCGGCCAAGCGCCAGGCGGTCACCAATCCTGAAAACACCATTTTCGCGGTCAAGCGCCTGATCGGCCGCCGCTACGACGATCCGGTGACGGAGAAGGACAAGAAGCTTGTCCCCTACAAGATCGTCAAGGGCGACAATGGCGATGCCTGGGTCGAGGCCGGCGGCAAGAAGCAGTCGCCCAGCCAGATCTCGGCGATGATCCTGCAGAAGATGAAGGAAACGGCGGAGGCCTACCTCGGCGAGAAGGTCGAGAAGGCGGTCATCACCGTTCCGGCCTATTTCAACGACGCCCAGCGCCAGGCGACCAAGGATGCCGGCAAGATCGCCGGCCTCGAAGTGCTGCGCATCATCAACGAGCCGACGGCGGCCGCACTTGCCTATGGACTGGACAAGAAGGAAGGCAAGACGATTGCCGTCTATGACCTTGGCGGCGGCACGTTCGACATTTCGGTGCTCGAAATCGGCGACGGCGTGTTCGAGGTGAAGTCGACCAATGGCGACACCTTCCTCGGCGGCGAGGATTTCGACATGCGCCTGGTCGAATATCTGGCGGCCGAGTTCAAGAAGGAACAGGGCATCGACCTGCGGAACGACAAGCTCGCCCTGCAGCGCCTCAAGGAAGCGGCTGAAAAGGCCAAGATCGAGCTGTCGTCCACCACGCAGACCGAAATCAACCTGCCCTTCATCACCGCCGATGCCACCGGCCCCAAGCACCTGACGCTGAAGCTGACGCGGGCGAAGTTCGAGAGCCTGGTCGAGGATCTCGTCCAGCGGACGATCGATCCCTGCAAGGCGGCGCTTAAGGATGCCGGCCTGAAGGCCGGCGAAATCGACGAAGTCGTCCTGGTCGGCGGCATGACCCGCATGCCCAAGATCCAGGAGATCGTGAAGCAGTTCTTCGGCAAGGAGCCGCACAAGGGCGTCAACCCGGATGAAGTCGTCGCATTGGGCGCCGCCATCCAGGCCGGCGTGCTGCAGGGCGACGTCAAGGACGTGCTGTTGCTCGACGTGACGCCGCTGTCGCTCGGCATCGAGACGCTGGGCGGCGTGTTCACGCGGCTGATCGAACGCAACACGACGATCCCGACGAAGAAGAGCCAGGTGTTCTCCACGGCCGAGGATTCGCAGTCGGCGGTGACCATCCGCGTCTTCCAGGGCGAGCGTGAAATGGCCGCCGACAACAAGGCGCTCGGCCAGTTCGATCTGGTCGGCATCCCGCCTGCGCCGCGCGGCGTGCCGCAGATCGAGGTCACCTTCGACATCGACGCCAACGGCATCGTCAACGTCTCGGCCAAGGACAAGGGCACCGGCAAGGAGCACCAGATCCGCATCCAGGCGTCTGGCGGCCTTTCGGACGCCGACATCGAGAAGATGGTCAAGGACGCCGAGGCCAATGCCGAAGCGGACAAGAAGCGGCGCGCGCTGGTCGAGGCCCGCAACCAGGCCGAGGCGCTGGTGCATTCTTCGGAGAAGTCGCTGAAGGAATATGGCGAGAAGGTTTCCGAGGCCGACCGCACGGCGATTGCCGATGCGATCGCGGCATTGAAGACCGCTGCCGAAGGCGACGATGTGACCGAGATCGAGGCCAAGACGCAGACGCTCGCCGAAGTCTCGATGAAACTCGGCCAGGCCATGTACGAGGCTTCGCAGAAGGAAGCCGCCGAGGCCGACGCCAAGGCTGACGCCGCCAAGGACAGCGACGTCGTCGATGCCGATTTCGAGGAAATCGACGAGGACGACGAGAAGAAGAAGTCGGCCTGAACCGCCTGACGGTACAGGTAAGCAAAAAGCCCGGCGCGCAGCCGGGCTTTTTGCAACCCTTTGCCAGAAAAACGCGGAGCTCCCCTAAAAAATGCGGACAAAGCCTCGTAGACACTGGCATCGCGGCTCCATCACACCTAAATCGGAACAGCGTGCCGGCAAACGACGCAACGATGCTTCAAGACGTTGACTATCCGGACTGCGGGAAAACATGAAAGCTGATTTTTACGAAACGCTGGGCGTGCAAAAGGGCGCCGACGAGAAGGAGCTCAAGAGCGCTTTCCGGAAGTTGGCCATGCAGTTCCATCCCGACCGCAACCCAGGCGACCATGCCTGCGAGCACAAGTTCAAGGAAATCAACGAAGCCTACGAAACGCTGAAGGACCCGCAAAAGCGTGCCGCCTATGATCGCTTCGGCCACGCGGCCTTCGAGCACGGCGGCATGAATGGCGGGGCGCAGGGCTTTGGCGCCGGCGGCTTCGCCGACATTTTCGAAGACATTTTCGGCGACATGATGGGCGGGCGCCAGCGCCGCTCGTCCGGCGGCCGCGAGCGCGGCGCCGACCTGCGCTACAATATGGAAATCACGCTGGAGGAGGCATTTTCCGGCAAGACCGCGCAGATTCGCGTGCCGGCCTCGATCTCCTGCTCGGAATGCTCCGGCAGCGGCGCCAAGCCCGGCACCCAGCCCGTCACCTGTTCGATGTGCAACGGCCACGGCAAGGTGCGCGCCACGCAAGGCTTCTTCTCGATCGAGCGCACCTGCCCGCAATGCCAGGGGCGCGGCCAGACCATCAAGGATCCGTGCCCGAAATGCGCCGGCCAGGGCCGTGTCACCGAGGAGCGCTCGCTGTCGGTAAACATCCCTGCCGGCATCGAGGACGGCACCCGCATCCGGCTGGCCAATGAGGGCGAGGCCGGCCTACGCGGCGGCCCGTCCGGCGATCTCTACATATTCCTCGCGGTCAAGCCGCACGAATTCTTCCAGCGCGACGGCGCCGATCTTTATTGCAAGGTGCCGATCTCGATGACAACGGCAGCGCTTGGCGGCTCGTTCGAGGTGACGACACTGGACGGTACCCAGACGAAGGTGAAGGTGCCGGAAGGCACCCAGAACGGTCGCCAGTTCCGCCTCAAGGGCAAGGGCATGCCGGTGCTCCGCCAGCCCAATATTGGCGACCTCTACATCCAGACCGTGGTTGAGACGCCGCAGAACCTTTCGCGCCGCCAGCGCGAATTGCTGGAAGAATTCGAGCAGCTTTCCTCAAAGGACAATTCGCCTCAGTCGAGCGGATTTTTCGCCCGCATGAAGGACTTTTTCGAAACGTTCGGCGAGCACCGAAGCTGATCCCTGGAAAACGCTTCCCGAGCGTCATCAACACCTTATCCGGGGATTCGCCTTGTCTTGCACCTCGTAGCTGTTAAGTAGCATGCGAGGGAGCGTTGAGGAGGACTTTCGATGACGCGTAGTCCCGGACTGCGAAAGACGCTGGCGGAAAAGTTCGACGACGAGTTGAAGTTCTTCAAGGGCTGGATCGACAAGCCGAAGGCGGTCGGTTCGATCGTCCCGACCAGTTCCGTCACCGCGCGCAAGATGGCCTCGATCGTCGATCCGAAATCCGGCCTGCCGGTGCTCGAGGTCGGGCCCGGCACAGGCGTCATCACACGCGCCATTCTCGCGCAGGGCATAAAGCCTGAGAATCTCTACGCAGTCGAATATTCCACTGATTTCGTGCGCCATCTGCGTCAGCTTTATCCTGGCGTCAACGTCATCGAGGGCGACGCCTTCAATCTCGACGCGACGCTTGGCGACAAGCGCGACCTGATCTTCGATTCTGTGATATCGGGCGTGCCCCTGCTCAATTTCCCGGTTGCCCAGCGCATCGCCTATGTCGAGAGCCTGCTCGACCGTATCCCGGCGGGCCGGCCGATCGTGCAGCTGACTTACGGGCCGCTGTCGCCGATCCCGCCCGGCCGCGGCGACTATACGGTCGAGCATTTCCATTTCGTCATCCGCAACATTCCGCCGACGCAGCTTTGGATCTATCGGCGCGGCTGAACGCATATCGGAGTTCCCGATGCCGGTCATTGCGGCTGGTTGGCCAATCGGTCCAGGAATGCCGTCAGCCTTTCGAACGCCTGTTCTCCTGCCTTGCCGTCGAGATCGAACTGATATTCATGCGGCAGGGCCGGACTGTAGTCGTCCGGAAAGAACAGCCTGTCGACCGCGACGCCTTGCGCCGTGATCGCGCGCGCGATCTGACGCGACTGCGGCGCCAGCGGATCGGCATTGCCAACCGAGACGAATGCCGGCGGAAATTGCGGCGTCAGGTGCCTGTCGACTGAAAATTCGGCAATGCGCGGGTCATCGTCCAGCCGCTTCACGCCGAGATACGACCACATGACGATCCTGTTGAAGCCGGCGAAAGGCCCTTCGGGCGAGATCATCGCGGGATCGTAAATGCCGCAGAACAGTGCAACGCCTTTCAGTTGCGCGCGCTCTATGCCCGGATCAACGTCCATCGTGGCGGCATAGGCGGGATTGCTGATCGTGGCAGCCAGTTGAGCGACGATCTGCGAGCCGGCGGAGTCGCCGGCGAGAAAAAGCCTGTTGCGATCGATGCGGTAGCGGCCGGCATTGCCGGAAAGAAAGGCAAGCGCCTTGTTGGCCTGGAGGACTGGCGTCGGATAGCGGGCGCCGGGGGCGACGGAATAGCCGACCGAGACAGTGACGTAGCCCCGCCCGGCCAGTATTTTCATATATGCCGAGATGTCGGCCTTGTTTCCGGCAACGAAGCCGCCGCCATGCACCCAGACCACCGTCGGCAACGCCTTTGCCTGAGCGTCCACGGGAAAGAAGACGTCAAGGGTCTCGTCGGGGTCCTCGCCATAGCGCTCGTCGGGCAGTTCGCCGACATTGGCGGGCACGTGCTTTTCAAGCGCGCGGTTCTTTGCCACTGCATGCTTGTGAAAAGCGTAACGGATCAGAAGGACCGAAGGCCACGGGCTGAGGACGAAAGCGGCGTAGCCGGCGGCAGCAGCCACCGCGAGAGCGACAAGACCATAGCCTACCCATTTCAATCCCACGAGGTCCGCCCTATCCGCTGGCGCCGGTCGCCAAAACGGCCAGCTCTAAATGCGTGCCGCAATCTCGGCTATTGATTCGTCCCACGCATCGCCTATAGCTGCCGCCACAGCAAGGGATTGCGATGCCGATCATCCCGAAAATTCTCGTCGTCGCCGGTTCGGTGCGCAGCGGCGCCTATAGCGGCAGGACTGCCGACGTGGCGCAGAAGGAACTTGCCATGCAGGGCGCGGAGGTGACCCGCATCTCGCTCGCCGACTATCCGTTGCCAATCCTCGACCAGGATCTGGAAAAGGACGAAGGCATTCCCGAAAACGCCGTCAGGCTCGGCCGGATGATCGCCGCCCATGACGGCCTGCTGATCGCGACGCCCGAATATAACGGCTCCATTCCGCCGCTGCTCAAGAACACCATCGACTGGGTGAGCCAACTGCGCAAGGATGGGGGCCGGACGTTCAGGCCGCTTGCCGGCAAGGTCGCCGGCCTCTGCTCGTCTTCCAGCGGACCCTTTGCAGGGATACGTTGCATCAACCATCTGCGCGCCGTGCTGGTGCGCTGCCGGATGGAGGTGGTGACACCGGAGTGTTCGGTGCCGGAGGGCGGTAGCGCCTTCGACGACGAAGGCAACTTCCGGGACGAAAGACTACGCCAATCGATGGAGCACCTATGCCGAACGCTGATCGAAACCTCGCGCATGCTGTCGACGCGGATCGAGGCATGATCCCGGACGCCGCGCGTGCCGACACAATTCAGGAAAGGCTGATCGTCGGCCTCGACCTGCCGACGCTGAGGGAAGCCGAGAAGGCGGTGCGCGAGCTCGACGGGATCGTCTCCTTCTACAAGATCGGCTACCAGCTCGCCTTTGCCGGCGGGCTCGACTTCGCCCGCGAGCTGGCCAGCGGCGGCACCAGGATCTTTCTCGACATGAAGCTGCTCGACATCGATAACACCGTTGCCAAGGGGGTCGACAACATCGTCAGGATGGGCATGAGCATGCTGACCATCCACGCCTATCCGAAGACGATGAAGGCGGCGGTCGAGGCTGCCAGGGGCAGCGACCTTTGCCTGCTCGGGGTTACCGTGCTGACCTCGATGGACGAGCAAGACGTGATCGACGCCGGCTATGAATATGACCCGCATACGCTGGTGCTGAGGCGCTCCGAGCAGGCGCTGCATGCCGGCATGGGCGGCATCGTCTGTTCGGCCGAGGAAGCGGAGGCGGTACGCCGCATCGTCGGCCCCGATCTGGCGGTAGTGACGCCGGGAATCCGACCGAAGGGCAGCGACCATGGCGACCAGAAACGCGTGGTGACGCCGGCGCAGGCGATCCGCAACGGCTCCAGCCATCTCGTCGTTGGCCGGCCGATCGTCGGCGCCACCGACAGGCGGGCGGCGGCGGAAGCCATTCTCGATGAAATGCGCTCGGCCTGATGCCAGGAATTAACCCGGAGAAATACCATGCCCAAGGGATACTGGATCGCTCGCGTCGATGTGCGCGATGCGGAAGGCTACAAGGACTATGTCGCAGCCGCCAAGCTGGCCTTCGACCGCTTCGGCGCCAAGTTCCTGGCGCGCGGCGGCGCGCATGAGAAGGCAGAGGGACCGGGCCGCGACCGCAACGTGATCATCGAGTTTCCGTCGCTTGCGGTGGCGCATGACTGCTACCACTCGCCTGAATACCAGCGCGCCGTCGCGATCCGCCAGAAGGTGGCCGATGGCGAGATCGTCCTGGTCGAGGGGATTTAGGCGCGAAGCCGGTTCGCCGCTGCCTCCGCCATCGCATCGGCGAGGCTCAGGCCCCATTGCTTGCGACAGTAATCGCGAAAATCGAAGCAAGGCAGGCCGGGGCAGACCTCGAACTCGATGAGATGCACGCTATCGTCGGCTTCGACCCGGAAGTCGATGGAAAAGACGTCCCGCAGGCCAAGCCCGACCATCAGGCTTTCGGCGATGCGACGGATTCTTGCATCGGCTCGAGGCTGGCTGGCGTCAACGGGAAGCAGCAACGGCTCGGCGTAATTTCCGGTGGCTTTGGCCGCTTCGCCGGTATTGCCGTAAAGCGCCAGGCTGTCCTGCATGGTTTGGAAATCGCCGCCGGAATCGACAAAGGCGACGCCGAGCGCCTCAATGCCGGTATCCGGCTTCAGGCCGAGAAAGCTCGCCCGCACATTGCGTCCGGCGACATAGGGCTGGACGACGACATCGTCGCGATAGGCGGCGAATACGCGCCGGCTAAGCTTCAGCGCATGGCCGAGATCGTGGCAGCGCGAATCCGGCCAGATGCCGATCTTGGCGCCGAGCCGGTTCGGCTTGACGAACCAGCCGGCGGGCGAGGCCGGCGGCGCGACCAGCCACGCCCCGTCACGGGCAAGGCCCGCCTGCGGCACCGGCAGGCCAAGCGCGCCGAGCACGGCGCCGGACCGGAACTTGTCTTGGCAGAGCGCGAACAACGCATCGTCGGCGCCGATCGCGTCGAAGCCATTCAGCCGTGCCAGAGCCGGTGCCGCGCCGCCGCGGAAATAGGCAATGCCATCGGTCAACGTCCAGACAAGCGAGGTCTTCGGAACTTCGCCGGCGAGAACGCTTGCGGCGTCGTCGAGCGCCACCGGCGCAAACGACAAGCCGCGCGTTTGGCAAGCGGCGGCAAGTGCGTCGAATTCAGCAGCGATGTCGGTCGATTGCGCTAGGTAGGAGGCGATTTCGGCGGCACGCTCCGGCACGTGGTTATCGGCGACCAGCCGATCGAAGCAGGCCTGTTCCGGCTCGTAGACAAGGATCAGCTTCGGCTTGCGGCTTGACATGGGTGGAACGGCTCCTGGCAGCACGATTGCCTACCATCGCACGGCGAACGTATTCGGCTTGCGCGCAACCGACGTCAGCCGGACGCCTGCACGACAGCAACTGTCCTCAGGCGATCAGCACGCGCGGCTCGAAGCGACCATTGACCGGAATGTCGAGCATAAACGTCATGCCGGCTTGCGGGTCGAGCAGGCGCTGCTTCTCGCTCTTGCCCGACCAGGCGGAGGTGACCGCGATCCGGTCGGCATTCCTGCCGAGGAAAGCCGGACAGGACGGTTGCGTGACCGGCATCGCCACCGAACGGACAAGCTTGCCGTCGGGTCCATAGGCTTCGACGACGCTGCCGCCCCAGCAAGCGTTCCACAATATCCCGTCGCGGTCGAGCACCGAACCATCGATATAGCCCTTGGCCGAACGGTGATCGACGAAGACCTTCGGTTCGCCAACCGGGAGGCCGGTCGCCGGATCGCAGCCGACGCGCATCAACAGGCCGGTGCTGGTATCGGTGTAATAGGCGATCGACCCATCCTCGGAAAAGCAGATAGAATTGGGCACCGTGATATCCGCATAGAGCCGGCGCAGCTCGCCCTTGAAGAACCAGTAGATCGAACCGGCGGCCTTCTCCTCGCCCTTGCCCATTGTGCCGACCCAGAGGGCGCCGCAAGGATGAACGCGCGAATCGTTCGAGCGGGTGACCGTATTATCGGCCTCGATCGGGGTGTGCAGCGTCAGCTTGCCGGTCGCGACGTCGCGGACATGCAGGCCGGTCTCGGTGGCGATCAGCTGACGCTGGTCGTCGATGACGGCAATGGCACTGGCCATCTGGCGGAGCTCGTGGATCTTGACCGCACCGCCGGACAAACGCTTTTCCAGGAGCTGGCCGTTGACGATGTCGAACCAGTAGAGCGTGTCGGTCGCAGGGTCATAGCTTGGTCCCTCGCCCAATTGGCAGACATGGTCGGAAAAAACCGAAACGATTGTCTCGCTCATCATGCCACTCCAAACGCCGCGTCCCAGGCCTGAACTGCGGCTTTCGCCCGTGCTGCCACTTCGTCGACGCTCATGCCCGGCTTGAACAGGCTGGAGCCAAGACCGAAGACGCTGACGCCGGCTGCCTTATAGCCGGCAAAATCCTTGTCTGAAACGCCGCCGACGGCGCCGACCAGCACATTGGCCGGCAGCACCGCGCGCATCGCCGAAATGCCTGCCGCGCCAAGCACGCTCGCCGGGAAGAATTTCAGTGCCGAAGCACCGAGCCGGATGGCCTGGAATGCCTCGGTCGGCGTGAACACGCCGGGCATTGTCACCATACCGTACTGCATGGCACGGCCCATGACCTCGGCATCGATATTGGGGCTGACCAGCAGCCGCCCGCCGGCCTTGTGCAAGCCGTCGACATCGGCGGCGGTGAGCACCGTGCCGGCGCCGACCAGAGCTGTTGGAGGAAGCGCTTCGACAATGCTGGCTAGGGAGGCAAAGGGCTCGGGCGAGTTGAGCGGCACCTCGATCGCTTCGATGCCGGCGCCGAAGATCGCCTGGCCGATCGCCACCGCCTCGCTTGGCTTCAGGCCGCGCAGGATCGCGACCAGACCCCGCTCGAGCTTTGGAAAAGGTGCGGTTTCGGTCATGCGGCAACTCCATTTTTGGCGATCATGCCATTCTCGCGCGCGGCTTCGGCAAGGCCGGCACGCACCGCCTCGTCGGCGTCGACGGCCCTGAAAGCGAGCCCGGCAAGGCCGAGCGCCTCGGCATAGAGCGTGCCGAGTGCGCCCGACGCGATCAGCACGACGGGCACAGCGCTTGCTTCATAACGGCGATTTGCCGAAGCGATCTCGCCGCCGATCAGCAGGCCGGACAGGCAGGCGGCGGCATCTTCGGGCTTCAGGTCCTGCAACAGGCTAGCAGCGCGGATCGAGAACAAACTTGAAACGACGTCACCGCCTTCGGCCAACGCCTTCAGGCACCAGTCCCGAAAAAACGGACTTTCGGCGGCAACCGGCTGCGGCGGCTCGCCCAGCGAATGGCGCAGGATCGAGTGCGCGGCCAGCACCGAAAACAGCTCGCCGGTCGGCCAGGTGCCGAACCCGGCAACAGAGCCGTCCTCGACCAGCACCCATTTCGAATGGGTGCCGGGCATGCAGACGAGGTGACGTCCCTTTGCCGGCAAACCGGCTCCGGCAAGCTGCGTTTCCTCACCGCGCATGACGTCAGGTGCATCGGCGAGGCGCTGGGCAAGGCCGGGCACAATGCGGATATCGCGGCGCTGGCCGGGAATGCGGGCAGCTTCGGCCAGGATAGCGCCGATTGGCGTGGGAACGCTGACATAGGGCGCCTCCAGCCAGCCCTGGCGCGAGCCGGCCATGCCGCAAATGATGACCGGCAGGTTTTCGGGTGCGCCCATGGCGGCCAGATGCCCTTCGAGAATGGACGAAAACCCTTTAGCCTGAGCGGTGATCAGTCCGTCATCGCCGCGCCGCTCGGCGAGAACGTCGCCGGTGCCGTCGAGCAGCCATACCCTCATGCGGGTGGTGCCCCAGTCGACGGCTGCGACGGAAGCTGCCTTGCTCGGTGAGATCACAGGAACCCCCCGTCGACGATCAGCATCTGCGCGGTCAGCATGCGTGAAGCATCCGACGCCAGGAACAGCACGGTGCCGACAATGTCTTCCGGCTGCATCACACGCTTGATGCACTGCTTGGCGACGTGAGCGGCGAGCGCCTGTTCGGTGACCCAGAGCTTTCTCTGCCGCTCGGTGATTACCCAGCCGGGCGCGATCGCGTTGACGCGAATGCCGTCGGCACCGAGCTTGCCGGCGAGACCCTTGGTAAGGCCGACGATGCCGGCCTTGGCGGCGGTATAGGCCGGCATATCGGGATGGTTGATGAGAAACGAGGTCGAGGTGAAATTGATTATCGAGCCGCCACCGGCCCGCTTCATGCCCGGCGCCACCGCCTGTGCGCTGAAGAAATGCGGGCGCAGGTTGATGGCATGGTTGTTGTCCCAGAACTCGACCGTGACGTCTTCGACGGCATGACGGTCATCCTGAGCGGCATTGTTGACCAGCACGGTCACGTCGCCATGCGCCTCGGCGGCTTTGGCGATTGATACCCGCAATGCCTCGATGTCGCGTATGTCGGTCTTGAGATAGAACGGCCGCCGGCCGAGTTCCTTGTCCAACCGATCGGCCAGCGCCAGGCTCGGACGGTCGGCGATATCGATAAAGGCGACCTTTGCCCCCTGGCGGACAAAACCTTCGGTCAAGGCAGCACCAATGCCGGAGCCGCCGCCGGTGATCAGCACCGAAGCGCCTTCGAGGTCGGCAAAGCGTGCCGATGGCATCATGAAATTCTCTCCCGGTCCAATGATCTCGGTCGGCCGGCGCGCATCCTATCCAGCCGTGTCGGGCGGGCAAGGGCGAAAGAGTGGATTGGCGCGACTTATGTCCGACAAAAGGCCGCACGCGCCGCCGATCGATCAGCCGCCCACCCGGACGCGGTACAATTCGACGGCGGCTCCGCTGGTCCCGGCAACCGGCGCAAGCCATTCCGGCACGCTGCCGCGCATCAGCCCGGCAAGAAAGCCTGCCGGCGCCTTGGCTGCGAGGAGCTTGCTTTCGGCGCTGCCGGGGCACAGCGCGACGAGGCCGACGTTATGATCCGCGACGACCGTCCTGGCATCGGCATCGGACCCAAGGAAGGCATCGAGCGCCAGCAGGTTGCCGGCGACATTGCGATGATAAGGCCCGGCGAAGACGCGATGTCCGGAATAGGCCAGGATAGGCGATCCGAGATTGGAAATTGCCAGCACGGTGGTGCCGGGCAGGCGGCCGAGTGCCGCAAAGGAGGCCTTGCGCTGGCAAGCGACGTCGGTGCCGTCGCCATTATCCGCCGTGGTGTTGCTGTGGTCGAAGGCTACCGAGGTCGCCGCGGCAGCCCCAGTCCAGACCGCATTCACCGAAACCAGCCAGACGGCAGCCATGCGCAGCGCCACACCGCGCGACGCGCTGGCCTCGGCCCGTTGACGCCATTTGGCAATCCAGGCGGCAAGCGGAATGACGGCGAAGGCGATCGAGAATGTCGAACCGCGTACCTGCCAGGCGCTGACGATGAAGGCCACGACAAGCAGCGCGCCGACAAGGCTGTCCTGCCGCCGCCAGCCACCGCGGCCAAGGCGAAGCGCCATCAGCACGAGCGCAATGAGCGGCGTGGCATAGCGCGCCACCACCCCGGCCGGATCTTCAGCGAGCAGCTTGAACAGCGACTGCGCCTCGTCGATGTGATCAAGCCATAGCTCCTTGAGGCGCGGATCGAGATTGGCATAGGGCGCTGCCAGGCATTGTGGGAACAACAAGACGACGACAGCGCCCAATAGCATGGCGAGCAGGCCAAGTGAGGCGATGCGCCGTTGGCGCGTGCGGCCGGCCGGCTCGATCGACGCTGTCGCCGCAAGGCCGGTTCCGGCAATCGCTGCGACGACGAACTGCACGGTTGAGAATGCGTCGCATTGCGCCTGGTCCCAGGCGGATGGCGCAATGGTGGCGACAAAGACGAGAGCGGAAACGCCGGCAAAGCCGAGGCCGAAATCCTTGGCGATCAGCCTCTCGCCATTGGCGTCGAGGGCAAACAGCATGGCGACATAGGCGCCGATGGTGGCAACGTAGGGCGCGGTTTCCATACCGATGGCCAGCATCAGCCCGGCGCATAGGCCGGAGAGCAATGCCGCCGCCTTGCGCAATGGCGCTTCAAGCAACAAGCTCAGGCTGGCCATGCTCAGCATCAGCTGGATATTGTGGTGATCGAGCGCGCCAGGCGAAAAAATGCCGAGGAAATGCAGTGCGGCAGCGCCGACGATGACAGCCGGCAGCACAGCGCCGCACCCGGCAAAGCTGCGCGCGGCGCGAGCCGTGAAAAATACGGTCAGGCAGAAGAGCAGCGCCGGCCACAGCACTTGCGCGACATTCTCGGCAAGCGCCGCGCTGCCGGTCAGGGCCGATACGGCGATGATGATGGCGGCGATCGGCGCATCGACCAGGCGCGACCAGTGCATGACGAAGCCGCCTTGCAGGCCCATCCTGTACTGGTGGAGATCGAACCAGCTTTGGCCGGCGAGCATGTCGCGAACTTCGACGAGGCGCAGCAGATTGTCGTTGTCGCCGCCGGCATTGGTCAGTGCCGGGAAGCCGGCAAAGGCATTGACGGCAGTTGCCAGCACCGTGGCAAGCAGCGCCAGCGCGATATCGGACCTCCAAATGAAGGCGCCATCGTCGGCTGTGCTCATATCAGGACCTTTGGAGGAATACGGGGCGGCTTAAACCTAGCCTTAACAGCTTCAATAAATAGTAAAGCCGCCCGAGCGAGGCCAGCGTTTGAGCGGTCAGGGCCTCACGGGGCATCCGGAGACGAAAATGCCACAAGACGTGCGCCATGAGCCGAGCATCGCCGTGCTGCTGCCCTGCTACAATGAGGAGCTGACGATCGGCGAAGTGGTGCGGCGCTTTCGCGAAACGCTGCCTTCCGCCGCGATCTATGTCTACGACAACAATTCGCGCGACCTGACGGCGCTCCGAGCCCGCGCCGCCGGCGCCATCGTGGTGCGCGAGCCGCGCCAGGGCAAAGGCAATGTCGTGCGCCGCATGTTCGCCGACATCGAGGCCGACATCTACCTGATGGCCGACGGCGACGGCACCTATGCGCCGGAGGACGCGCCGCAACTGATCAACACGCTGCTGACCGAGCGCTCCGACATGGTGGTGGGCACAAGGCGCGGCGTCACCGACGATGGCGGCAGGACCGGTCATGCCTTCGGCAACCGCATCTTCAACAGCCTCTACAAGCGGCTGTTCGGCTCCGACTTCACCGATATCTTCTCCGGCTACCGCGCCTTCACTCGGCGCTTCGTCAAGAGCTTTCCTGCGGTTTCCGGCGGCTTCGAGATCGAGACGGAAATGTCGGTGCACGCCTCACAACTCAAACTGCCGGTCAGCGAGATCGGGCTCGACTATGGCCGACGGCCGGAAGGCTCCTCGTCGAAGCTATCGACCTTTCGCGACGGCGCGAAGATCCTGTGGATGTTCGCCATGCTGATGAAGGAGACGCAGCCGCTGCGTTTCTTCGGCGCTTTTTCAGTGTTCTTCCTGGCATCAAGCCTGTTTCTGATGGCGCCGGTGCTGATCGAGTTCGCCGAAACCGGGCTTGTGCCGCGCATGCCGACGTGGGTGCTGTCGGTCGGGCTGCTGCTGCTGTCGATGCTGGCGGCGGTGACCGGGGTAATCCTCGATTCGGTGTCGCGCGGCCGGGCCGAGCAGAAGCGCATCTTCTATCTGTCGATGCCTTCCGGCCGCGTCGAACGTGAACGCGCAAGCGCGCTCGCGACTTTGAAGGCCGGACCGCGCAAGACCCCGCGGGCGGCTTAGATCTCTAAATGGGACGCCTCGCCCGCTTCATTGTCGCCGGCGGCATCGGCTTGGTCGCCGACGCGGCGGCGCTTTGGCTGGTGTTGGCGATAGCGCCGCTTGGCCCCTTCGCGGCTCGCATCATCTCGATCGGTTTTGCCCTGTCCGTCACCTGGCTGATCAACCGCCATCTGACCTTCTCGCCTTCCAGCCGCGGCGTCGCGCAAGAGGGCGCACGCTATGGCGGCGTCGGCATTGCCACCAGCCTCGTCAATTATCTCGTCTATTGCGCCATGCTGTTCGCGCTGCCGATGGTGCCACCGCTCGTCGCCCTTGCGGTCGCCTCACTGGTTGCCATGGCGCTGTCCTTCCTCGGCTATTCCAAGCTGGTCTTCGACCGCTGAACGCACATCGCATTGGGGTCTGCGCCACGCGAAGCGCAGCCTCATCATGACCTTGGCCGATTGGCAGAGGCCGCCGATTTCCCTATATCGCTGTCGTCGATGCATCGGCCCGAAAAATCGGAATCGATTTTCGGAAAGCACGACGCATGGATTCAAGAATGTTGGAGCGTATGTGCGTCCAGGTGGACGTACGTCGCTCCAAGTGCGCCGGAGAGCACCCATGCCCCTGAAAGTCGCCGTCCAGATGGACCACATCTCCACCGTGTCGATTGCCGGCGATACGTCGTTTGCGCTGTCGCTGGAAGCGCAGCGGCGCGGGCACCAGTTGTTCCACTACACGCCCGACCGGCTGTCGCTGCGCGACGGCAAGGTGTTTGCCCGTATCGAGGCGATGCAGGTCCGCGACGAGAAGGGCAACCATTATTCGCTGGGCGAAGAAGTCCGCACCGATCTTTCGGAGATGGACGTCATCCTTTTGCGGCAGGATCCACCCTTCGACATGAACTACATCACCACCACGCATATCCTCGAGCGCATCCATCCGAAGACGCTGGTGGTCAACGACCCGGCCTGGGTGCGCAACAGCCCGGAAAAAATCTTCGTCACCGAATTTCCCGACCTGATGCCGGATACGCTGATCACCAAGGATCCGTTCGAGGTCGCCGCCTTCCGCAAGGAGTTCGGCGATATCATCGTCAAGCCGCTCTACGGCAATGGCGGCGCCGGCATTTTCCACCTGCATGAGGCCGACCGCAACCTCGCCTCGCTGCTCGAAATGTTCGGCCAGATGTTCCGCGAACCCTACATCGTGCAGCGCTACCTCAAGGAGGTGCGGGCTGGCGACAAGCGCATCATCCTGATCGACGGCGAGCCTGTCGGCGCCATCAACCGCGTGCCGGCCGAGCACGATTCGCGCTCCAACATGCATGTCGGCGGCCGCGCCGAAAAGACCGAGCTGACGGAACGCGAACGCGAGATCTGCGCCCGCATCGGCCCCTCGCTGAAGGAGCGCGGCTTCATCCTCGTCGGCATCGACGTCATCGGCGACTACATGACCGAGATCAACGTGACCTCACCGACCGGCATACGCGAAGTGCAGCGCTTCGGCGGCGCCGACATCGCCAGCCTGTTCTGGAATGCGGTGGAGGAGAAGCGGAGCTAGCCTCGCTTCGCGAGCGGCCGCGTTGCAAACCATCGCAGCCGTTGCGTTCAGCCGTTCCCCAAATGTTCTTGCCTTCGCCGGAAATCTGTGGTTGTCTCCGGTGACGCCGTTCGCGGCATGATCGCAAAGGCTTGGGGCAAAAGCCTGCATCCGGGGTGAAGACATGGTGGCGCGGGTTCGCACGGTTGCTTTCCAAGGCATCGAGGCCGTGCCGGTCGACGTGCAGGTGATGATCGCGCCGGGCAAGGTCAACATGCACATCGTCGGGCTGGCCGACAAGGCTGTAGCCGAAAGCCGCGAGCGGGTGCAGGCAGCACTTCATGCATCCGGCCTGTCGATGCCGTCGAAGAAGGTCACCGTCAATCTGGCACCCGCCGACCTGCCGAAGGAAGGCAGCCACTACGATTTGCCGATCGCGCTCGGGCTGATGGCGGCGCTCGGCGCCATTCCGGGCGACATGCTCGCCGGCTATGTCGTGCTTGGCGAATTGTCGCTCGACGGAACCATTGCCGCGGTGGCCGGCGCGCTGCCGGCGGCGATCGGCGCCAATGCCGAAGGCAAGGGCCTGATCTGCCCGTTCGCCTGCGGGCCGGAAGCGGCCTGGGCCGGCAAGGATTTCGACATATTGGCACCGCGCAGCCTGATTGCCATCGCCAATCATTTTCGCGGCACGCAGGTTCTGTCACGGCCGGAAGCCGGCATCCATGCCGCGGCGCGCGACCTGCCCGACCTTGCCGACATCAAGGGCCAGGAGACCGCCAAGCGGGCGCTGGAGGTGGCGGCCGCCGGCGGCCACAATCTTTTGATGGTCGGACCGCCGGGGTCGGGAAAGTCGATGCTGGCGCAGCGGCTGCCGTCGATCCTGCCGCCGCTGGCGCCCAGGGAATTGCTCGAAGTCTCGATGATCGCCTCGGTGGCCGGCGAGCTCGGGGAAGGAAAACTCACCGACCGGCGGCCGTTCCGCGCGCCACATCATTCGGCCTCCATGGCGGCGATGGTCGGTGGCGGGTTGCGCGTGCGGCCGGGCGAGGCCTCGCTCGCCCATCACGGCGTGCTGTTCCTCGACGAGTTTCCCGAATTCTCGCCGCAGGCGCTCGATGCGCTGCGCCAGCCGCTGGAGACCGGCGACTGCATGATCGCGCGCGCCAATCATCGCGTCACTTATCCGGCACGCATCCAGCTGGTCGCGGCGATGAACCCGTGCCGCTGCGGCATGGCCGGCGAGCCGGGCTATCGCTGCCTGCGCGGCGACCGCTGCCGCACCGACTACCAGGCGCGCATTTCCGGCCCGCTGCTCGATCGCATCGATCTCAGGATCGAGGTGCCGGCGGTCTCGGCCAGCGATCTGATCCGGCCGGACCGGGCGGAGAAGAGCGCAGCCGTGGCACTACGCGTCGCCCGTGCCCGTACGATCCAGCGTGAGCGTTTCGAACGGCTCGGCGCGACCTCCGCCACCACCAACGCGCATTGCTCGCCGTCGGTCATCGAGGAGATCGCCATGCCCGATGCCGCCGGCCTGTCGCTGCTGAGGGATGCCAGCGAAAAGCTCGGCTTTTCCGCACGAGCCTACCACCGCGTCCTGAAGGTGGCGCGGACACTGGCCGATCTCGAAGCCAGCGAGACGGTCGGCCGCATCCATCTGGCCGAAGCGATTTCCTACCGCATGAGCTCGGAGCGGATGGCGCAGGCGGCGTGAGGGACGCTCTCCTCCCCCTTGAGGGGAGGGTGGCCGCGAAGCGGCCGGGTGGGGTCAGTGGTGGGACCCTCGGCCTTGCTGTATTTCGAAACCGATCCGCGTGCGGAGCGTTGCCGTGCTCTTCCCGAGGCGCATCGTCAGAATGGGCGTCAGCGCACTGCACCCAGGACCCCTCCCGGCCCTTCGGGCCACCCTCCCCTCGAGGGGGAGGGGGACGCTGGCGACTATCGCTCCTGCCCTTTCGCCTTCAATTCCAACCTCCGCGCGTGCAGCACTGGCTCGGTGTAGCCGTTGGGCTGGACGCGGCCTTTGAAGACGAGATCGCAGGCGGCGAGGAAGGCGATGGACTTGTCGAATTCCGGTGCCATCGGCCGGTAGAGCGGATCGCCTTCATTCTGGCGGTCGACGATAGCCGCCATGCGCTTCATCGTCTCCATGACCTGCTCGGGCGTGCAGACGCGGTGATGCAGCCAGTTGGCGATGTGCTGAGAGGAGATGCGCAGCGTGGCGCGGTCCTCCATCAGGCGGACGTCGTTTATATCTGGTACTTTCGAACAGCCGACGCCCTGGTCGATCCAGCGCACGACATAGCCCAGAATCCCCTGCGCGTTGTTGTCGAGCTCCTTCTGGATGTCTTCCTGAGACCAGTTCGGCAGCCTTGCCACCGGTATCGACAGGATGTCGTCGAGCCTGGCCTTGGGCCGGCTCTTCAGAGCCTGCTGCACGGCGTGGACGTCGACCTTGTGGTAGTGCGTGGCATGCAGGGTTGCTGCCGTCGGCGACGGCACCCAGGCGGTGTTGGCGCCGGCCTTGGGGTGCGCGATTTTCTCGGCCAGCATTGCCGCCATCAGGTCGGGCATCGCCCACATGCCCTTGCCGATCTGGGCGCGGCCGGCCAGCCCGCATTCGAGGCCGGTATCGACGTTCCAGGCTTCGTAGGCGGCAATCCAGGCGGCCTGTTTCATGTCGCCCTTGCGGATCATCGGGCCGGCTTCCATCGAGGTGTGGATCTCGTCGCCGGTGCGGTCGAGAAAGCCGGTGTTGATGAAGACGACGCGATCTTTCGCGGCGCGGATCGCCTCCTTGAGGTTGACCGTGGTGCGCCGCTCTTCGTCCATGATGCCCATCTTGATGGTGTTTTTCGCCATGCCGAGCAGCGCTTCGACGCGGTCGAAAATCTCGACGGCGAAGGCAACTTCGTCGGGCCCGTGCATCTTGGGCTTTACGATATACATTGAGCCGGCGCGAGAATTGGCGCGCCGCCCCTTCGGGCCGATGTCGTGCAGCGCGATCAGCACCGTCAGCGCCGCATCCATGATGCCTTCCGGCACCTCGTTGCCTTCGCGGTCTAATATCGCCGGATTGGTCATGAGGTGGCCGACATTCCTGACCAGCATCAGCGAGCGGCCGGACAAGGTCAGCGTGCCGCCATCCGGCGCGGTATAGGTGCGGTCGGGGTTGAGCCTGCGGACAAAGCTCTTGCCGGCCTTGGTGATCTCTTCCGCCAAGTCGCCCTTCATCAGGCCGAGCCAGTTGCGGTAGACCAGCACCTTGTCCTGCGCATCCACCGCGGCGACCGAATCCTCGCAGTCCTGAATGGTGGTCAGCGCCGATTCCAGCACGACATCGGCAATGCCCGCCGGATCGGTGCGGCCGATCTGGTTGTTGTGGTCGACAACGATTTCGATGTGCAGGCCGTTCTTGACCAGCAGGACGGCTTCGGGATTGGCGGCATCGCCGCGATAGCCGGCAAACTGCTTGAGGTCGGCAAGCGTGGTGGCGCCGGCACCCTCGCCGAGCCGCAACATGCCGTTGGCGACCGAAAGCCCGTTGACGCCGGCCCATTTGCCTGTGGTGAGCGGCACCGCCTCGTCGAAGAAGCTTTTCACCCAGGCGACGACCTTGGCACCGCGCGCCGGATTGAATTTGTTGCCTCGCTCGGCGCCGTCCGTCTCCGGGATGGCGTCGGTTCCGTAGAGCGCATCGTACAGCGAACCCCAGCGCGCATTGGCGGCATTCAGCGCATAACGCGCGTTCATCACCGGCACCACCAGCTGCGGCCCGGCGACCAAAGCGATTTCCGGGTCGACATTTTCGGTGGTCACGCTGAACGCCGGCCCCTCGGGCAGGAGATAGCCGATCTCGCGGAGGAACGTCTTGTAGGCCTCCATGTCGAGCGGCGCGCCATTGTCGCGGTACCAGCGGTCGAGCTTGTCCTGCATGGCATCGCGCTTTTCGAGCAGCGCCCGGTTTTTTGGCGAGAGATCATGGACGATGGCGGAAAAACCGTTCCAGAATGCCTCTGCTTCAATGCCGGTGCCCGGCAGCGCCTCGTTGACGACGAAATCATGAAGCTCGCGGGCAATCCGCAATCCGGCGATCTCGACGCGGTCGGTCATCAGGGCTTCTCCAGACGAAAGGCTAGGCCGGGCCTTTGACATGTCAGGGTGGCAGGGTCAATTCGGCTTAGGTGAAGGTAGGGCGTTTTCGCTGCCGATCTCCCCCCTCGAGGGGGAGATGGGCGCGAAGCGGCCAGAGGGGGTCGGTTCGACCGGGCTCGGCCTCCTGCGGCAGAAGGAAGTCGCGCTTCATGCGAGGCGACCCCCTCTGTCGCCTTCGGCGACATCTCCCCCTCGAGGGGGGAGATTACTCGCTCACACCGCAATCCTTGGCCGTCCCGACGCCACCGCGACGACATGCGCCTCGATGAACATGCGCTGGCCCTCGACGGTCGAGACGCGGAACTCGCTGGCGATTTCGATCTCGGCGTTGTCGGTGCCGGCATCCTTCGCCCGCCCGGCGGCAATCGCCCGCACGTCTTTCTCCGCCGCGGCGATCGCCGCCGCCTCGTCGTTGAAGTCGCGCACGCTTTCGCCTGAGGCGACACGGAACAGCCCTTCCTTGGGCTGGCTGACCCGCGCCTCGGCCGAGACCCGGACCTGGCCGACGACGGCGCCGAGCGCATTCGCGACATCGGTATCCTCCGGCACCACGCATCGATTGCCGACCAGCTCGGCCAGCCCGGCATAGTGCAGCGGCGCCGAGGCGCCGAGGCCGATGACTGGGCGGTCGAGCGCGACGCTGAGGCGGGCGATGCCGGGATGGGCGTCGACAGCGCGCTGGACCAGCGCATGGGCGACGGTCGCCGCGCCATCCAGCCCATCCTCGGCGAAGGCGGTCTCGAGGATGACTTCGGCCGACAGGCGGGTCAGCGCGGTCAGCACCCGTTCCGAGATCGCCTCCGGCGAGGCGGCGATGAACTGGCCGCGGCCGTCGCGCCTGCGCGCGAACAGCTCGGCACCCAGACGTGCCGCGGCCGCATCCCAATTGGCCTGCCTGCCCAGCACATGCGCGGCGTCCGACGGCGTGAAGCCGGCGACATGCACCAGCCCGCGCGATACCAGCCGGTTCAAGGTGGCGTTCTGGGCGTTCGAGGTCAGCAATCTGTCGAGAGCCTGCGGCACAGCACCGATCAGCTCGTAAAGCTTGGCTTCGGCGCCGGTCAGTCCGGCCGCCAGCCGCTCCGGCACGCCGGTGCGCACCGCCAGCCGGCCATCCATGCGGCCGGGGTTGGGCGCGCGCAGCTGGCGTTCGAGCTCTGATGTGACGGCCTCGCCATGCATCAAGCCGGCCAGCGCCAGCGGCACCAGGCGGCGCGGGCCGAGCAGGATTCTCGGATTGAGCGCGCCGTCCTCCAGCGCCACTTCGGAATCGCCGCCGAGGCCAAAGGCGCGCATGGCGACGGCTTCGACCATGGTGCGGAACCCGCCGACGGTGGCGCCTTCCGGATCGAGCCGCGGCCGGCCCTTGTCGAGCACGGCGACGTCGGTGGTGGTGCCGCCGATATCGGAGACCACGGCATCGTCGAGGCCGGTCATGTGGCGGGCACCGACGAGGCTGGCGGCCGGGCCGGACAGGATGGTCTCGATCGGCCGCTGGCGGGCAAAGGCGGCCGAGACCAGAGCGCCGTCGCCGCGCACCACCATCAGCGGGGCGGCGATGTTGCGCGCGGCCAAAAAGCCTTCGGTTGCCGCGACCAGCCGGTCGATCATCGAGATCAGCCTGGCGTTGAGCAATGTCGTCAGCGCCCGGCGCGGGCCGCCGAGCTTGGCCGACAGTTCGTGGCTGGCGGTGACCGGCAGGCCGGTCCTGTCGCGGATCAGGTTCCGCGCGCTTAGCTCATGCGCCGGGTTGCGGGTGGCGAAATAGGCGCAGACGGCAAAGCCGGACACCGACTTTTCCAGTTCCGGCAAAGCTGCCTCCAGCCCGGACAGATCGAGCTTTGCCGCATTGCCGTGGACATCGTGGCCGCCGGGGCAGAACACCACCGGGTCGGTGCCAAGCGCCGCCTTCAGCCCGTCGCGGGCAAGGTCGCCCTCGGCAAAGCCGATCATCACCAGCGCCACGCGGCCGCCCTGGCCCTCGACCAGCGCGTTGGTGGCTAGCGTCGTCGACATAGATACCAGTTTGATCGCTGCCGGGTCGGTGCCGGCCATTTCGAGCACCGCATCGACCGCGCCGGAGATGCCGACCGCCAGATCATGGCGCGTGGTCAGCGCCTTGGCCTTGGCCAGCACTTTGCCGTTAGGGCCGCCGGCTTCCGACCACAGCACGGCGTCGGTATAGGTGCCGCCGGTGTCGATGCCGAGGAACAGGGGTGAGGGTTTGGGCTTGGCGGTCATATTTGGGTCCGGAGAATTCGTCTCCGCCCCTTAGCGGATATGAACGGGCCGATAAAGGCACGAGCGCTGGGCCAAGGCAGCGTAATCTCCCCCCTCGAGGGGGAGATGGCCGGCAGGCCAGAGGGGGTCGTCTCGCGTGGAGCGCCGGCATTCTCTGGCCGCGATGGCGTTGGCGTCAGGACGCACCGACCCCCTCTGTCGCCTTCGGCGACATCTCCCCCTCAAGGAGGGAGATAGCGGCGGCCCCTACCCCACAAACCCCACGCGCTTGTGCGAGCCATCGCAGAACGGCTTGTTGGCGGAGTGGCCGCAGCGGCAGAGGAAGGTGCGTTGCGTGCGGTCGACCGTGTGGCCGGTGCCGGTGACGATTTCGACATTGCCTTCGAGCTTGAGCGGGCCGTTGGTCGTCGGTGTGACGGTCAGCGGGCCATCCCGCACCTCCAGCGCCGGCGCGTCCTTCAGCGCCGGCTCGCCGGTGGCGGTGAAGCCCGATTTGGTGTGGCTGCCGTCGCAGAACGGCTTGTTTTCCGAGGCGCCGCAGCGGCAGAGCGTGGCGCGGTAAAACGTTTCGCCGCCCAACACAATCTCGGCATGGACGGCAAGCGGACCGTTTTCCCTTATGCGCACAATGTTGACCACCGGCGGCTGTTCCTGCGGCCCGCCGTCCTTGCGGACATAGGTGATGGCGCCGGACGGGCAGGCTTCGGCGAGCGCCACGATCTTCTCGACGCTGGCCGCCTCGGGGTGGATCCATTGGCCGGGCGCATTGGGCACGAAGACATGCGGATCGCCCAGCACGCAATTGCGCGAATGGATGCAGCGGCGCCCGGAAAAGCCGATATCGATTTTTTCGCCTTCGACCACTGCCATGGGTGCATCTCCTTGCTGAAGGCGTCACGCTATGGCGGCGGCCGGGACGGCGTCAAGCTGCCTGAGAGGCTGGGCGCCTGATCTCCCCCCTTGAGGGGGAGATGTCGCCGAAGGCGACAGAGGGGGGCGGCCCGACTGGGCTCGGCCTGCTACTGCAGAACAGGCCGGCGCTCCACGCGCGGCGACCCCCTCTGGCCTGCCGGCCATCTCCCCCTCAAAGGGGGAGATTTGCCACGTCACGGCACCAGATCGATCTCCTCGGTCTCGCCGCCGCTGCAGGTGTAGCAGCAATCGTCGCATTTTTCCGTGTTGGCGGGGCCGACACCCCAATAGGTATTCTCGTCACCATCGACCCAGGCGCCGTAGCAGATCGATTCGCCGTCATTGCAGGACAGCGGGATCGACTTGGTCTCGCCGTCATTGAGATAGTAATCCTGATTGTTGCCCGGCCAGACATGGTCGCGGTCCTGGCTGTAGAGCTCGACGCGCATGGCGTTGGGATGGCTGTTCCTGATCTCGAAGGTGACATCGCCGGCATGCGCGGCTGGCGCAAACAACACGGCGAAGAAGAGCGCCGCGGCGGCGCGGCTCGCGAAAGCGTAAGACAACATGGAATTCCCCCCGGAATGAAACGGCCTGCCCGGCCGCGAGGGGGAACATGGCATGGCGGCGGGATGGGTGGAAGGGGGTGCGCCATTTGCACATCGCGAAAGCGCAGCGTTGCCAAGCAAGACCCCTCTCCGGTTTGTTTCGCAAACCACCTCTCCCCACTTCGTGGGGCGAGGAAATGCCGATCGCCGAAGCCTCACAAGACCTGGGTTCCTCGCCCCCACAAAGTGGGGGAGCCGCGAAGCGGCCGGAGAGGGGCGGTCCGACCGGGCTCAACGATCGGGCTTCAGCAGCGTCCAGATCCAGCCGATGAATGTGGGCACCAGGAAGGGATATCCGGCAGCGGGCAGCGGCGCCGAGGTCGGCAACAAAGGGTTGCCCCACAGGGTCAGGCCCACTGAGACGACAAACAGCAAAGCCGCCACGACAGCGGCAAGCCGCGTCCACAGCGCGAAGGTTTTCGGCGCTGACCATGACCAGCGCCGCCGCCCAAAGCGAGATGCCGCCGACATAGGAGGGGACGCTGGCCTCAAGCCCCGCCGCATTGCCGGCCAGCAGCAGGCTTTCGCCGGCGAGAAAGGTCAGAAATCCAGCCGCCACGCAGAGGGAGCGTCCGTGACGTTAGAGAGTTCACTCGATGGGAAAAGATTGGAGAGATGCCCGGAAAAGGGGCAGGTCAGGCCCATCTCGGCTCTGAATTCTCGGACTCTTAAGAAACTCCTCAATCGCTGGCCTATACTGCTCGACAAACATGCTGCGGGTTCTACCGAGTCTTCTATGTATCTCGCCATTTATCTCCGGCCATCCCGCCAGATACTTCGCAAAAAATAATAATAAAGAGCCTCTGCTTGCAGGGAACTGTGCGGAATACAAATGGCGCACAAGCTTCTCAGCCGCTATTTCCATCAATCGGTCGTCGCCGTCGTCTCTAATGAGGGTGTCTCTAATCCTGTCAAGGGCATGGTTGGCAAACTTTGCTTTATCCCGTCCGTACTGTAGGAGCGCAGAAATACCCACGCTTCTATTTTCCAATATTCCAGCAATAAGAATCGCTATGCGTTCTTCCTGGCGGCGCGCAGATCGCACCTCGATAAGTAAATCTCTGACCCCGCTTTCTTGCACATTGTCATATTTCTCGTATGTAGGGGTAGGTATAGCGATCATGTCTGGGACGATCGCAAATTCGGAAATTATCGCATCCTTTAAGAGCTCTTCATTCATCAAAGCTCGGTCGCCGTCGTCCAGAGCATCTAGGTGAAGTAGTAATTCGCCTCCCGCGCCTATGGATGCGCCCAATCTCGCGCGAGCGCCTAGGATACGTTTTGCAACATCTGCGTTTGGGGCTAATGCGACCAGATTACCCCAAACTGCCGACCTAAGAGCGGCTCCCTCGTAAAATGCCCTTGCAGACGGCAACCCGGCTGAGTTGACGAGCTCTTCACGCATTGAGAGACGAGCAAGTTTTTTTCTTGGGCGTTGCCGATCAGTTCCGCAACCTGCAAGGCAATTGCATTTCTCTTAGGAAAGCGAGATATGAAGCCCCGTAGGATGGGCGCTAGACTTGTAGCCGTGCCCAGATGGCAAAAGCCGTCCTCTGTGACAAACGCGAGAACGTGCTCATCTCCACCTTTAACGGTGAAATCATTTTGCTGCAGGACAATCTGTTCAGACGTCCTTTCAAATTCAAAAAAGCCAGAAATCAATCCGGTATACTCATCTATATACTGGACAACTTCTGTATGCGGCCTTGCGGGCGTCTTCAGTATTGGAAGGGCAAAGCCAACCAAATCATCTAGAAATGGCAAACACCCCACGACGAAGAAGGTCTGAGTGCTGTTCACAAGTCCCCCCAAGCTAAATACAGATCTCTAACCGCAGCTTCGAGATGGGCCTGATAGTAGTCAGGGTGACGACCAGGTACGAACGTATAAAGGCTGACCACGACACCACTTTGGACAAGCCTCTCAAGCCATGGCGCCCCCTTTTCGCCATCCCAAAGCGTATGTGGGACAACTACGGCGGATAGATTGCCTTCGATAGAGATTGGTTCGCCAAAAATTACCTCGATTGAGCAAATTCTGTCGTCTGGTTCATTGCGCCCGGGCGATGTTAAGAGATCCAAGTAAGCCTGAGCGTGAAACTCCCAGGCTTCTGCTGCTCGCCCGGAATCGATCTTTGACGTGTCACCTTCGAAATATTCCTTACGGGCGCCAAACAAGGCTGAAATAATCCGGTTGGGCCGCGTGGTGTCGCCTTCCAAGCTAAAGTCCTCGACTGTCATCTCATCCATAAGGATTCGACTGTATAACCGCTTGTCGAATGCTCCAGTGTCGAATGCAAAGATCGCTTTGGCCTTTTGAATGAGCGATGCGTCAAAAATGAAACAAAAAGGGCAGGCCGCTTCAACGCGTATCGAACCATCGCCGGCAACGCGATAAGCGGGCCGCCCATAGAAAAGATATGCAAGGGGCTCGCCAAAGACTTTGCAATCGCTTACCGAGACGGCATTTGAGCGGATGATATCCTCTGCGACAATACCTTTCGTAATATGAGTTAAGGGCATGAGCCCCCACTTGGGATCTGGGTGCTTATCCACCCAACTCCTAAATCCGGGTCGACCGCCAACCAACTTTGGCATCATTCCCCCCTACAAAACGAAAGGAACGGAACTCCGTATTTGCGCATGAAAACTTTCCCCCCGAAGCCGAGGCAACGATACAATCGGGGGTAGAGAATGCAAGGGTGACTGGGGTGTTCACCCCGTCTTCACCGCGCAGCTCCAGCGCCGCGCTGGCGGGGGGCCCGCTGCCTCCGGCAGCTCCCCCGCTTTCGAAGCCTGACATCGATCCACCGGATCGATGTCTCGGCGCACGCGCTGCGCGCGGTTGCCAACCGGCTTCTCAATCCCCCATCTTCAGCGCCTGGATAAACGCCTCCTGCGGGATATCCACCTTGCCGAACTGGCGCATCCGCTTCTTGCCCTCTTTCTGCTTGTCGAGCAGCTTGCGTTTGCGCGAGACGTCGCCGCCGTAGCATTTGGCGGTGACGTCCTTGCGCAGCGCCGAGATGGTTTCGCGGGCGATGACCTTGCCGCCGATCGCCGCCTGGATCGGGATCTTGAACAGATGGTGCGGGATCAGCTCCTTCAGCTTCTCGCACATCTGGCGGCCGCGCTTTTCCGCCGCCGTGCGGTGGACCAGCATCGACAGCGCGTCGACCGGCTCCTCGTTGACCAGGATCGACATTTTCACCAGGTCGCCCTCGCGATAGTCGGTCAGGTGATAGTCGAAGGAGGCATAGCCCTTGGAGATCGACTTCAGACGGTCGTAGAAGTCGAAGACCACCTCGTTGAGCGGCAAATCGTAGATCAGCATGGCGCGCTTGCCGACATAGGACAGGTCGGCCTGGATGCCACGCCGGTCCTGGCAGAGTTTCAGGATGCCGCCGAGATAGTCGTCGGGGGTGAGGATGGTGGCGCGGATCCACGGCTCCTCGATGGCCGATATCTTGACCACCTCGGGCATGTCGGCCGGATTGTGCAGTTCCTTGACCGTGCCGTCGTTCAACAGCAGGCGGTAGACGACCGAGGGTGCGGTGGCGATGAGGTCGAGGTTGAACTCGCGCTCCAGCCGCTCCTGGATGATTTCAAGATGCAAAAGGCCGAGGAAGCCGCAGCGATAGCCGAAGCCGAGCGCGGCGCTGGTTTCCATTTCAAAGGAGAAGGACGCGTCGTTGAGGCGCAGTTTGCCGACCGCGGCGCGCAGGTCTTCGAAATCGGCGGCGTCGACCGGGAACAGGCCGCAGAACACCACCGGCTGCGCCGGCTTGAAGCCGGGCAGGGCTTGTGCCGTCGGGCGCTTGTCCTCGGTGATGGTGTCGCCGACGCGGGTATCGGCAACCTCCTTGATCGAGCCGGTGAAGAAACCGAACTCGCCGGGGCCGAGCTCGTCGACATTGATGCGGGCGGGCGTGAAGACGCCGGTGCGCTCGACCAGGTATCTGGCGCCGGTGCCCATCATGCGGATGGTCTGGCCCTTCTTCAGCACGCCGTCGATGATGCGCACCAGCACGATGACGCCGAGATAGGCGTCGTACCAGCTATCGACCAGCATCGCCTTCAATGGAGCCGTGATGTCGCCCTCGCGCGGCGGCGGCAGATCGTTGACGATCGCCTCCAGCACGTCCGGAATGCCCAGCCCGGTCTTGGCCGAGATCAGCACGGCGTTGGAAGCGTCGATGCCGATCACCTCCTCGACCTGCTCGCGGATGCGCTCGGGCTCGGCGGCGGGCAGGTCGACCTTGTTCAGCACCACGACGATCTCGTGGTTGTTGTCGATGGCCTGGTAGACATTGGCCAGCGTCTGCGCCTCGACGCCTTGCGAGGCATCGACGACCAGCAGCGAGCCCTCGCAGGCGGCAAGCGAGCGCGACACTTCATAAGCGAAGTCGACATGGCCGGGCGTGTCGATCAGGTTGAGGATATAATCCTCGCCATTGTTGGCGCGGTATTTCAGCCGCACCGTCTGCGCCTTGATGGTGATGCCGCGCTCGCGCTCGATGTCCATCGAGTCCAGCACCTGCTCCTTCATGTCGCGCAGCTCCAGCCCGCCGGTCGACTGGATCAGCCGGTCGGCAAGCGTGGATTTGCCATGGTCGATATGGGCAACGATGGAGAAGTTGCGGATGTTCTTGATCGGCGTGGTCATGCGGCGCGCTTTAGCAGGGGCACGGTATATCGGCAAGCGGCGGGGCGCGGGTGCGACGGCAAGGCGGCAAAGTCGTTAAACTTTGATCCATGAGATTAGAGCATAGTTCGCGCCCGGCGTGATAGCCCACCGGTCTATCGCCGTTTCGGGGGATCGGAATGCCGCTGTCAGCACGCAAGTTTCTCAGATCGGTGAGCGGCTCGTTCGCGCCGATGCTCGCCATCCTGCTTATCCCGATGGTTGCCGCATTGGGCTTTTCCATCGACTATACCTCGGCGGTTTCAACCAGGGCATCGATGCAGAACGCCCTCGATGCAGCGTCGCTGTCGATCACGACGCTTGCGACGGACACCTCATTGGCGGACCGCCAGGTAAAACTGCAGGAGGTATACCTGGCCAATGGCGGGCAAGGCACGGCCAAGCTCGACAGCTTCGTCGTCGCCACCGACGGCGCCGCCAGCATCAAGGCTTCGGCCGGCTTTGCCATGCCGACGAATTTCATGCAGATCGCCAGGATCAACACGGTGCAGGTCGGCGTTGCGTCCGCAGTGACAAAGCGGCCGGCGCTGGTGCAAGCCACGTTCAAGGTGACCAAGGTCTCGGGCTGGTGGGGCAAGACAATGACGCTCTACGGCACCAAATTCGGGGACACGGTGGCCAACAAGCTGATGAAGATCACCTACACATACAACGGTTATGGCGATCCGAAAGGCTATGGCACGGCGACCGTCTCCACCATCAACGGAGCGACGATCACTACGGTCCAGCAGCAGGTGTGTACGACCACCACGGTGCTCAGCTTTTATGGGCTGCCCAGCACCACGATCACCCAGACCGCTTCCAACGGCAAGAAATATGCGACCACCTGCGTCAACACCATGTACCCGGCGACCGGTGCCGGCGCGGTGATCGACGTCAGCCAGATGGACCAGCTCTATCTGCAGATGGATGTGCCGTCAGGCAATCCAACGGTGCTCAAATCGAACGATCCGGCAACATCGAACCGCCTCTACGCGGACGGCGTCGAGATCGCCAGTGGCCAAACGGTCGATATCTTTACGCTGGTGCCGTGCGGCCAGACCAGCACACAAGCGTGGGAAGACGGGGGATCGCCGGTGCCGACATCTCCGACCATCACCGATTCCAACGCGGACTTTTTCTACACAGTAACCGGCAAGTGCGCCTTCAATCAGCGGGCATCGGAAACGCTGTTGACACAATAGGACGCCGCAGCTGAGTGCGAGGGATATCGGCCCGCTTAGGCTGCCCGTCCATCACACCGCCGCCCGTCACACCGGGTGGCGTGTTGGTTGCGAGCGACCGTCTTCCCTTTGCCCCCTGTGGGAGAAGGCGGCCGAGCGAAGCTCGGTCGGATGAGGGGTGTTCCAGGGAACGCCGACGCCTCATTTCTTCCAGCACCCCTCAACCGTCTCGGCGCTTCGCGCCGATCCACCTTCTCCCACAAGGGGAAGGGAGAGCTGCGAACGATCACGAAGCGGTGATGCTGTAACGAACCGTCTGTCGGCGGCGAAGTGTGGACATGGAACCGCACAGGAGAACAGCGATGACCGGATCGAGACGCAGCACAGCCCTGAAGGGGCTCGCCGCAATGCTGTTTTCGGCAACTGTGCTGTCGGCAACCGGCGCGGCCGCCGGCCAGACGCAGACCGTCGTCGAGCTGTTCACCAGCCAGGGCTGCTCGTCCTGCCCGCCGGCCAACGCCAATCTGATCAAGGTCAAGGACCGGCCCGGCGTGCTGGCGCTGTACTTCAACGTCACCTACTGGGACTATCTCGGCTGGAAGGACACATTCGGCAAAGAAGAATTCACGCAGCGCCAGGTCCGCTATGAACCGTCGCTCGGCCGTTCCGGCCCGTTCACGCCGCAAGTGGTGGTCAACGGCAAGGCCGATGCGGTCGGCGCCAGGCCGGGCGAGATCGAGCAGCTGATTTCGAGCGGCGGCCACGCCGACGGACCTTCGCTGTCGCTCGCCGACGGGACGGTCAGCATCGGCGCCGGTCCGGTTCCCGGCGGCAAGGCCGACGTCTGGCTGGTGCGTTACGGCAAGGGCGTCGTCGAGGTGCCGGTGGCGCGCGGAGAAAACACCGGCCGCACGCTGCCGCACGCCAATGTCGTGCATTCGCTGACCAGGCTGGGCAGTTGGACCGGCGACGCCACCGCGCTGCCGCTGCCGGCGACGATGGGCGGCCTTAGCACGGCGGTGCTGGTGCAGGTGCCGGGCGGCGGGCCGATCCTTGCTGCCGCTACGAACTAGAAACCCTCCCGAAATTCCCCCAACGCGCAGCGGCGCCGCCGCATGCCGTCAACCCCTGCCAAACCCAAGGAGATCATCATGACCAATCGTTTGACCAATCGCCCGACCCTGGCGGCACTCGCCTTCGCACTTTGCTCGACGGCGCTGTTCGCAGGAGGCGCGGCGCGGGCCGAAGATGCGATGAAGCCGGCGATGGCGACAAACGCCATGAAGCCGGCAGCGGGCGCCATGAAGCCGGCAACGGACGCAATGAAGCCGGCCGGCGCCATGGCGGCTGACGCGATGGCCACGACCGCGATGAAGGCGACAGATCCTATGAAGGCCGACTGCATGAACAAGGCCGACGCCGAGACGGACGCCATGAAGAAGGCAGAGGCGACCAAGGCCTGCGATGCCATGGCTCCGGCCAAATAGGCGATGCGCACAGCAATGTGAGAGCCCGGCGGACCTATCCGTCGTATAATCCACACCACATCATGGGAGATCAGACATGACCGCAGCCGTGAAACGATCGTCGATTTTCGCAAAAGCAGCAGCTGCCGCGCTCATCCTCACGGCCGCCGCCGCCGTATTCTGGCAGACTCCGGCAGTCTCGGCCGAAGACGCGGTGGTGATCCCGCCGCCGGCAATGGACGAGAAGGCCACCGCCGGCACCGAAAAGGCGGTCTTCGCCGGCGGCTGCTTCTGGGGTGTGCAAGGCGTGTTCCAGCACGTCAAGGGTGTCACCAGCGCCGTCTCCGGCTATGCCGGCGGCGACAAGGACACGGCCGTCTATGAAATGGTCGGCACCAGCCGGACGGGCCATGCCGAATCCGTCGAGATCACCTACGAGCCGTCCAAGGTTACTTACGGCCAGCTGCTGCAGGTGTATTTCTCAGTGGCGCACAATCCGACGCAACTGAACTACCAGGGGCCGGACAGCGGCACACAGTACCGTTCGACGATCTTTGCCGAAAACGACACGCAGAAAAAGATCGCCGAAAGCTATATCGCCCAGCTCGACAAGGCCAAGGTGTTTCCTAAGCCGATCGTGACGACGCTGGAGACCGGCAAGAGCTTCTATCCGGCCGAGGACTACCACCAGGACTTTCTGACCCTCAACCCGACCTATCCCTATATCGTCTACAACGATTTGCCCAAGGTCGAGAACCTCAAGCGGCTGTTCCCCAACCTCTACAGCGAAAAGCCGGTGCTGGTGCTGGCCGCCAACAAGAGCTGAGCTTTTGCGCCGGCGGGCGCGACGGAGAATAAGCGTCGGCGATCCTTCGCACCCCCCTCTGTCCTGCCGGACATCTCCCCCGCAAGGGGGGAGATCGGCTATCACCTCGACCTTCGCCAAATCTCCAACGTTCAGGACGAGCGGAGCGCTGAAACTGCTAATCTCCCCCCTTGCGGGGAGATGGCCGGCAGGCCAGAGGGGGGTGCTGTCCCGCCAACGTCTCGAAACTACCTCCCCTTTTTCCAGGGCAGGCTCCAGCGCACTTTCTCCAGCGTCGCCTTTGCCTCGGCCGAGTCCGGGTCGGGCTCTGTCTCGCGATAATGCGCCGAGCCCTCCGGCGGGTAGGCAAGCGTGTTGTTGAGGGCAAATTTGTCGATCTGGCTGAAGTCGGGGAAAGGCAGATTTTGCGCCTCGCGCCAATCGCCGACCCTTTTCTCCGCGGCAATGCGTTTTTCGTCGTCGACCGGAAGGTCGGTGGCTCTGTATTCCAGTGACGAAGGGAAGGCGAACTGCGCGCCGGCATCATCCATGACGTTGATCATGGACAACAGGATGTCCTCGCGGATGGCTTGAAAATCGGCCACGTCGGCGGTTTTGATATAA
The DNA here is from genome assembly GCF_040319475.1 of Mesorhizobium sp. M0904. Lineage (NCBI taxonomy): Bacteria > Pseudomonadati > Pseudomonadota > Alphaproteobacteria > Hyphomicrobiales > Phyllobacteriaceae > Mesorhizobium > Mesorhizobium sp. M0904. The sequence goes on along the minus strand of NZ_JAMYOC010000026.1, from coordinate 48,139 downwards.
GTGAACACGTCGATATCGAGCGAATAGGCGCCGAAGCCGGCAAAGCGCACGCGGCACGGCTCATCGATAACGCGCGGATGGGCAATCAGCAGCTTGCGCAGCTCGGCCAGGACGTAACGCAGCTGATCGGGCGTCGTTTCGTAGCGCAGCTGCAGCGTCGTCGCGAACCGGGTGCGGTCGCGATGGGCGTAGTTCTCGATCTGCATGCCGGCGAAATCCGAGTTCGGCACCGAGATGATCGTGCGGTCGAGCGACCTGATGCGCGTCGAGCGCATGCCGATATGCTCGATCGTGCCGGACTGGTCGCCGAACTTGCAGAAGTCGCCGACGCTTACCGGCCGGTCGGCATAGAGCGTCAGGCCGGAGAGGAAGTTCTGCAGCGTCGGCTGCGCGGCCAGCGCCACCGCCAGACCGCCGATGCCGAGACCGGCGATGACGCCTTCGTAGGGGATGGCGAGCACTTCTGCCAACAGCAGGAAGGCGACGACCAGCACGGCGACGCGCGCGACGCCGGTGGACAGCGAAATCAGCGTGTCGTGATAGCCAGGCACTTGCCAAAGTCCGCGATAGTGTTCGGCGACCTTGCCGATCAGATGCCAGACCACCGGCACCGCGCCGATCACGATCAGGCTCCAGGCGATTGCCTTGACCGGGGCGGCGACCACTTGCGGCAGACCGAGCGGGCGCAGCGTCAACAGCAGGAAGAAGCCAAGCACGATCGAGCGCACCGCCCATTCGACGATGCGGAAGAAGGCCGAGCTTTCCGTCCTTCGGACAAACAAGGAAATCAGCGCATTGGCGATGAAGCCGAAGACGATGCCGGCCAGTGCGGCAAGGCCGAGCATCCACCATTGCCAGTGCTCCATCGGGCCGGCGCGGGTGAGCAGGCCGGGGCTGATCTCGCGGGCGAGGCCACGGGCGATGAAGAACGGGTCGGTGCTGGCGAAGGCGGCGAATTCCGGCGCCACCGGCACGTCTTCGACGTCGGCGTAGAGCGCGCGGATGTGGGCGAGCGTCTCGGGCGTGAACTGCCAGATCTTGCGCTTGCCGGTGCCGTCGGGGTCAGTCTCGACCGGGCCGATGACGATGTTGCCGGCGGGATGCTCGAAATAGACGAAGGGGGTGTTGCTCTTCGGATCGTCGGGGATCTCCTGCCAATAGACATAGCCGATGCGGTCGATGACCTTTTTGAGATAGCGCTCGAGCAGGAACGCCTCGTCGCCACGCACCGCCTGACTGTAGTTGCGCAGGTCGAGCGCCGCCTGGGCCGGGTCGCCGGCTTCGGTGAGGCCGCTCAACAGTACCTTGAACGTGTCGCGCGGTGAGGCGAGCCTGCTCGGATCGTCGACCATGTCGACGGCTTCGCCACGCGCTTCCTGGAATTCGGCGAGCTTTGCCTGGAGCTCGCCAAGTGGCGGCCCGACGATGAACCAGTCGCCATTCTTGCGGCGAAAAGTGACGGCGAAGGAGATCCTGGTGCCGTATTGCGGCAGCGTCGCCGTCACCTCGTCGCCGGCAATCGCGTCATGCGGCAGGCTCCACAGACGGAACGTCGCGTTGTCGATGACGGTGAACAGCAGCTTGGTGTAATCGGGCATGTTGAGGCCACCGCGGTCGGCCTCGGTGACATCGACGAGACCCGCCGCCAGACCGGCAAGACCCATGCCGCCGCCGGTGGCGCGCGGCACGTTGTCGGCGCCGCTCTCGTTCATCGTCTGCAGGAACGAGCGCATGGTGCTCATCGGGCTCGACTGGTCGACACGCACGTCCTCGACGGCGCTGACGCGCACACCTGTCCACCATTCGGCGGTGGCGGCATCGAAGCGGCCCATGAAGCTGCCGCCGTCAGGCGATTGGACGAAGGTGAAGGCGCCCTGGCGGTCGCCTTCGAACCAGTGGCCGACAAGCTTGTCGCCTTCGGCCTTGGCCTCGATACGGCCGTTATAAAGCGGGTACACGCCCTTTATGTCAGTGCCCGTCTGCTCGAACTTGATCTGGGCGCCGCCGCCGCGCCACTTCGTGTCCCACACGCCGGTCCAGTTGGCCGCGTCCTGGGCATGCGCCTGCGGCATCGCCGGCAGCAGGCCGGCAAGCGCGAGTGCGCCGATCAGCGCGACCGTCCGGATCAGCAAAAGCAGCAGCCGATCCGGTCCTGCCGCAGAAAAGGGGTTCATTCTGTTGCCCTTCTTCTTGCCGGCGATTCTGCTGGGCCGGCCAGAGAAGGTTATTCCGCTTGAAGATGAATATTCTGTTTCAAGCTGCGACGGCGATGCCGGTCAGTCATAGGTCAGATCCGTCGCCTTGCCGGCGAACACCCGGTAGGCAAAGAACGAATAGAAGATGATGATCGGCAGCACGACGACCGTGCCGACCAGGATGACGGCCAGGCTTTCGGGTGCCGAAGCAGCCTGCCAGATGGTCAGCCGGTCGGGCACCACGAAGGGGTAGAAAGACCAGGCGAGGCCGGCAAAGCCGAGCGTGAAGATAGCGGCCAAGGTCAGGAACGGGAGCAGCGCGTGGCGGTCGCCGGGTTTCGGCAGATGGAAGGTCTGGCGCCACAGCCACAGGAACAGCACTGCCGACAGGATCGGCAGCGGTGACAAATAGAGCATGGCCGGCCAGACGAACCATTTGTCGAAGATGCGCGCGCTGGCAAAGGGCGTGGCCAGCGATACCGCGACCATGCCGAGCGCGGTCAGCACCAGCGCCGTGCGCAGCCACAGCACCGCCTTCTTCTGCAGATCGCCTTCGGTCTTATAGATGACCCAGGCCGCGCCCATTGCCGCGTAGGCCGCGGCAAGGCAGAGCGCCACCAGCGCGCCGAACGCCATGCCGCCAGGGCCGACGTCGAGGCCGAGCACATAGATGCCGAGCATATAACCTTGCGCCAGCGAAGCGACGACCGAGCCGAGGAAGAAGATGCGGTTCCAGCGGTGTTTCCTGCCGGCCGGCACCTTGGCGCGGAAATCGAAGGCGACGCCGCGCAGGATCAAGCCGACCAGCAGCACGAAAACCGGAATGTAGAGCGCGGTCAGAATGGTGCCGTGCGCCAGCGGGAAGGCGACCAGCAGCAGGCCGACCGCCAGCACCAGCCAAGTCTCGTTGGCGTCCCAGAACGGGCCGATCGCGGCGATCATCGTATCCTGTTCGGTGCCTTCGGCTGCGGCGAACAGGATGCCAATGCCGAGATCGAAGCCGTCGAGGATGACGTAGATCAGGATGGCGAGGCCCATCAGCCCGGCGAAGATCAGAGGCAGCAGGGTCGGCCAGTCGAAGCTCATGATGTTTCTCCTGGTTGCGCAACCGGCTGCGACAGCGGCCTGTTCATGACGCCCGGCAGCGGCGAGGTGTCTCCATCCTTCGCCGCCTTCAATGCCAGATGCACCAACACGCCGAGATAGGCGATCAGCAGCAGCACGTAGAGGCTGAGATAGACCGCGAGCGACAGCGCGACATGGCTGCCGGCGACCGGCCCGACAGCATCGGCGGTACGCAGCACGCCGGTGACCAGCCAGGGCTGGCGGCCGATCTCGGTGGTGTACCAGCCGGCCAGCGTCGCCAGCCAGCCGGACAGCGCCATCGGCACCATGACGAGCGCCAGCGGCTTGGGCAGGCTGTGGCGGCGCTTGAGGAAGAAGGCCGCCGACCAGGAGACGGCGAGCATAAGGAGGCCTGTGCCGACCATGATGCGAAAGCCCCAGAACACCGGAAATACCGGCGGATGGTTGCCGGCATAATCGTTCAGCCCCGGCACGACGCCGCCGGCGCTGTGCCTGAGGATGAGGCTGGCGCCGTCGGGAATGGTGAGCTCGAACCTGTTCTCGCTCGCCGCTTCATCGGGAAGCGCAAACAGCACCAGCGGCACGTTGGGACCGGTGTTCCAGTTGGCCTCCATGGCGGCGATCTTCTGCGGCTGGTGTTCGAGCGTGTTGAGGCCGTGCTGGTCGCCGGCGAAGATCTGGATCGGGATCAGGATCGCGGCGGTGAAGACGCCGGTGCGCAGCGCCTTCCACATCGATTCCGAACGATCGCCGTAGAGATAGCGCAGCGCCGACAGGCCGGCGATCAGGAACGAGACGGTCAGCCCCGAAGCAAGCAGCATATGGACGAGCCGGTAGGGCATGGACGGATTGAAGACAACGGCCCACCAGTCGGTGGCGTGCGCTACACCATCGCGCATCTCGAAGCCGGCCGGCGTCTGCATCCACGAATTGAGTGCTATGATCCAGAAGGCGGACAAGGTGGTGCCGCCGGCCACCAGCACCGTCGCCAGCGTATGGATGCGGTTCGAGACGCGGCGGAAGCCGAACAGCATGATGCCGAGGAACGCCGCCTCGAGGAAAAAGGCGGTCAGGATCTCGTAGGCCAGCAGCGGGCCGGCAATGTTGCCGACCGTCTCCATATAGCCCGGCCAGTTGGTGCCGAACTGAAAACTCATGGTGACGCCGGAAACCACGCCCATGGCGAAGGACAGCGCGAATACCTTAACCCAGGTGAAATAAGCGCGCATCCAGGCGGAATCGTTGGTCGCGTTGTAGCGGAGCTTGAAGAACAGCAGCACCCAGCCGAGCGCGATGGTGATCGCCGGGAACAGGATGTGGAACGAGATGTTCGCGCCGAACTGTATGCGCGACAGGATGAGCGGGTCCATGGCGGCTCCGGCTGCTGCTTGTTTGTACAAGGATAGGCTTCATGCGCGGGACGGTCAAAGCGGCGTCCCGCCGCGAGGCGGAACGCCGCAGTGCCGGTGAATCTGCTTCTGCGCGGAATTTGGCTGGACGATCGGGCAGGTGTCGCCTATTCCGGCGAACCTCGATGTCCAGAACTGTCAGGAGCGGCATTGACATCCGGATTTGCGAACCGACATTCAGCGGATTAAATCAACAACTCTGTTTCAAGCAGCCGTTTTCAGCCATGCAGCCGATCATCTCGATTTCCGGGGTCACCAAGACCTACGCCACCGGCTTCAAGGCGCTGAAGGAGATCAATCTCGATATAGTGCGCGGCGAGATCTTTGCGCTGCTCGGGCCGAACGGCGCCGGCAAGACGACGCTGATCTCGATCGTCTGCGGCATCGTCAACCGCTCGTCGGGTTCCGTCACCGTCGACGGCCATGACATCAACCGCGACTACCGCGCGGCGCGCAGTCTGATCGGGCTGGTGCCGCAGGAGCTGACCATCGACGCCTTCGAGAGCGTGTGGGCGACGGTCAATTACAGCCGCGGCCTGTTCGGCAAGCCGGCGGACAAGGCGTTCATCGAAAAGGTGCTGCGCGACCTGTCGCTCTGGGACAAGAAGGACGCCAAGGCGATCACGCTATCCGGCGGCATGAAGCGCCGGCTGATGATTGCCAAGGCGTTGTCGCACGAGCCGCGCATCCTGTTCCTCGACGAACCGACGGCAGGCGTCGATGTCGAGCTGCGCCAGGACATGTGGGCGATGGTGCGCAGGCTGCGCGAAGACGGCGTCACCATCATCCTGACCACGCACTACATCGAAGAAGCGGAGGCGATGGCCGACCGCGTCGGCGTCATTAACCGCGGCGAGATCGTGCTGGTCGAGGACAAGGCCGAGCTGATGCGGAAGCTCGGCCGCAAGCGGCTTGTGCTGGAACTGCGCAGTCCCCTGGCCACCGTTCCCGACGCCTTTTCGCGCTACGCGCTGGAGCTTTCGCCGGATGGCGGGCAACTGACCTATACTTATGACAACCAGAGCGAACGGCCGGGCGTCGCCTCGTTGATCCGCGAGCTCGAGGCGGCCGGCATCCAGTTCCGCGACATCGATACGGAAAACAGCTCGCTCGAGGAGATCTTCGTCAATCTGGTGAGGAAACAGGCATGAACCCGCGCTCGGTCATGAACCTTCATGCGGTATGGGCGATCTATCGGGTGGAGATGGCGCGCGCCCTTCGCACGGTGCTGCAGAGCATTGTTTCGCCGGTCATTTCGACGTCCCTCTATTTCGTCGTCTTCGGCTCGGCCATCGGCTCGCGCATCACCGAGATCGACGGCATCAGCTACGGCGCCTTCATCGTGCCGGGGCTGATCATGCTGTCGCTGCTGACGCAGTCGATCTCCAACGCTTCTTTCGCCATCTATTTTCCGAAATTCGTCGGCTCGATCTACGAATTGCTGTCGGCGCCGGTGTCCTATCTGGAGATAGTCATCGCCTATGTCGGGGGTGCGGCGACAAAGTCGATCGTGCTTGGCCTGATCATCCTGGCGACGGCCTCGCTGTTCGTGCCGCTTCACATCGAGCATCCGTTCTGGATGCTCGCCTTCCTGGTGCTGACGGCGGTGACCTTCAGCCTCTTCGGCTTCATCATCGGCATCTGGGCGAAGAGCTTCGAGCAGCTGCAGCTGGTGCCGCTGCTGATCATCACGCCGCTGACCTTCCTCGGCGGCAGCTTCTATTCGATCAACATGCTGCCCGGCATCTGGCGCACGGTGACGCTGTTCAACCCGGTCGTCTACCTGGTCAGTGGCTTCCGCTGGAGCTTCTACGGCAAATCCGACGTTTCGGTCGGCGTCAGCCTCGGCATGACGGTTGTTTTCCTGCTCGTCTGCATAGCAATCGTCGCCTGGATCTTCAGGACCGGCTACCGGCTGCGCAACTGATCGACTGGCCTGCCAGGCAAAGCAGCCTTATCAGTCAACGGAAACAGCGCTGAGTGCAGCCCTTGCGACGATGCCCTTGATCTTCATGTCTTGTTATATATCATGTTATTGTTTTTCGCGAGACGGATTGGCATATGGAAGACGTCGTACGATCGCTTGGTTTTTTGTGCCTGGGCAGCAGGATGAAGCGTATAGGCGAGCAACTGCAAGCGGAGGCGCAGCGCCTGCTGGACCGGCTGGATGTTCCGGTTCAGGCGAGCCAATACCCACTGCTGGCCGCGCTCGACAGGCTGGGCCCGCTGCCTGTCGGGGAACTGGCGCAATCGCTTGGCATCGCGCAGCCAGGTATAACGCGAAGCGTCTCGCTTCTGGCCGGATTGGGATTGCTCGAGGTTAGTCCGTCGACCGATGACCAGCGGCGCAGGATTGTCTCTCTCACTCGGGACGGCCGGCGGCTGGTCGATGTCGCAAAGCGCGAGGTCTGGCCGCGCATCGAAAACGCCGTTGCGGATTTGTGCGCGGATCTTTCGGGGCCGCTTCTTGAGCAGCTGACCGCCATCGAGGACGGTCTAGCCGCGGCTCCTCTCGACCGTCGAGTGAAAAATCCGGAGGCCGCGGCGTAATGAGACACCTGCTCGACCGCCCTATCTGGAGCGCGCTTCAGACGCGACATCGGGCGTTCGCACAAGGTAATGACCTCGCCAGGCGGTATCGGCCGTCGATCGTTCCGTTCGCCGCCACTGGCGCCGACGACGCCGAAAGCCTGCGGGCGCTCGAACAGCTTGTCTCCGCGGGCGAGAGTGTCATCCTGCTTCAGTCGGACGCCATTGCTCTGCCCGCGGGGCTTTTTGCGACTTCCACCGCAGCCGGGGTTCAAATGATTGCCGAGCGGCCGTTGCAAACCGTGTCTGACCAACGTGTGCAACGTCTGACCCGAGACGATGCGGCTGAGATGCTCGCCCTGGCATTGCTCACCAAGCCTGGCCCATTCACGCTCGAAGCCCTGAGCCTGGGCGATTTTTGGGGCGTGAAAATCGAGGGCAGACTTGTGGCAATGGCCGGCGAGCGCATGAAGCAACCTGGCTATACCGAACTCAGCGGGGTGTGCTCACATCCGGAATTTCGCGGCGGTGGCCTAGGCAAGCTGCTGTCCCTGTTCGTGGCAAACCGGATAATGGCGCGCGGCGAAGTTCCCTATCTCCACGCCTATGCCAGCAACGCCACGGCCATCAGACTATACGAGTCCATTGGCTTCAGGTTGCGAAGCACAATGAATGTGGCCGTGGTTCAGCGCACCGAATGATTGGTCGGCGCATGATGCGCAGCATGGATGCATCTCATATCAGGAAAGGAAGGATTTCGTATGGTCGAAATCCTTCCTCGAGACTGCAAGGCCTTCCTGCGTCTCAGACCGCGATCTTGCCGCCGCCTTGCCTGGTGATGGCAACGACCGCCGGGCGCACCGGCATGTCCGGCTTGAAGTCAGGCCAGCGGGTCGACAAATCCTCATAATAGGAGGGACGCCCAAAAGCCTCCCAGTCCTCGCCACCGTCGCCTGGATGCTGGACAGCAACGAAAGCAGTCTGGTCGTCCGGCGCAAACAGGGGACCACACATTTCGGCGCCGATCGGCACACGGAAAAACAGCTTTGAGGTCGCCCGCGCCGGGCCTTCCGTGTCGACCGCCCACAGGCCGTCGGTGCGGCCTGTGGCCTTCGGGCCCTGGCCGTCGGTAGCAACCCAGAGGCGGCCGGCCGAATCGACCGCGCAATTGTCCGGCATGCCGAACCAGCCATTGGCAGTGGTTGCGGTGGAGAAGGTGGCGCCGATTTCGGCCACGGCGGGATCACCGCATTTCAGCAGGATTTCCCACTTGCCCTTGGTCGCAGCGAAATCACCGCCATCCTCGACGATCTCAATGATATGGCCAAAGGCGTTTTCGGCGCGCGGATTGGCGGCGTCGACCTGATCGGCCTTGCGCTTCGAATTGTTGGTCAGCATGACATAAACCTTGCCATTGGCGGCATTGGGCTGGATGTCTTCCGGGCGGTCCATCTTGGTGGCGCCAAGCAGGTCGGCGGCACGGCGCGTCTCGATCAGCACGTCGGCCTGGCTGGCAAAGCCGTTTTCCGCCCCCAGCGGCCCCTGGCCGAAGACGATCGGCAGCCATTCGATCGAACCGTCCTCGGCGAACTTGGCGACATGCAAGGTGCCGTCGTCGAGCAAATTCATGTTGGCGGCGCGATCGTCCGGATTGAACTTGCCTGTGGTGACGAACTTATAGACATAGTCGAAACGCTCGTCGTCGCCGAGGTAGAAGACGACACGGCCATCCTTGGCGACGATCGATTCTGCGCCCTCATGCTTGAAACGGCCCATGGCGGTGCGCTTCCTCGGCACCGACGTCGGATCCTGGACGTCGACCTCGACGATCCAGCCGAAGCGGTTCGGCTCGTTCGGCTCCTTGCCGATATCGAAACGGTCGTGATGCGCCGCCCATTCATAGGCGCCTTCGGGAATGCCGAGGCGCTTGTAATTGGCCGCCTCGTTATGGCCCTGCGGCAGCTCGCCCGAGAAATAGCCGTGGATGTTCTCCTCGGCCATGACATAGGTGCCCCACGGCGTGACGCCGCCGGCGCAGTTGTTGAGGGTGCCGATGACCTTCGTGCCGCTCGGGTCGGTGCTGGTCTTGACGCGGTCGTGGCCGGCGACGGGGCCAGACAGTGCCATCTCGGTATTGGAGGTGATGCGGCGGTTGTGCTTGCCGTCGCGCACGACCTGCCATTTGCCGGCTTCTTTGCGGATCTCGACAATGGTGCCGCCATGCGCGGCCATCTCGACATCGACTTGCTCCTTGCTGAGGGGCGCCTGCTTGGCTTTGCCATCGACGATGGTGACGAGGCCCGGGAACATCAGATGCGGATTGGTGTATTCGTGGTTGACGACCAGCAGGCCGTGCTCGGCCGAGCCGCCGATCGGGATATAACCGACATAGTCGTTGTTGTAGCCGAATTGTCTGGCCTGGGCTTCCGCCGACTGTTTTGTCGGATCGAATTCCGGCGAATCGGCGAACAGCGGATCGCCCCAGCGCAGCAGCACGTCGGCGTCATAGCCAGGTGCGACGTGATGCTTGTCGTCGATGCCGGCCTCGAGCTCGTCGAAAGCGAAAGCGGAGCCTTCGGCGGCGCGGGCGTTGTCGGCGGCGATCAGCGCCAGCGGGCTAACGGTAGCGGCTATGGCCGAGACGGCAAGCGAGCCCTTGAGGAAGCCGCGGCGCGAGAACCGCGCGGCGATGATCTCACCCATGGTGCGGTTGTCGGTGGGATTGGCTCCTGGCCCATCGTTTTCCTCGAGCAGGCTGGTGCGGAAATGGGCGTCAGGGGTGCGGTGTTCGGTCGAGCGCTGTTCAGTCATGGGGGCCTGCCTCTGGCTGGATGGATTGCTGGAGCGTGTTGCCTGGCCAATCCGGTATTACCGGCAGGTCACAGTTTGATGACATGCGGGCTAATTGCCACCTGCGATTTCGTATCCAACATCAGCCCCGCTTGACCGCGACCGGCGCTTCGGAAACAAGAGCTGCGGCAGGCGCGTAGGGACTGCATCGGGAGGAACAAAAGTGAGTTTCTGGGGACTTGGGCAGCTCTGCGTTTCGACGGTGATCTTCCTGCTGGCGGCGATGGCCGCAAAACAGTGGGGGCTGGCGCCGAGCCTCGGCAAGATCGTGCTGACGTTGGCGCTCTATTCGCTGGGCAATCTGATCATGCTGAGGCTGATCCGTGAATTCGGCATGTCTGTGTCGTTCAGCCTGTCGGCGGTGATCCAGCTGGTGTCGGTGAATGTGGTGGCGCTGGTCTTCTTCGGCGAGCGCGTCAATGCCTTGCAGGCAACCGGCATTGTGCTTGCCATCGCAGCTGTGGCGCTGATCACGCTCGGGCCCTATCTGCAAAGGCTGTAGCTGCGATCGGGCCGATGAAGAAGATTGCAAGCAGACTGCGCAACTGGCTGGAGTTCCCGGTTCTGCTGGCCGGGCTGGTCATTGCCGGCGGGCTGTGGGGGTTCGAAGAACTGATGGAGCTGGCGCGGGCGACCACGCCGCATGCCTTCGACACCGAAATCCTGCTTGCCTTCCGCAAGGCCGGCCAGCCTGACAATCCGATCGGACCGGCGTGGCTGGAAGGAGCGATGCGCGACGTCACCAGCCTTGGCAGCGCCAGCGTGCTGGTGCTGATCACGGCAGCAATGATCGTCTATCTGCTCCTTATCCGCAGGCCAGGCGCGGCGCTTCTCATGTTCGTCGCGGTGGCGGGCGGCCAGCTCCTGTCAAGCGTGCTGAAATTCGATATCGACCGGCCGCGCCCCGATCTGGTCTCGCATCTCGCCGATGTGGCATCGCTTTCGTTTCCGAGCGGCCACGCCATGCTGTCGGCGGTGACGTATTTGACGCTGGGCAGCATGGCGGCACGGTTTTTGCCCGGGCGCACAACGAAGATCTATGTACTCGTGCTGGCGGTGCTGACGACGGTGGTCGTCGGCATCAGCCGCATCTATCTCGGCGTCCACTGGCCGTCCGACGTGCTGGCCGGCTGGTGCGCCGGCTTTGCCTGGGCGATGCTGTGCTGGCTGGCGGCACGATTGCTGCAGCGATGGCTAGGGCGGGCCGACGGCACCTGACGTCGGCCGGACTACTTCAAATCAGCCTGTTGATCAGGCCATGTCCGCAGCCTGCCAGCAGGAAAACCATCGACAGCAAGACTGTCGAGGTCGCCAACGCTTTGAATGTCTTCACCTGCTCATCCTTTTTAAGGTCGTACCTGTGAAATCGGTACCGCAATGGATGTCCCGCCTAACGATGTCGAGGTTTGTAGCATGCCAGCGCACCGGCTGGCAAAGACTGTTGCATGTTTCACATATGCAAGATGATGTTTGACCCATCATTATGAAGGTATTATACGTGATACTGCAGAACTCAGACGGGGTTTTGACCGATGATCACTGCCGCGCAGATGCGTGCCGCGAGGGCGCTGGCCGGCATCGATCAGAAGACCCTCGCCGAGCGCGCCGGGGTTTCGCTTCCAACCATTCAGCGCATGGAAGCGAGCGACGGCGTGGTCCGGGGCGTGGTCGATACGCTGATGAAGGTCATCCAGGCCCTTGAAGAGGCCGGGGTCGAGCTGATCGGCGAGAACCAGGCGAGCGAGCGTGGCGGCAGGGGCGTTCGCCTCAAGCCTGTCACGCCGCAGAACCCGCAAGGCTGACGCTACTGCCGCATCGCCGAAAATCAAATTCGATTTTCGGATAGTCCGATGCGCGGGTCAAAAGTGTTGGGGCGTATCTGTGCGCCTATTTGGACGCACGCCGCTCCAAGTCGCGACGGCGACCGCCGACAGTCCTGCCGACGATCCCGCCGCTCCTTGGTTTCATGCGGAAGGCACTCGATGGATCAGACGCAGCGGGCAGTGCATCAACCGGCGCGGCCGACATTTTCCGAACTGTTCACCCCGAAGCTGGTGACGGTGCTGCGCGAGGGCTACACGCTCACGCATTTCAAGGCGGATGCCATCGCCGGGCTGACTGTCGCCATCGTTGCGCTGCCGTTGTCGATGGCAATTGCCATTGCTTCAGGCGTGACGCCGGAGCGCGGGCTCTACACCTCGATCATTGGCGGATTCCTGGTCTCGGCGCTTGGCGGCAGCCGTTTCCAGATCGGCGGCCCGGCCGGCGCCTTCATTGTGCTTGTGGCGGCGACGGTGGCGCGGGTTGGCGTCGACGGCTTGCTGCTGGCGACGATGATGGCCGGCGTGTTCCTGCTTGCCATCGGCTATCTCAGACTTGGCACCTACATCAAATTCATCCCCTACCCGGTGACCGTCGGCTTCACCGCCGGCATCGCTGTCATCATCTTCTCCGGCCAGATCGTCGAACTGTTCGGGCTGAAGCTCGCCGGCAAGGAGCCAGGGCCGCTGGTGCCGAAGCTGATGGCCATCGGCGAAGCGGCCGGAACAATCAACCTCGCCGCAACTGCGGTGGCGGCACTGACCATCATCACCATTGCGACGTTGAGGCGGTTTCGGCCGAAGTGGCCGGCTATGCTGATTGCCATCGGACTGGCATCCCTCGTCGTCGCATTGCTCGCCATGCCGGCCGAGACGATCGGCACGCGCTTCGGCGGCATCCCGCGCAGCCTGCAATGGCCGGCCTTCCCGCCGCTCAGCCTCGACAGGATAATCGACGTGCTGCCGGACGCTATCGCCTTTGCGCTGCTCGGGGCGATCGAATCGCTGCTGTCGGCCGTCGTCGCCGACGGCATGACCGGAAGGCGGCATCGCTCCAATTGCGAGTTGGTGGCGCAAGGCTTCGCCAATATCGCCTCCGCCTTGTTCGGCGGCATATGCACCACTGGCACCATTGCCCGCACCGCGACCAATGTACGGGCCGGCGCGCATGGACCGGTCTCAGGCATGATGCACTCGGCCATTCTGCTTGCTCTGATGCTGGTGGCGGCACCGCTGGCCAGCTATATCCCGCTTGCAGCACTTGCCGGCGTGCTGGCGGTGGTGTGCTGGAACATGTTCGAGAAACAGGCCTTCGCCACCTTGCTGCGCGCCTCGCGCGGCGATGCGCTGGTACTGATGGCGACGTTCCTGATCGTCATCTTCCGCGACCTGACCGAAGGCATCGTCGTCGGCTTCGCGCTAGGCTCGATCCTGTTCATCGACCGCATGGCCAAGAGCATCGCGGTGGAGGCGGACCATCAATCCCTGGTGCAGGAAGACGTCGCCGACCGAGCCAGCGCTTATGATTCCAGCGAGGCGAGCGATGCCGACACCGTCGTCTACCGGATATCGGGCGCCTTTTTCTTCGGCGCCGCCTCGACCGTCGGCACGGTGCTGGACCGCATCGCCGACCAGCGCAAGAACTTCATCCTCGACTGTTCGGCGGTGCCGTTCTTCGATTCGACGGCGGCCAATGTCATCGAGGGCGCGGCCCACAAGGCCAAGCGCGCCGGCGTTCGCTTTATTATCTCAGGCGCTTCACCGCAGACACGCCGCATGCTGATCAACCACGGTGTCAAGCGGCCGCTGGTGACTTATGCCGCATCGATCACGGATGCGCGGGCGCAGCTGAAGAAAGCCGCGCCCGCCGCCTGAGCTGGCAACTGCCGGCTTAGTCGAGGCCCAACGCTGAGACCTCGCCCTCGTTCATCAGCGGCACGAAGATTGTCGACTTGCCATCTGTGCCGATATCGGCGCTGCCCGGCTTGAACGTCGCAACCACTTGCGGCGTACCGCCGGCTTTGTAGCGGTAGAGCGTGCCGGTCATATAGGCAGTGGCGTAGATGCTGCCGCCGATGGCAACGACGCCATCGAGGTTGGCAAAGTTTTCCGCGCCAGCCAGAGGCGAAACGGCCTTGGTGGCGAGATCGACCGAGAGCAGGCCGCCCGGCTCCGCGGTGCTGAAGTCGGGCTTGATGCCCTTGCCCCACGAAGCGACGATCAGCCGGCCACCATCGGCGAAGATGCCATTCGGCGAAGCGAGCGCCGCATCCTTGATGAACAGTTCGAGCCGGTCGCCGTCGATGCGATAGATCGTATCGGCAAGCATATCCGTGACGTAGACCTTGCCGGATGCATCAGCGGTCATGTCGTTGAGAAAGACAGCGTTCGGCACGTCGATCGTCGACGCTAGCTTGCCGCTTTGGAGATCGACGACGCGCACATGGGTGATGTCGGCGACGTAGAGTTTGCCGCCGGCAATCGCCATGCCCTTGGGCGCGTCCATGCCGTCGGTCCAGTGTTGTGTGACCAGCTTGCCGTCCATCGACAGAACCGACAGATAGCCGTTGCCGTCGGCTTCGCCGGGATTGCCGACGATGTTCGAGACGATAACGCGCTGGCCGGCGGCGTCGAACAGCGCCGATTCAGGTTGCTCGAGGCCGCTGGCGCGCCAGAGTTCAGCGGCCTGAACTGCCGGCGCAGTCGCGATGCCGAAGATGGCGAGAAGTATCGGTGTGAAGAGGCTTTTCATGGCTAGTCTCCTGTAATGGACTGGCGGAGAGCTAGGCCTTTCGATACTTTCCGGGAAGATCTATCGGGACTAGTACCGAAGGTTGATACCAAATCGTGCAAAAGAGGTGCATCCCGTGAACGGCCTGATCTTCGACGCGCTGAAGCGGACGCTGAAGGCCAAGGGCGTGACCTACCGCGTCCTTGCCGAGCGAATGGGCGTTTCCGAGCCGACGGTGAAGCGCATCTTCCACGAGCGCAACTGCAAGCTCGACCGGCTGATGGAGATCTGCGCTGCCGCCGGCGTGGAGTTGGAGAACGTGCTCGGCTCTATGAACAGAGGACCAGGACCTGCCAACCACGTCGCGCCGGAGATCGAGCGCAAGCTCGCCGGCCGGCCGGCACTGCTGTTCATCTTCGTCATGCTTTCGGAAAAATTTACGCCCGAAGGCATCATGCGCTCACAGGGGTTGAGCGAGGCTTCGATGTTCCTCTATCTGCGAGACCTCGAGGAGTTGGGGCTGGTCGCGCTCGGTCGCGGCCTGTCGGCCAGGCTGCTGGTCGAGACGCCAATCCAGTGGAATTTCGACGGGCCATTGCGGCCACTGTTCGAGGTGACCAACAAGAACTTCATCGGCTGGGCCATCACGCATCTGGAGCGCGAGGCGACATTCGTCAGCTTCTCCAGGCGGATGCGGCCCGAGACGGCGGAAATGGTCAGGCGGGAGGCGGAGGAACTGGCCGAGCGCGCCAAATTGCTTGCGCATCACGATCAGCACACGACGCCGGAAGACGGGTTGGTCGGCTACAAATGGACCTTCGCTTTCGGCGCGACGCCATTCCCGGCGATCATGCCGATCGGACCGCATCCGCGCGACGCCGGCGCGCGGACACCCGGCCGGGCCGCCGCAAAGACACGACGGCCGCTGCCGGCCTAGCCGCCACTCTGAACCCTTGTTTCGGCGTTGGTAATCCAGGGCTTGTCGTCCCAAATCATCTGCCGGTAGTCGAAACCATATTCGAGGGTCGGCTTGCTGATGCGGAAATAGGGCGACAGGTCGAAGTCGCGCGGCGTGTCGAGCGAGTGATGGCGGATGTGCAGAATTCCCTGCGCGAATAGCGTCCGACGGCGTGTAAGGCTCGTAGCCGGACGATTCCTCCTGCAGCCGGCCGGCAAGCCAGCGGCCAAGTCGGTCCAGAAGCGTGTCGCCGGGCTCGGTCATGCCAGACGGCGATTATCACAGGGCGGCAAATTACACCATGATCAGCCCACGCCAGGCGCGCCGGCGTCTTCGTGCGATACCGCTGTGAGATCGTCGCGCACCTTGCGGGCAAGCTTCCTTGTCGAGCGCTTCGGACGGTCGCCGAAAAGCTCGGCCGCCTCGGCGAGGCAGGTTTTTTTCAGGCTCTTTTCCGAGCGCTTCAGCAGCTTGGCAAGCAACCGCGTGTCCTCAGGGGGACCGAGCGGCTGGTCCTCGGCATCGAGAAGCGCGCGCATGACGAACACGTCGTGCAGTTCGCCGAGCCGCTCGCCCAATTCATCGACGGCCTTGCGCCGGGCCTTGATCGGCGTCGGCCACAGCCGGCCGAGCAGCGACAGGTGCATGCCATGCGTCTTGGCCGCCTTGCGCAGGTCGTGAAAGTCATCGGCTTCGCCGCGCGAAGCCGCCTTGTCCAGCGCTTTCCTGGCGCGGCGCAAAGTGGCGCGCGCGCCTTCGGCGAGCACGTCGGCAGCCTGCTCCGGCGGGTCGGGCAGAGCGAGCTTGTCGATCCGGCCGACACCTTCCTCGCAAGCGGCGATCGCCGCGCCTATCGCAGCATCGAGGCCTGCTCCGCCATGCAGTTCATGAAGGCGCGCGACGAGCCGGTCGCGAACGGCATCGAGGCCACCGCCGGCACTTTGCTCGGGAAAGCTTGCCGCTAGCCGGTCGATTGTTTCCACCAGTGCGGTCGCCTCGCGCGGGCCGGCAAGCAGGGCCGCCACCTGGCGGTAGCATTGATTCTCAGTCACGCAGAATGTTTCGTCTCCGGAACGGACAAGGCGCAGCAAGGCGCGGACATTCTTCAGCCGTTTGCGACAGTTGTGCAGCCCCTGTTCGGGCCTGTCACGCGCGGCGTCCAGATGGACAAGCGCCTTGCCGATCTCCTCGGCGAGAATGCGTCTGATCTCGCCGGTCAGCGAGATGTGCGGATCGATACGAAAGCTCATGCGACGATCTCCGAAATCCCCCCAAGGGCGAGCGACGCGTTGTAAAATCTCGACTCGCCGGTGACTTCACGGCCGAGCCAATCTGGCAGCATTTCGTCCGGTACATCCTCCGGCGTCTCGAGCTCGGCGATCACCAACCCCGCAAGCGTCCCGCCGAAGACATCGACTTCGTAGAGATAGCCGCGGTGTCTAACATGATGGCGTGTCTTCTCGATGACATGTCCGATGGCAAAGGCCTGCATCTCCTGCGCCTCCGCCAAAGGCATCGGATATTCGAATTCATCGCGTTGGCGTGCCTGGCTGCCGAACTTGAGCGTCAGCTTGGCGGCGGCATCATTGCTGATGCGCACACGCACCGTACGGCTGGGTTCGGCGAGAAGGTAGAATTGACGGATATGAGTGTCCGCCTCGACCATTGCCCGCCATTCCTCACCTGAGACCAGGAATTTACGCTCGATTTCCTTGCCCATGGCCACGCACTAGAGCGCGCACGGCCAGAGTTGGCAAGCCGCTTGATCGCAGTTGACTTTAATCATTCGATTGATTAAATTGTCGATGATGATCAAATCGCCCAGCGCCAGCAGCCTTCCTCATGAGGGGCCCAAGACCGCCGCAGACATGACGCGGACGGCACTCGTGCGCGCGGCGCTGAAGCTGTTCGGACGCCAGGGTTTCGACGGAACGTCGACGCGCCAGATCGCGGCTGAGGCCAAGGCCAATATCGGCTCGATCGCCTATCATTTCGGCGGCAAGGAAGGGCTCCGCAACGCGGCAGCCGACTACATCGTCGACACCATCCAGACCGTTGCCGGCCAGGCGATCGGCAATCTGCAGGCGCCGGTCGCAGCATTGGCGGACACCGAGGCCGCGCGGGCACATTTAGCCGTCGCACTGGAGCGGATGGTCGCCTTCATCGCGGCAAGGCCGGAAGCCGGCGAGATTGTACAGTTCGTCCTGCGCGAGCTGTCGCATCCTACCGCGGCGCTCGACCGTATCTATGACGGCGTGTTCGAACCGGCGCATCACCGCCTCTGCCTGATCTGGGAACAGGCGACAGGCGAGCCGGCCGAGAGCGAGCGCACAAAACTCACCGTATTCACGCTGATCGGGCAGGTCGTCTATTTCCGCATCGGCCGCGAGGCGGTTATGCGCCGGATGGGCTGGCGCAAGATCGGCGATGATGAGGCCGGCAAGATCGCGGCAACAATAACCGACAATCTCAGCGCGATTTTAGCTCGGCGCGATTTGGCTGTCCGGAAGGATCGTGGATCATGAGCCTGCTCTGTTCTTTGCCGCTTGCCGCCCAGCTTTTCAGCGCCTGCGCGCCGGCAGCACCGCTCGCCGTCGGCTACGTCGAGGGCGACTACGTCCTGCTCGCGCCGATCGAGGTGGCGCAGGTCGAGACGATTGCGGTCAAGCGCGGCGACCGCGTCGCGCCCGGCACGCCGGTGGTGACGTTGGAAAACGCCGACGCCAAGATCGCCATCGCACAAGCCGAGGCGGCCCTTGCGCAGGCCCAGGCGCAACTTGCCGACCTGCAGGTCGGCAAGCGGCCGGAAGAGATTGCGGTGCTCAAGGCGCAGGTCGACATGGCCAAGGCGCAAGCCGCCGACGCCAAACGCCGTTACATCCGCGCCAGCGATCTGTTCAAACGCGGCACCGGCACGCAGGCCGACTACGACACGGCTTCCGCGACGCTGGAGACGGCCAACGCGCAGGTCGGCCAGGCGGAGGCCAATCTCGCCGTCGGCGGGCTGCCCGCACGGCCCGAGACGATCAAGGCCGCCGACAATCAGGTCAGGCAGGCGCAGTCGGCGCTGGAGCAAGCGCAATGGCGGCTGTCGAAGCGCGTGCTGACGGCGCCCTCGCCCGGCCGGGTCAACGATGTCATCCGCTATCCAGGCGACACGGCCGGGCCGACCGCGCCGGTCATCTCCATACTGCCGGATGGCGCGGTGAAGCTCAGCGTCTATGTGCCGGAAAGCGCGTTCTCCTCGGTCGATGTCGGCACGCTGCTCAATGTCCATTGCGACGGTTGCGGAGCGGGCGTGAAGGCTCGCGTCAGCTACGTGTCGCCGGATCCGGAATTCACGCCGCCGGTGATCTACTCGCTCGAGACCCGGCAAAAGCTGGTCTATCTGGTCGAAGCGCGGCCGGAGGGCGACGCCAGCGCATTGCAGCCCGGGCAGATCGTCGACGTCGATCTGGCGGACATCGGAAAATGAACGTCATCGACGTGCATGGCCTGGTCAAGCGCTTCGGTGACAAGACCGTCGTCGACCATGTGACGATGACGGTGGCCGAGGGCGAGATCGTCGGCTTCCTCGGGCCGAACGGCTCAGGCAAGACGACGACCATCCGCATCATGTGCGGCTTGCTGACGCCGGATGAGGGCGAAGGCACGGTTCTGGGCTTCGACATTCGCACCGACAGCCTGCGGATCAAGCGCGAAGTCGGCTACATGACACAGAGATTCTCGTTCTACGAAGACCTCACGATCGGCGAGAATCTCGAATTCGTGGCACGGCTTTACCGGCTGAAGCCGCTCGACGGGCATGTGGCTAAGACGCTTGAGGAGCTCGGCCTGACATCGCGCAAGAACCAGCTGGCCGGTACGCTGTCCGGCGGCTGGAAGCAGCGGCTGGCGCTGGCCGCCTGCATCATGCACAAGCCGAAATTGCTGCTGCTCGACGAGCCGACGGCGGGCGTCGATCCGAAGGCCAGACGCGAATTCTGGGACGAGATCCACCGGCTGGCGAGCGGCGGCCTGACCGTGCTGGTCTCCACCCATTACATGGACGAAGCCGAGCGCTGCCACCGCATCAGCTACATCTCCTACGGCAAGATGCTGGCCACTGGCACGGTCGAGGACGTGGTGAGGAATGCCGGGCTGACCACCTTCGTCCTGCAAGGGCCACGGCTCGATCAGGTCGCTGCCGCACTTCATGGCCGCCACGGCGTCGACCAGGTGGCGCCGTTCGGGGCGACGCTGCATGTCGTCGGTTCCGACAGGAAGGCGCTTCAGGCAGCGCTTGCCGATGTCGAGAAGGAGCACAAGGGCGTCACGGTATCGCCCGGCGAGACCAGCCTGGAGGATGTGTTCATCCAGTTCATGTCCGGTTCGAAGGACAACATGGGATGAAGAACGGGATAAACAGCATCTTTTCCTTCGCCAGGCTAGGCGCGCTGCTGATCAAGGAGTTCATCCAGATGCGGCGCGACCGCATCACCTTCGCCATGATGCTCGGCGTGCCGCTGATGCAGCTGGTGCTGTTCGGCTATGCCATCAACAACGATCCGAAGAGCCTGCCGGCAGCGCTGGTGGCGATGAGCAGCGATCCTTACACGCGGGCCATGGTTTCGGCGCTGCAGACCACCGGCTATTACCGCTTCGACCATGTTGCGCAAAGTGCCGCCGAAGCCGCATTCCTGATGGCGCGCGGCGATGTCGCCTTCGTCGTCACCATTCCCGCCGATTTTGCCCGACGGGTCGAGCGCGGCGACAGCCCGCAGATCCTGATCGAGGCGGATGCAACCGACCCGGCCGTCGCCAGCGGCGCCATCTCGACGCTCGGCACCGTCGCCAACCAGGCGCTGCTCAGGGCACGCGGCATGCAGGAGACGGCGGCTGAAGCTGCCCGGGGCCAGCTCCAGGTGGTGGTGCACCGGCGCTACAATCCGGAAGCCGTCTCGCAGTACAACATCGTGCCCGGTCTGCTCGGCGTCATCCTGCAGATGACGATGGTGATGATGACCTCGATCGCGCTGACGCGCGAGACCGAGCGCGGCACGATGGAGAACCTTCTGGCGATGCCGTCCAGCCCGCTCGAGATCATGCTGGGCAAGGTGCTGCCCTATCTGGCGGTAGGCGCCGTGCAGGTGGTGGTGGTGCTGGCGGCCTCGAAGCTTCTGTTTGCCATACCCTTCACCGGATCTATGTCGCTGCTGTTGACGGCGGTCCTGATCTTCGTCTTGGCGCTGGTGCTGCTCGGCTACACGATTTCGACGATCGCCCGCACGCAGATGCAGGCCCTGCAGCTCACCTTCTTTTTCTTCCTGCCGTCGATCATGCTGTCCGGCTTCATGTTCCCCTATCGCGGCATGCCGGACTGGGCGCA
Organism: Mesorhizobium sp. M0904; assembly: GCF_040319475.1. Lineage (NCBI taxonomy): Bacteria > Pseudomonadati > Pseudomonadota > Alphaproteobacteria > Hyphomicrobiales > Phyllobacteriaceae > Mesorhizobium > Mesorhizobium sp. M0904. Next base: position 27,193 of record NZ_JAMYOC010000026.1, on the reverse strand, counting down.
GGTTTTCGGCGAAGTGCTGCCGCTGACGCATTTCCTGCGCATTATCCGCGCGGTGATGCTGAAGGGCGCCGAGCTGCCGGCGGTGGCAACGGAGATCGGCTGGCTGGTGCTGTTCGTGGCGCTGTTCGCCGGCATTGCGCTGGTGCGGTTCCGCCGGACGCTGGATTAGGGTCGACGCAATCAGCTTGCGCAAATGATCGAGAATCACACGGCCTTGGCCTGGCCCGGGACCGGTGTCAATTCAGGTGCATTGAGCCCTTCGAAGGGATCGCGCCAGGCGTCGATTTCTTCAAGCTGCCGATACCAGCGGCCGACAGAAGGATAATCGTCGAGAGGCAGTCGGGCGATGTCGTTGAAGGGCAGAAACGTCGCCATTCGAAAGTCGGCGTAGGAAACCGAATTTCCGACCAGCCATTCTCGCTGGGAAAGCTCGGCATCAAGTATTGCAGCGGCGGTACTGAAGTCCCTCAGGCCCTCCTCAACCCGTGCCTGATCGATCGGGCCGAGCCCATAGCGCTGTTTGGTCCCGCGTTCGAAATGCACAACGTCGCAGGCTCTTGCGAAGTTCTCTTTGCCCCAACTCAGCCATCGGATCATCTCCGGCTCGTCGTCGCCGGCGCGCCAGAAATGCGAATGCGTGTCGCGTGAAAGCCGGCAGGCTATGGCATCGGCCTCCCAGAGGCTTTTTCCCAAGTCCACAAGGATGGGCAATGAAAGATTTGGATTGAGCGGCCGAAAGCGCTCGGCCTGCCCCGGAGCGAAGGGGGAGGCGAATTCGAACTCGACCTTGGCATTGAGATAACGTGCCACGGCGACCGCGAGGCGAGGATTGGGATTGCGGCTGAAGAACAGTTTCATTGATCTCAGTCCTTGAATGGGACCGGTTCGACCGGACGCAACGGAGGCTCGAGCGCCTCGAACCGGCACATGACCTGCAACTGGTTGCTATCTTAGCTGGCAGCAATGATCTCGGCATAGGTGCTGAAATCGACATTGCCGCCGGACAGCACCACGGCCACGCATTTCCCGGTAAGGTCGATCTCGCCTGACGACAGCGCGGCCAAACCGACGCAGCCGCCAGGTTCGACCACCAGCTTCAGGCAAGCCATCGCGTCGCGCATCGCCTGGGCCACCGCCCGGTCGGAAACGGCGATGGCGCCGGCAAGGTTCTTGCGGTTGATCTCGAAAGTGATGGCACCCGGCTCGGCGACGAGAAGGGCATCGCAGATCGAGGTGTGGCCGGGCGCGTTCGACACCCTGGCGCCTTTGATCAGCGAGCGGCGTGTGTCGTCGAAATGCTCGGGTTCCACAGCCCAGACGGCGGTGTCCGGCGAGGCGTCCTTGACCGCGATCGAAATGCCGCTGCTCAACCCGCCGCCGCCGCAGGGAACCACTACCGCATCGAGGCTGACGCCAAGCGCTTTTGCTTGGCGCATCAATTCGAGGCCGATCATGCCCTGGCCGGCGATGATGGCCGGATCGTCGTAGGGCGGCACCAGGACCATGCCCTTTTCCACGTAAGAACGGACAACGGCAGTGCGATCGTCGCGGACCCGGTCGAAGGTGATCACTTCGGCGCCCATCTTCCTGACATTGCCGACCTTCATCGCCGGCGCATCGGCAGGCATGGCGATGATGGCCTTGACGCCGAACATCGCCGCTGCGGCGGCAACGCCTTGCGCGTGATTGCCCGACGAGAAGGCGACGATGCCGCGGGCGCGTTCTTCCGCCGAGAGCGAGGAGAGCTTGTTATATGCACCGCGGAACTTGAACGAGCCGGTGCGCTGCAACGTCTCCGGCTTGAACAGGATCCTGGCGCCGAAGCGCTTGTTCAACTCCGGCGATTCGATCAGCGGCGTTTCGACGATCAGTCCGGACAATCGCGCTGCTGCGCTGTGAATATCGGCGATGCCGGGAGAGATGGTCATGGCTAGGGTCCTGCAAGAAATGAGACCGCCCATGGTGCACGGAAAGGGAGGCCGCGCACCAATGAAAAAATGTGACCGTTACAATTCGACTTGGAGGCAGGAGTGGAGCGTGACTGTCACCCACCGCCGCCTCCGCCCTCCACTATGCATTCGTCACTTCAATCGACAAATCGTTGTCGATTGGCCGGCATAGCCTGCCGCTCCTCACCCCAACAGGGTCTTTTGCCGTTTGGGGCCGCCCATCTTGCGCCAGGTGTTGAAGCGGTGGGTGGCGGCGGCGAAGGAGATCTTCATCTGTTGGGCGACCGAATAGCGCGACTTGCCCTCGTCGAACAGCCGGTAGCAGCACTCGACGCCCTCCTCGGTCAACTTGCCGTCGGGAGCCTTGTTGTGCGGATTAGCGGGGTCGAATTTTTCGACCTGCTGCTCGACCAGCCCTTTCAGGCGCTGCAAGTCCGCCTCGATGTTAGCGATCAGGTCGAGAACCGGCTTGGGGTCAAACGGCTGCTGTTGTTCCGGCATCTGCGGGTTCCTTTCTCTTGGTTCAGATTCGATTATATAGGTGAACGTTTGCCGATAGCAAACAATGCCTCGTTTGGTTTCGACGTTGATACTTTTGAGCAGATGAATGGAGCGGGCGCGATTGACCGAGGATGTGCGAAGCTCTAGTTTAGAACTATTCTAAACTGGGGTGAATTTCTCATGCTTTCCCGCGTTTTCGGCTTCGGCCGCCGTCCGTTTGAATCTCTCTCGGAGCAGGAGATCCTGGCGCTCGCAATCTCCTCCGAGGAGGATGACGGGCGCATCTATCGCGCCTATGCCGACGGGCTGGCGGAAAGCTTTCCGCAATCGGCCAAAGTGTTCGAGGAGATGGCGGAGGAAGAGGACGGCCATCGCGACGCGCTGATCGAGCTTTACCGCAAGCGTTTCGGCGAGCGCATACCGCTGATCCGGCGCGAGCATGTGAAGGGTTATTACGAGCGCAAGCCGGACTGGCTGGTGAGGCCGCTCGGTATCGATCATGTGCGCAGCCAAGCCGAGGCCATGGAGCGGCAGGCCTACCTGTTCTATATCGAGGCGGCCAAACGCACAGGCGATGCCTCGACGAGAAAGTTGCTCGACGATCTGGCGGTGGCCGAACAGGGCCACGAGACACTGGCGCAGCGGCTGGAGCAAAAGCATATATCGGGCGCGGTCAAGGACGAAGAGGCGGCGGCCGAGCAACGTCAGTTCATCCTGACTTACGTGCAGCCCGGGCTGGCCGGGCTGATGGATGGCTCGGTGTCGACGCTGGCGCCGATCTTTGCCGCGGCCTTTGCCACGCACGACACGTTCCAGACCTTTCTGGTCGGGCTTGCCGCCTCGATCGGCGCCGGTATCTCGATGGGATTCACCGAAGTGGCCTCCGACGACGGCAAGCTATCCGGCCGCGGCTCGCCGGTAAAACGCGGGCTGACCGTCGGCGTCATGACGACGCTGGGCGGGCTCGGGCACGCGCTGCCCTATCTCTTCCCGGTTTTCTGGCCGCCGCCGAGCGGCGCCGCGGTCGTGGTGTTCTTCGAACTTTGGACGATCGCCTTCGTACAGAACCGCTACATGCAGACGCCATTCTGGCGCGCCGCCTTCCAGGTGGTGCTGGGCGGCGCGCTGGTGTTTGCGGCAGGGGTGCTGATCGGGAATGCATAGCAGTCGCTACCCATTCACCGCCCGGCTGTCTGCTGGCGCCTCGGCGCGTTCGGTCAGGCCGTAGTCGCGCATGACATGGGCGATCCGCAAACGGTAGCCGGCAAAGATGCCGCCGCGCCCAGCCCTCTGCGCCTGCCGATGTTCCTGCGTGTTGCGCCAGGCCTTCACCGCATCCTCGTCGCGCCAGAAGGACAGCGACAGGATGCGGTTCGGATCGGCAAGGCTCTGGAAGCGCTCGATCGACAGGAAACCGTCGATGCCGTCGAGCAGTGGGCGCAGATCGGCGGCGATGCCGAGATAGGCATCGCGCATGCCCGCCGCCGGCTCGACCTCGAAGATGACGGCGATCATGGCTTCATCAAAGAAGCATGTGGCCCGGAGGCCAGTTTGAGGAAGATGCGGTCCTCCTTCAGGATAAATTTTTCCCGCCGGGCGAACTCGTAATTCGCCTTGCCGGCGGGATCGGCGGCGAGCCGGGCGCGGTAGGCTTCGTAGGCCGCAAGACTGTCGATGTTGTAGGCGGCATAAGCCGTAGTGGCCGAGCCTTCGTGCGGCGCGAAATAGCCGATCAGATCGGCGCCGCAGCGCGGGATCGCCTGCCCCCAATTGCGTGCATATTCCTCGAACGCCGCCTTGCCGAACGGATCGATCTCGTAGCGGATGAAGCAGGTGATGGTCATTTTCGCCTCCTTGGCGGTGGATGTTTTCTGGCGGTCACAGTTCGAGCCGGGTCGAAACGTTCCGAAGATCGATATGCTAGGCAAATTCGCTGGCCGGTCAGGTTTGCCAGAAGGATTTCGCGCATTCGCGGCGGACGTCTTCGGGTGTCAGGCCAAGGTCACGCAGCAGATGATCGTCGATCTCGGCGAGGTCGAGACGCTGCAAATGACGGTCGTACCACCGCTTCAGGAGCCGCAGCCGCAGGCGGCGCAAGACAATGAACGGGAACGGCCGGCGAGCAGGCGCGGCGCCGAGAATAGTCCTTGCAGGCATTGTCGTCTCCTTGATTTGCATCGAGATTAATGCTTGTCTGACGAGGATGCTTCGATGATGAACGAACCATGCGCGAAGGACCTGACATAGCCCGCATTGCCAGCCTGGTGGGCGATCCGGCGCGGGCAAACATGCTGTCCGCACTGATGGGCGGCACGGCACTGACGGCGAGTGAACTGGCACTCGAGGCCGGCGTGTCGCTTCCGACAGCGAGCTCCCATCTGTCGAAGCTGATGGAAGGCGGGCTGCTGACGCTGGCAAGCCAGGGACGGCACCGCTACTACGGCCTCGCCGGCCCGCAGGTAGCAGGCATGATCGAGGCGATCACCGGTGTTGCCGCCGCGGTCGGGCCGCAACGAGTGCGGCCTGGCCCACGCGACGCCGCCATGCGCGTGGCGCGGGTCTGCTACGACCACCTCGCCGGCGAGCAGGCGGTGGCGATGCTGGACCGTCTCGTCGCTCGACAAGTGCTCCTGCGCAATGATGAGGAGATCCGGCTTGGGCCGTCGGCCGCCTCGCATTTCGCCGCGATCGGCATCGATGTCGAGGGCAAGGCGCGGCGACCGGTGTGCCGGGCCTGCCTCGATTGGAGCGTGCGGCGTTCGCACCTCGCCGGCACGCTGGGCGCCGCCATTCTCGATAAGATCCTCGCCGAAAAATGGGCGCGGCGCGAGAAGGACAGCCGTGCAGTGATCTTCTCGCCGACAGGCAAGCAGGCATTCGAGAAGAAGTTTCTCGCCTGACGGCTCGCTTCGACGCACCAGAACGGCTCGCCGTCTCCACGGAAACGCCGAACCGCTCTATCTTTTTTATTTTGACGCAATTCCGGACAGAAAATCGTTCCACACACTTTTCCTGGAATTGCTCTAGCCGCGCTTGAGCGGCTTGGCCTGCTTGAAAAAATCCTCCCAGGGATCGGCTTGCCCAAGCCGCTTCAGCGTCGTCTTGTCGCCGATCGGAAAGGCGTTCGGCGGCAATCCGGCCTCGATTTCCGCCCAGGTCACCGGCATTGATACCGTGGCGCCTTTCTTGGCGCGCGACGAATAGGGCGCGACCGTGGTCGCGCCACGGCCATTGCGCAGATAATCGACGAATATCCTGCCGGTGCGCGCCTTCTTCGACAACGTCGCCGTGTAGCGGTCGGGTGCGGCTTGCTCGAGCGCTCGGGCGAACTCATGGGCGAAGCCTTTGACCTCGTCCCAGTCCGCCGACGGCTTCAGCGGGACGAGGACATGATAGCCCTTGCCGCCCGAGGTCTTGACGAAATTAGGCAGGGACAGTTCGTCGAGCCGGCTGCGGATATCGAGCGCCGCGGCACGCACCGCCTTCACGTCGACACCCTCGTCGGGATCGAGATCGAAGATGATCTGGTCTGGTTTTTCCAGCTCGTCCGTGGTCGAGCCCCAGATGTGGATCTCGACGACGCCAAGTTGAACAAGGGCCACGACACCGTCGAAATCGCGGATGAACAATATCTCCTCGCCGTCGGTGGGATCCTTCATCACGGCGATCTTGTCGTGCATGCCGGCCGAGGCATGCTTCTGGAAGAACCGTTGGCCGCCAACACCGTCCGGCGCCCGCACGAGGCTGAGCGGCCGGTTGATGACGAATTGCTTCATGCGCGGCCAGACCAGCGCGTAGTGATCGACCAGATCCTGCTTCGATACGTCCTCCTCGGGCCACAGAAGCTTGTCGGGGCGGGACAGCGTAACCGAGGTTTTCGCGGTGGCCGCGGGTTTGGCGGGCTTTGGCTTCGACTCTGCCGGGGCTGAGCGTGCTTTCGGTTTCTCCTGCACGACTTCCTCCGCCGGCTTGTCCTCGCGCAATCCCTGGAACGACGCGTGGCGTATTATACGGTCCGACGTCCAACTGCGAAACTCCACTTCGCCGACAAGTTCGGGCTTGACCCAGACCAGCCCCTTGCCCCTTGGCACCGCCCTGTCGAAGGGCGAGGTTGTCGTCTTCAGCGCATCAAGCCTCTTCTTCAGCTCGTTGGTGCTTTTGGCCGTGAAGCCGGTGCCGACGCGGCCGGCATAGCGCAGCTTGCCGCCCTCGTGATAGCCGACCAGCAGCGAGCGCAGGCCGCGCCCGGTCTTGTCCGACGGCATGTAGCCGCCGATGACGAATTCCTGGCGCGCCGTACATTTCGACTTCACCCAGGACGGGACACGGCCGCTGCGGTAGGGCGCGTCGGCGCGCTTGGAGACGACGCCTTCGAGCCCCAGCCGGCAAGCATGCTCCAGCATGATCTTGCCGGGTTCGGCAAAGTGGTCGCTGAAGCGCACGGCCCGATCCTCGGTCTGTCCGGCGAGCAAAGTGCGCAGCCTTTCCTTGCGCTCGACCAGCGGTTCGGAACGGATATCCTCACCGTTAAGACGCAGCAGGTCGAAAACGTAGTAGATGAAACGATCCGTGCGGCCTGCCGACAGATCTTGCTGCAGCAGCGAGAATGACGACACGCCATTATCCGCCAGCACGACGATTTCGCCGTCGATGATAGCATCGGTGCATTTCAGGCCGCCAAGTGCCGCGACAATTGCGCCACCGAACTTGTCGGTCCAGTCGAGGCCGGCGCGTGTCAAAAGCCGAACCTCGGTGCCGGCAAGCTGCGCCTGCATGCGATAGCCGTCGAACTTCACCTCATGCAGCCAGTCCTTGCCGGGCGGGGCGTCCCGCTCCAGCGTTGCGAGCGCCGGTTCGATGAATTCGAGCCGCCTTGCCGCGACGGCCTTCGCTTTGCTGGCGGCCGGCCTGTCGGACTGCCAGACGCTTGGCTTCTTGCCGTCGGCGGTCTTGCCTTCGCCGACCTCCTCGATGGTCAGGCCGGATTTCACCGATTGCGGCGCCTCCTGCAAAATGTCCTCGCCCGGACGCGCGGCGGCATCGTCGGATTTGATCAGCAACCAGTTGTCACGCTTTTCGCTCGGACGCGGCTTCAGCCGCACCAGATGCCAGGCGCCATGCAATTTGTGGCCACGCAGTTCGAAACTGATATGGCCTTTCTTCATCGCTTTTGCCGGGTCGCCATCGGGGACCCAAGTTCCCTCGTCCCAGACAATGACCGAGCCGCCGCCATATTGGTCCTTCGGGATAGTGCCTTCAAACGGCGCATAGTCGATCGGGTGGTCCTCGACATGCACGGCGAGCCGCTTTTCGTGCGGGTCGAGGCTCGGGCCCCGCGTCACTGCCCAGCTCCACAGCACGCCGCCATGCTCGAGACGAAGGTCGTAGTGGAGCCTGGTGGCGGCATGCTTGTGGATGACGAAGATGCCACCTGGCTCGGCTTTCTTGCCGCGCGAAACCTTGCCGGCCGGTTCGGTGGTCTTCTTGAAATTGCGCTTGGCGTGATACTGCTCGAGGCTGACCATGGTCTGATCCTAAGCAGATTCGCGCCGAGCGGCTTTGGACTTGGCGCCCTTTGCCGGGCGTCCGGTCTTTGCCGGCGCACCGGCTTCCGACGAAAGGCTCTTCTTCAGTGCATCGAAGAGATTGACGACGTTGGAGGGCCGTGGTTCCGCCTTTGTCTTCGGTGCCTTCCTGCCGGCCTTCTTGGCGCGGACCAGCTCGATCAGGGCGTTTTCGTATTTGTCCTCGAATTCGGAAGGATCGAACTTCGCCTGTTTCTCATCGACGATGTGTTCGGCCAGCCTGATCATTTCGGCGTCGGTCTTCACCGGCTTGATGTCGCCGAACACCATCTCGGGCCTGCGAACCGTATCGCCATAGCGCAGGGTCGTCAGCAGCAGACCCTTGCCCAACGGCTCGATGACCACCGGACGTTCGCGGCGATAGAGCACGATACGGGCCAGCCCCGCCGTCTTCTTGGCGGCCATGGCGTCGCGGATGACGGCGAAGGCCTCTTCCGAGACCTCGTCCGCAGGCGTCACATAATAGGGCGTATCGAGATAGATCTGCTGGATCGAGGATTTTTCGATGAAACCATCGAGGCTCATCGTGTGCGAGGATTCGATCTGCACGGCTTCGATCTCCTCCTCCTCGATTTGGACGAAGTCGCCGTCGCCGATCTCGTAGCCCTTGATCTCGTCCCCTTCATCGAGCGGCTTGCCGTTTGCCGAATCGACATAGACGCGCTTGACGGTATTGCCGGTCTTGCGGTTGAGCACGCGGAACGAGACTTTCTCCGCCTGGGTCACGACATTGGTCAGTTCGACGGCGCAAGTGACCAGCGAAAGCTTGAGATATCCTCTCCAGGCGGGGCGCGGCGCCATGACAAACTCCCTGCGCGACAAGGTTCAACCGAGAACGGCGTTCAACCGAGAACGGCCAAAGCCCGTTCCGGTTCCGGCGGCGCAAAAAGGCAAGTCCGGGCTTTCGGCCCGGCCTTGCCTTGAACTCAATTCTCTATCGCTGCCCTACTCGGCGGCCTGCAGGTTGATCTTGCTTTCCGCTATCTCGGTAAGCTTGCGGTCGGTCGCCTGCTCCTCCTTGAGATTGTTGGCCAGCACATTGGCGCAGTCGCTGCGGCCCAGTTGCTTGGCCCAGGCAATCAAGGTGCCGTAACGGGTCATCTCATAATGCTCGACCGCCTGGGCCGAGGCGATCAGCGCAGCGTCGAGGACCTCCTTGTCGGCGATGTCGCCGCTGATGTCGTCGGCCTCTTCGAGAATGCCGTCGATGGCCGGGCAGTCGACCTGCTTGGCCTTCACGCCGTGCAGTTCGAACACCTGCTCGACACGCTGGATATGACCCTTGGTCTGGGCGAGATGTTTCTCAAAGCCGGCTTTCAGCTGCGGATCACTCGCCTTGTCGATCATCTTCGGCAGCGATTTCTCGATCTGTTTTTCAGCGTAATAGATGTCGCGCAGCGTGTGCACGAACAGGTCATCGAGTGTTTTGATATCCTTCGAAAAGAAGCCCATGGCCTTTGCCTTTCCATTGCTCTTGCAGTTTCGGATTTTTGGCTGCGGCCCAACCTGAGCACCACAGCCTGCGGAACCGGTTCGTCCCGGCACTGGGAAATCAACGTGCGGCTGACGGGCGGGTTCCTGGTTTTCCGGCCGCGTGCACGGAAATTTCGCGGTCCAGCAAAAAGCTGAAACAAAATCGCGCCTCAGCGACATTCAGGCGAAACATATGTGATGCAAAAGTCACACTGGGCGAAATGCCGACGGACTGCATGGAAACACCGCGAATCAGCCGCATTCCAGCCATGAACGAAGGCATTTTCGACCAGAGATTAACATCGCGTTCACCGACTATTCACGCCTGGACGCTATGATCCCCGAAATTCGGAAGGGACATCCGAAACGGGATAGGGACCGAGTAAAATGAGCTTCTGGAATCACATCGCCGGCTATGCTGCCGCCATCCGCGAATTCGTCGCACCGACCTATCGGCCCGAGCGCTATTACATGCGCGGCCCAGGCCCCGCCTGCGCGCGCCGTGGCAACACGCTTGGGATCAGCGTGCACTGATGATGAGCATGGAGAGCCGTCACGACAGCCGGATATGCCGGCCCGACGCCGACAATCGGTCAACGACCTATCGCGCCGAGCGCCCTGCGCTGACCGACAGACGGCGTGCGACAACGCCAAGCCTTCAGCAGTCCGGGCTTTGATCCAGCCGCCGGCAGGTTTAGTGTCGCCTGACACCAGCTGCCGGGCGTCACGTGATCGTCAAGCCGAACCATTCTCCTGAGCCGCCAGAATTCGAATCACGTCGCCCGTTGATCGTGTTCGACGGTATTTGCGTGTTGTGCTCGGGCTTTGTGCGCATGGTGGTGAAGCTCGACCGCAAGGGCCGCTTCCATTTCGCAACGGCGCAGTCGCCCTTCGGCGAGATGCTGTTCAAGAAATACGGGCTGCGAACGGATCGCTACGAGACCAATCTCGTCATCGTCGATGGCGCCGCTTTCACCCGCCTGGATAGTTTCGTTGCCGTCATGGCCGAACTCGGCTGGCCGTGGCGGGCGGCGCGGATCCTGCTGCTGTTGCCGCGCCCACTTCGCGACTGGCTCTACGACCGCATCGCAAAGAACCGCTACGCCCTGTTCGGCAAGAAGGACAATTGTGAAATCCCTTCCGCCGAGGTGAGGGCAAGGTTGATCGGCTAGGCTCACTGCCGTGGCCGGGAGCGGCGCGGGGCATTTTGGGGGAACTGCGGATGAAGGTTCTTGTCGTCGGCGGCTATGGCACCTTTGGCGGTCGCACCGTCGAGCTTTTGGAGGGCGAACCGCGTCTGATCCTCTTCGTCGCCGGGCGCTCGCTTGCCAAGGCTGACGCTTATTGCAACAGGCGTGCGCCGACAGCAGCCCGGCTGCAGCCGGCCCTGTTCGACCGTGACGGCGATCTCGCCGCGCAACTCGCTGCATTTGAGCCTGATATTGTAGTCGACGCGAGCGGCCCGTTCCAGGCCTATGGCGAGGGACGCTATCGCCTGATCGAGGCCTGCATCGCCCGGCGCATCAACTATCTTGATCTAGCCGACGGCTCGGATTTCGTCGCCGACGTCTCTGCGTTCGACGAGGCGGCGCGAAATGCAGGGGTTTTCGTGCTGTCCGGCGTCTCGAGCTTTCCGGTGCTGACGGCCGCGGTTGTGCGCCGCCTGTCGTCGGACCTGACGCGGGTCGACGGCATTCGCGGCGGCATCGCGCCGTCGCCCTTTGCCGGTGTCGGCGGAAACGTCATTCACGCTATCGCCGGTTATGCCGGTCAGCCGGTGCGGCTTGTTCGCAATGGCCGTCCGGAACAAGGCCGTCCGTTCACCGAACAACTGCGCTACACCATCGCGCCGCCGGGCCGGCTGCCGCTTCGATACACGCTGTTTTCGCTTGTCGACGTTCCCGACCTGCGCGCCTTGGCCGAGCTTTGGCCGGAGGCGAGGACCATCTGGATGGGAGCCGGGCCGGTACCCGAGTTGCTGCACCGCGCCCTGATCTGCCTCGCCTGGCTGGTGCGCGCCGGATTGATCGGTTCGCTTTTGCCGCTGGCGCCGCTGATGCATCAGGCAACGAACCGGCTGCGCTGGGGCGAGCATCGCGGCGGCATGTTCGTCGAGGTGGAGGGATCTGACCGGGCGGGCGCCATCGTCAAGCGCTCGTGGCATCTCTTGGCCGAGGGCAATGATGGGCCGCTGATCCCGTCGATGGCGGTCGAAGCGCTGGTCCGCAAAGCGCTGGCCGGACATCAGCCCGCGCCGGGCGCACGGGCGGCGGTGCGCGATTTGGAGCTCCGGGATTATGAAGCGCTGTTCGCCGGCAAGACAATCTACACCGGGTTCAGGAATGAGCCCGCTGACAGGGACAAGTCGCTTTATGCCGTCTTGCTCGGCGACGCCTGGCATGGCCTGCCCCGGGAAATCCGCGCCATGCACGATTGCACAACAATGGCGCAGGCCGCGCGCGCGTCGAACGCGGGCGCAATGTTCTTGGCCGGCTAATGGCCCGTGATGGTCGGCTTCCCCGCGGCAAGCGAGGACATCCCGGTTCATGTCCGCTTCGACACCGAGAAGGACGGCGAGACCTGGACGCGGACATTCGGCAAGCACAGTTTTTCGAGCCTACAGTTCGCAGGCCGGGGTCGATCGCAGCGCCTGCTGTGCGAACGCTTCGGCCCGCTGACCTTCGCGATGGCGCTGGTTGCGGAGGACGGCCGGCTGGCGCTGGTCTTGCGCCGCTGGAGCTTTTTTGGCCTGCCGCTGCCGATGTGGCTCGGTCCACGCTCGACTTCCTACGAAACGGTGGAGGATGGCCGCTTCCGCTTCCACGTCGAGATCTCGCATCCACTTGCCGGCATGATCGCCTGCTACCGCGGCTGGCTGGAGCCCTCCGGCCCGCACGGCTCCAGCGAGATCGTGTCGCCTGCCAGCTTAGCCAGTTCGCGGCAGTCCTGCGCCGTGCACAGCGTCCAACCCTGACCCGTGGCGCCCGACGCGGCGAGCACGAGGCGCCGCTGTGGCCCGACCTTGGGCGCATAGACCCACCAGCCGTTTCTCAGCACCGAGCCTTGCGGCGGCTCCATCCCGGCGCCCGATCCCTTGATGCGGGCCTCGACCAGCTGCAGGCCGGACGGCAGCACCTTCCAGTCTTCCTGCCACTGGGTCTTCTCCACCGAATGCACCCAGGAGAGCGTGAAGGCAGCGACCGCGAGCGTCACCGTCTTGCCGGCCGCGGCGATGCAGAGGCTCATGCCGAGTTGGCCAGCGAAGCCTGCCGCGCACGCCAGCAGTGCCAGCCGATCCAGGCAAGGGACAGCGCCCAGCCCGCCTCGTCGGTAAGCGGCAGCGCCGCAACCAGCAGCACGCCGGCGGCGAAGGCGACGAGGCGTTCCCACCAGGCCATGCGCCGGGCCAGAAATCCGACGGCAGCGGCGCCCCACAGGACTATGCCCATGCAGGCTTTGATGACGATATAGGCGACCTCGACGGGATAGCCGAACTGGGCGGCGATCGGACCGGGGTTCTGCAGCATCAGCGCCGGGGTATAGACCGCCATGAACGGCACAACGAAGCCGGCAATGGCAAGCTTAGTGGCCTGGATGCCGATCTTGAGGCCGCTTTCCTTGGCCATCGGTGCGGCGGCGAAGGCGGCCAGCGCCACAGGCGGGGTGAGATCGGCCATGATGCCGAAATAGAAAACGAACATGTGGCTGACCACCAACGGCACGCCGAGCGACAGCAGCGCCGGCCCGGCCAGCGACGAAGTGATGATGTAATTGGGAATGGTCGGTATGCCCATGCCAAGCACCAGACAGGTGAGCATGGTCAAAAGCAGCGACAGGAACAGATTGTTCTCGCCGATCGAGATGATCCAGCCGATGAAGGTCGAAGCGATGCCGGTAAGCGTCAACGTGCCGATGACGATGCCGACGATGGCGCAGGCAATGCCGACCGGCAGCGCGTTCTTTGCTCCCTCCGCAAGGGAATCGATGCATATGCGCAGCGTCTCGCGCCCGCCCTTGAACGTGAGGCAGGCGACGACCAGCACGGTGATGACCAGGCTGAGGATGTCGACGCCGAATTTCATGAAGGAAGCCGCGGCAAGCCCGAGTGCCAGCCAGAAGACGATGCGGAAGGCGAGCGGCCCGATCGATGCTGCCAGCGGCGTGCCGAGGATGAGCACGATGGTCAACGCCAGGCCCATGGTGCCGGCGAACACCGGTGTGTAGCCGGCAAACAGCAGGTAGATCAGTGCTGCGAGCGGCAGTACCAGCGGCCAGTGCTGTCTCACCGCATCCCACGGACTGGGCAGGTCGGCCTTGGCCATGCCGTGCAGGCCGGCCTTGCCTGCCTCCAGGTGCACCTGCCAGAAACAGGCGCCGAAATAGAGCAGCGCCGGGATGATCGCCGCCTTGACTACCGCGGCATAGGGGATGTTCAGGGTCTCGGCCATGATGAAGGCAACCGCTCCCATCACCGGCGGCATGATCTGGCCGCCCATCGACGAGGTCGCCTCGACGGCGCCGGCGAAGGCCGAGCGGAAGCCGAAGCGCTTCATCAGCGGGATGGTGAACTGGCCGCTGGCCACCACATTGGCGACGCCGGAGCCGGAAATGGTGCCCATCAGCGCCGAGGACAGCACACAGACCTGCGCCGGGCCGCCCCGCCATGAGCCGACCAGGCCGAGCGCAAAATCGTTGAACAGCGCGATCATGCCGGCGCGTTCAAGAAAGGCGGCGAAGACGACGAAGATGAAGATGTAGGCGGCCGAAACATAGACCGGCGTGCCGTAGATGCCTTCGGTGCCATAGGCGAAGGTGTCGACGAGCTGGGCGAAATCATAGCCGCGATGGATGAAAGGCGGCGGCAGATGATTGCCGGCAAATGCGTAGGCGAGAAAGATGAAGGCAATGACGGCGAGCGGCAGCCCCATCAATCGCCGCGCCGCCTCGAAGACCAGCACGACCAGCACCGCGCCGACGATCAGGTCAGGCGTGGTGAGAAAGCCGGAGCGGCGGATGAGGTCGGCATAGAACACCCAATTGTACAGACCGGTGGCGAAGCCAAGCACGCCGAGCGTCCAGAACACTGCTTTCGCCGGGACGCTTTTGGCGCGCAGATTGGCGATTAGGGCAAAGCCGAGCAGCAGCAGGAAGCCGACATGCATGGCGCGTACGACCTGGCTCGGCAGGCTGCCATAGGCGGCGATGTAGATCTGGAAGATGGAGAAGGCGATGGCGATGAGAAAAGCCGCCTTGCCGGCGATGCCTTCGCCGAAGCCCGGCGGCAATCCTTCGACAGGAGCTTCCGCTGTGGGGGAAAGAACGATCGGGGTTGCGGTCATTAGCGGGGTTCCTGGCGGGGCGCTCCCCTCCCCGAGGGAGGGTGCGGAGCGAGGCGAGGCTCCTTACTTCACCAATCCCTTTTCCTTGTAATACCTCTCGGCGCCTGGATGCAGCGGCACCGGCATGCCGTCGAGCGCCTTGGCGGGGTCGATCGCCTTGGCGGCGGCGTGGGCAGCGGTGAGCTGGTCGAGATGCTCGAACAGCAGTTTGGTCATCTGGTAGGCGGTCTCGTCAGGGACATCGGCGCTGGTGATCAGGAAATTGCCGACGGCGGCGGTCGCGACATCCTCGGTCTGGCCCTCATAGGTGCCCTTGGGGATGACCACGGAAAGATAGGGCGAGCCGATCTTGGCGACGTCCTCCGCCGGCACGGCAACGATGTTTACCGGCACCGAGGTGGCGAGGTCACGGATCGATGCGACCCCAAGGCCCGCCGACTGCAGCGTGGCGTCGAGCTGGCGGTTCTTGATCAACTCTACGGACTCGGCAAAGGGCAGATATTCGATCCGCCCGAGGTCTTCGTATTTCAGCCCGGCAGCGGCGAAAATGGTGCGGGCGTTGAGCTCGGTGCCTGAGGCCGGCGCGCCGACCGAAAGGCTCTTGCCCTTGAGATCGGCGAGCGTCTTGATGCCGGATTCCTTGCTGGCGACGATCTGGATATAATTGGGATAGATGGCCGCAATGCCGCGCAGCTTGTCGAGCTTGCCTGGGAAGCCTGCTTCGGTATTGCCTTCGGCGGCCAGCTTGACGGAATCGCCGAGTGCAAAGGCGATCTCGCCCTTGCCCTGCTGCAGCAAGTTGAGGTTTTCGACCGACGCTTTCGTCGCCTGCACCTGGGTGCGCGCGCCTTCGATGCCCTTGCCGTAGATTTCCGACAGCGCCACGCCGAGCGGATAGTAGACGCCCGACGTGCCGCCGGTCAGCACGTTGATGAATTCCTGTGCCTTGACCGATACCGCGCCAAGGCCAAGCGACAGCGCTATCGCGCCGGCGGCAACGAACTTCGTCCTGAAATTGAGCATTCGGTTTCCTCCCTGAAGTATCTGCCGCACTCTCCTCGTCAGCGCGATCCGGGACGAGTTTAGAGAGCGGACGGGAAATGCCAACCCGCAATTGTCGCCATTAGACCAACGGTTGAGCTTGCGTGAAATGCCATGGGAGCCGAAAGATTTTTGCAGCGCCTGTCGAAATCGGGCGAGGCCGCGCGACATACGTTCGGCCCGCAACGGAGCGGCCTTCGAGAAAAACGGGAGAAGACCATGCGATACATGCTTTTGATCTATGCGAACGAAGCCGCGATGGCGGCCGCGCCGACGGAGAAGACCTATGAAATCAGTGCTGCCTATGGAGCCTATACCGAGGCGTTAAAGAAATCCGGAGCGTGGCTGGCCGGCGACCGGTTGAAGCCGACCCAGACCGCCACCACGGTGCGGATGGCCAACGGCAAGACCAATGTGCTCGACGGTCCCTATGCCGACACCAAGGAGCAGCTCGCCGGCTTCTACATGATCGAGGCTGAGGACGCCGACGCAGCAATTGCCTGGGCGGCTCGCTGCCCGGGTGCCAGCACCGGCACGATCGAGGTGCGGCCGATCTGGGAAATGACCGAGTAGCCATCCCAGAAGTGACCGTGTGATGGACAGTCGTCCGGAGATCGCGCGGGCGGCGGCGGAAGCGGCCGCCCGGCAAAGCTACGGCAAGCTGGTTGCGTATCTCGCCGCGCGCACACGCGACGTGGCCGCTGCCGAGGACGCCTTGGCAGATGCCTTTGCAGCGGCGCTCGAGCGTTGGCCACAGGCGGGCGTGCCCGACAAGCCGGAAGCCTGGCTGCTGGCGGTGGCACGCAAGCGCCGCGTCGACGCGGTCAGACGACGACTGACAAGCGAGGCGGCCCGCGACCACCTTAGGCTGATCGCCGAGGAGATGGAGGCACGCATGGTCGACGAAGACCTGCCGGACGAGCGGCTCCGGCTGATGTTTGCCTGCGCCCATCCGGCGATCGAGGCCGGCGTCCGCGCGCCGCTGATCCTGCAGACGGTCCTGGGCTTCGACGCAGCGACGATCGCCTCGGCTTTCCTTGTCTCGCCAGCCACGATGAGCCAGCGCCTGGTGCGCGCCAAGACGCGAATTCGCGAGACAGGCATTCCGTTCCGCGTGCCGGAGCGGGCCGAACTCGGCGAGCGGCTGGGCACCGTTCTGGAAGCAATCTACGCGGCGTTTGCCGAAGGCTGGTCCGACCGAGCCGGCACCGAAACGCGGCGCCGCAACCTCGCGACAGAAGCCATCTGGCTCGGCCGTCTGATGGCCACGCTGATGCCGGACGAGCCGGAGGCGCTCGGCCTTTTGGCGCTGATGCTGTTCGCCGAAGCGCGGCGCGCGGCGCGGCGCAATGCGGCGGGCGATTATGTGCCGCTGGCCGAGCAGGATCTTGCACTGTGGGACGATACACTGATCGATGAAGCGGAGACGCTGCTCGGGCGCGCCGCGGCCAAGGGCGTTGTCGGCCGCTACCAGCTTGAGGCCGCCGTGCAGTCCGCCCATGCGACAAGACGGCTGACCGGCGGCACCGACTGGGTCGCGATCAAGGAGCTCTATAACGCGCTGTCGGTGATTGCCGGCTCGCCGGTGGTGTCGATCAACCGTGCGGTAGCGATTGCCGAGGCCGAAGGTGCCTCGGCAGGATTGGGCGCCCTTGATCAACTCAGCGGCGACAAGCGGCTGTATGACTATCAACCTTACTGGGCCGCCCGCGCGGGCCTGCTGGCCAGGCTCGGCAAAGTTCCGCAGGCGAGCGAGGCCTATGACCGGGCTATCGGCCTCGAACGCGATCCAGCCGTGCGCCGGTTCCTGCAGGAACGACGGGCAGAGCTCGGCCGCGCGGAAAAAGACTGAGACAAGGCGGAGTGCTCAGGCCGGCCACATGTCGTGAGAAGCATTCAGCCTCTTCATCACCCGATGTTCCCGCAAATTGGCCCACAGGCGTTCGATGTTCGGCCAAGCGGTTGGAACCTTCGCGACCTCCGGATGCCAGGCCACCAACATGACGAGATAGATGTCGGCCAGCGAGAGTTGGTCGCCGGCCAGCCAGTCGCGGCCGTCGAGGGCGGCATCGAGAATGGCGAAGCTGCGATCCATTTCCGAGACCGCCGCCTGTTTGAGGGCGTCCACGCCGCTGGCGTCGGCCGTGTAGCGATGCGCGTAGAAGAACCGCAGGTTGGCTGGATAAATGACGGAGGACATGAAAAACATCCAGCGCAGGAAATCCGCACGGTCAGGCGAACTTGCCGCGGGCGCCAGTCCTGCTTCCGGGTGGCGCTCGGCCAGCAGGATGCAGATCGCCGCGGATTCGGTCATCGAGCGTCCGTCCGGCAAGATCAGCACCGGCACCTGCTTCAAGGGGCTGATATCAAGAAAGGCCTGATCGAGGCGGCCCTTCGGAACGTCGATCTGGTCGAAAGGCACGCCCGCCAAACCGAGCGCCGCCTCGACGACAAAACCGCCGGTATTGGCACGTGTGTAGAGCTTGTACATGAAGTCCTCCGCCTGCCCGGCAGCGACGATTTGTTCCGGAAGCGCCTCGCCGCTCAAGCGCCGATGCCGCTACAGGTATTTTCAGCCGCCCGCCGGAAGGGCAGCGCGAAGGGATCGCTATTCGTGTCCAGACTCTAAGTCCCCAATCCCTCGAACAGGATAGTCGAGAGATAGCGCTCGGCGAAGGAGGGGATGACGACGACGAGGGTCTTGCCCTTGTTCTCGGGCCGCGAGCCGACGACGATCGCCGCTTGCAGGGCGGCACCCGACGAAATGCCGACCGGCACACCTTCGAGCCGAGCGACGAGCCGTGCATTGGCAACCGAATCCTCGTTCGAGACCTTGACGATCTCGTCGTAGATCGTCGTGTCGAGGATTTTTGGCGCGAAGCCGGCGCCAATGCCCTGGATCTTGTGCGGGCCTGGCTGGCCGCCCGACAGCACCGGCGAGGCTTCCGGTTCGACGGCGACGACATGCACCGAGGGCTTGCGCTTCTTCAGCACCTGGCCGACGCCGGTGATGGTGCCGCCGGTCCCGATGCCGGCAACGAAGATATCGACTTCGCCATGGGTGTCGTTCCAGATTTCCTCGGCCGTGGTGCGGCGATGGATTTCCGGATTGGCGGGGTTTTCGAATTGCTGCGGAATGACGGCGTCGGGCAGTGTTGCCGCCAGTTCGTCGGCCTTGGCGATGGCGCCCTTCATGCCTTTCGGCCCTTCGGTCAGCACCAGCTCGGCACCGAGCAGCGCCAGCATCTTGCGGCGTTCGACCGACATGGTTTCCGGCATGGTCAGGATCAGCTTGTAGCCTTTGGCGGCGGCGGCAAAGGCGAGCGCGATGCCGGTATTGCCCGAGGTTGGCTCGATCAGCGTGGTCTTGCCGGGTGTAATCCTGCCCGACGCCTCCAATGCCTCGATCATCGAGACGCCGATGCGGTCCTTGACCGAGGCGATCGGGTTGAAGAATTCGAGCTTGGCCAGCAGATTGGCGACGACACCCTTCTCCCTGGCGAATTTATCCAGCCGCACCAGCGGCGTGTCGCCGATCGTCTCGGTGATCGAATTGTAGATGCGGCCGCGGCCGGGCACGTGTGTGTGGGTGGCGGGCTTGTTCATTGGTTTTCCTCCCAGAGGTCAAGCGGCAAGAGCCGGGCGGGCATAGGATAGAGCCATCCACCACGCAAGATAGGCACGTTCGAAAAATATCCGAGTGACGTTCGTGCTGAATACCGGCGCCTTGCAGGGCGTTGGGCGGATCGGCGAAGAGATCTACTGGCGGGCGGCAATTGCCGCCGCCGCACCGACCATGAAGCCGGCGGCGGTGCGGTTGAGTGCCCTCAGCGCCCGCGGCGACTTCAGGAACCAGCGCGCCTTGGCCGCCAGCGCCAGATAGGGCACCAGCACCACGAGCAGAACGATGATAGTGAGCGCGACCAGGATGCCGTAATCGGCCAGCGTGATCATCTTCAGATCGACGATGGTCGGGGTGATGGCGAGATAGAAAATCATCGTCTTCGGATTGCCGAGTGTGACGGCGAGACCGGCTACAAAGCTGGATGCCAAGCCGCCTTTGCCTTTCTTCGCCTCTACCGTTTCGGGCGTGATGCCGCTCGTCCAGAAACGCCAGCCAAGAAAAGCGAGGTAGGCGACGCCCAGCCATTTGATGGCTAGGAAGACCATGCCGAACGTCTGTGCGACGAAAGCCAGGCCGAGCACCACGGCAGTTAAATAGGTCAGGTCGCCGAGCATCAGCCCGAACGACATGGCCAGCGACGAGCGGAAGCCGGAACCCAGCGCACGCGCAACAAGCGCGGTGACGCCTGGGCCGGGGATGGCTGCGGCGATGCCGAGGGCGGCGCTATAGGCGAGGAACCCGGTGAGCGTCATGGTTCGCGCTTGTCGCACAATGTTGAAGTTGGGTGAATTCCCTCGGGCCGAATTCGATTGCGCCAGCGCAGCAGGCGACGCCGCCGTTCAGGAGCGGCCGTCTTCGTAGGTAACGCGCCAGATGGTGCCGTTACCGTCCTCGGTGACGATCAGGGAGCCGTCCTTGGCCATGGCGACACCGACCGGGCGGCCCCAGACGGCGTCGTTCGAGATGACGAAGCCGGTCATGAAGTCCTCATACTCGCCGGTCGGCTTGCCATCCCTGAATTTGAGCCTCACCACCTTGTAGCCGGTCCTGGCGCCACGGTTCCACGAACCATGCATGGTGACGAAAGCATCACCCCGGTAATCCGCCGGAAAGTTCTTGCCGTCGTAGAAGGCTATGTTCATCGGCGCCGAATGGGCCTGCATCAACACGTCGGGGACAGTGGACTTGCCGGCGAGGTCTGGCCGCTCGCCCTGATGGCGCGGATCCTCGTGATTTCCGATGTAGTACCAAGGCCAACCATAGAACGCACCGTCCTTGACCGCTGTTGCAAACTCGAACGGCACATTGTCGCCGAGCTCGTCGCGCTCGTTGACGACGCACCACAACGCGCCGCTGGCGGGCTGCACCGTCATGCCCGTACAGTTGCGCAGGCCGGTGGCGACAGTTCGGGGATTTTTCCCGTCCGGGTCAAAGGCGAGCACATCGGCACGGCCTTCCTCGGGGCCCCAGGCCGCCCCGAGCGGCTTTGATTTCGCCCAGGCGTCAAGGCCGCCATCCGGCTGCTTGTCCATGTCCTCGGCGACATTCGAGTCCGAGCCAACCGATAAAAAAAGCGTCTTGCCGTCAAGCGAGAAGGCGATGTCGCGGGTCGAGTGACCGCCCGACGGGATTTTGGCGACAATGGTTTCTGGTTTACCGGACGCCTTCAGGTCACCGTCGCGATAGGGGAAGCGGACGATGCTGTCGCTGTTTGCGACATAGACCCATTGCGGCTTGCCGCCTGGCGGATAGAAGGCGATGCCGTATGGATAGTTGAGGCCTTGGGCGAAAATCGCTTTCTCGATGGGTTTGGCGCGGCCCTCGGCCAGACGGTAGACGCGTATTTGGTCGGCATGGCCGTTTGCGATGAACAGGTCGCCGTTCGGAGCGACGCGAACGACGCGCGGATTATAGAGTCCGGAGGCGATCATTTCGGCCGAAAAGCCCGGCGGCAATTCTGGCTCGGCGCTTTCGGGCCGTTCCGCCACGCCGCCGCCGTTCGAAGCGGATTGAGCGGGGTCGGCTGCCGGCATGTCTTGCGGCCCGATCAGGCGGCGGACGCCAGGCCTGTCGGCGTGCCAATCGCCAAAAGCGGCTTCGCCTTTGAGCACCTTTTGATCCGCCTGCTGGGCGGGCGCCGGTGTCGCGACAAGGAGGGCAGCGGCAACGGCCGCAAAGCCGCCAGATCGGATCATTAACGTCCTCCGAGGTTTGCCTCGAAGAGGGCAAACGGGATCAGGCATTGGTCGTTCCAAGCGGTCGTTCAGCACACGAGGATTTGAAGCCGAACCCCGTTCAGTTGCCAGAGGTGTAAAAGTCGTCGTCGAGGCGCTTTTCCAGCGCGACCAGATCGGCCGGCAGCGGCAGGCCCATGGCCCGCATCTCTTGCAGCTTCTCACGCAACTGCTCTTGCACCTCGTGCTGATCCTCAGGCTGATTGACCATTTCCTCGAGCAGCAGGCTGATCTGGGCCTTGAACGATTCCAGCGCCATTCTTTTTCTCCTTGCGGCAGGCCGCGGCGGCTCCTAGCGCAGCATGCGCGAAATCAGCTGGGCGGTATAGTCCACCATCGGTACTATGCGCGCATAATTCAGCCGCGTCGGCCCGATGACGCCGAGCGCACCGACGACGCGCGCGTCCTTGTCGCGATAGGGTGCCACCACCAGCGAGGAGCCCGACAGCGAAAACAGCTTGTTTTCCGAACCGATGAATATGCGCACCCCCGGGCCTTCCTCGGCGAGGTCGAGGAGCTGGATCAGCCCATCCTGCGTCTCCAGATCCTCGAACAGATGCCGCAGCAATTCTATGTCGGCCTGGGCGGTGACGTTTTCCAGGAGATTGGCGCGGCCGCGCACGATAAGCCGCCCAGGCACCCCGCTTTCGGCGCCTGCCCAGACCGCCAGGCCCTTCTCGACCAGATCCTGCGACAGCGTGTCGAGGGCTGCCCTGGTCTCTTCCTTGATGCGGGCGATTTCGACCCGGGCCTCGGCCAGGGTGCGGCCGCGGATATGGGCGTTGAGGAAGTTGGAGGCTTCGTGCAATTGCGAGACGGTGATGCCGGCGGGCAGATCGATGACGCGATTTTCGACGTCGCCGTTCTGCGAGACCAGCACGGCCAGCGCCTTGGTCGGCTCGAGCTGGATGAATTCGATGTGCTTCAGCGCCGCCTCATTTTTGGCGGCGAGCACGAGGCCGGCGCCGCGCGACATGCCGGACAGCATCTGGCTGGCCTCGGTCAGCATATGCTCCAGCGTCGCGCCCGAGCCGGAGGCGCGCACCTGCGCCTCGATGGTGCGGCGCTCCTCGTCGGAGAGGTCGCCGAGTTCCATGAATGCATCGACGAAGAAGCGCAAGCCGGCCTGGGTCGGCAGCCGGCCAGCCGAGATGTGCGGCGCGTAGATCAGGCCGAGGTGCTCGAGGTCGCTCATCACGTTGCGGATGGTGGCCGGCGACAGCGATGACGGCAGGATGCGCGACAGGCTGCGCGAACCGACCGGCTCGCCATCCCGCAAATAGGAATCGACGATGCGCCGGAAGATGTCGCGCGAACGCATATCGAGCGATTGAAGCGCGGGCGGTTGAAGTGCCGGCGACGAGAGCACTGGCGACTGCGAACCGGGATCGACTACCTTGGTCATTCGAGCCAAAAACCTCCGGTCCGAAGATATAGACTTCCGCAGCGTCGGCGCAACCGGTCCATTTTCCTTTGCGCCTCACGCCCCGTGCGGCTACAAGCCGGCCAAGATTCCCCGGCCAAGATTCCGAAGAAAGAAAGAAGCCTGAATGCGCCCTTCCAAACGCCAATTCGACGAAATGCGCCCCATCTCCTTCGAGCGCGGCGTCTCCAAGCATGCGGAAGGCTCGTGCCTGGTGAAGTTCGGCGACACGCATGTGCTGTGTACGGCCAGCCTGGAGGAAAAGGTGCCGGGCTGGATGCGCAACTCCGGCAAGGGCTGGGTGACGGCGGAATACGGCATGCTGCCGCGTTCGACCGGCGAGCGCATGCGCCGCGAGGCTTCGGCCGGCAAACAAGGCGGCCGCACGCTGGAGATCCAGCGGCTGATCGGCCGCTCCCTGCGCGCCGTGGTCGATCTGCAGGCGCTCGGTGAGCAGCAGATCACCGTCGACTGCGACGTGATCCAAGCCGACGGCGGCACGCGCACCGCTTCGATCACCGGCGGCTGGGTGGCGCTCTACGACTGCCTGCGCTGGATGGAAGCCCGCCAGATGGCGAGCCTGGGCAAGGTGCTTAAGGATCACGTCGCGGCGATCTCCTGCGGCATCCATGATGGCCAGCCGGTCATCGATCTCGACTATATCGAGGATTCCTCGGCCGGCACCGACGCCAATTTCGTCATGACCGGCAAGGGCGGTATCGTCGAGATCCAGGGCACAGCCGAGGGCGAGCCGTTCTCGGAAGAGCAGTTCGCGGCGCTGATGGGGCTCGCCAAAAAAGGCATTCAGCGCCTGGTCAGCTTGCAGCAGATGGCCGTGGCTTAGCTGCGGTCAATATTGAAGAGATTGGCGATCCTGTGACCCCTTCAGCAATCCTGGAATCAGCACTCTACGTGACGGACCTTGCTGCCGCGGAACGGTTCTATTCGGGCGTCCTCGGGCTCGATCTGCTCGGTAAGGTCCATGGCAGGCATCTCTTCTTCCGCTGCGGCGACGGCGTGCTGCTTATCTTCAATGCCGAGGCGACCAAAGTGCCGCCGCCGGCCGACGCCAAGCTCAAAGTGCCGCCGCATGGCGCGGTCGGCGAGGGCCATCTTTGCTTCGCCGCAAGCGCGGATGAAATCCCACGCTGGAAAGCGCATCTTGAGGCGAAGAAAATCGCCATCGAAAGCGAGTTCGAATGGCCGCAGGGCGGCCGCTCGATCTATATTCGCGACCCCTCGGGCAATTCGATCGAGTTCGCCGAGCCAAGAATCTGGGGCATCTGATGCATTCGCCGACTGTTCATTCGCCAGCTGTTCATTCGCTTGACGGGCATAAGATCGTCGTCGCCAGCCATAACGCCGGCAAATTGCGGGAATTCGCCGATCTGATGGCGCCATTCGGCATAGAAGCGAAGTCCGCAAAGGAATACGGCTTGCCGGAGCCGGACGAGACCGGCACCACTTTCGAGCAGAACGCCCTCATAAAAGCCTTGGCCGCCGCCAAGGCCACTGGGTTGCCCGCGCTGTCGGACGATTCCGGCCTGTGTGTCGATGCGCTCGACGGCGCACCCGGCGTCTACACCGCCAACTGGGCCGAGACGCCGGACGGCTCCCGCGACTTCGGCATGGCCATGCAGCGCACGGAAGTGGCCTTGCAAGAAGTTGGCGCGATCACGCCTGCCCAGCGCAAGGGCCGCTTTGTCGCGGTCATCTGCCTTGCCTTCCCCGATGGCCAGGCGGAATATTTTCGCGGTGAGGTCGTGGGCACGGTGGTATGGCCGCCGCGCGGCGAGCTCGGCTTCGGCTACGATCCGGTATTCTTGCCCGATGGGTTCGAAAGGACCTTCGGCGAGATGAGCGCGGAGGAAAAGCATGGCTGGAAGCCCGGCCAGCTAACCGCATTGTCGCACCGTGCCCGTGCTTTCCAGAAATTCGCCCAAGCCCGATTGGCCGGCGCATGACCATGCTGCTCGACCGCAGCCCCGGTTTCGGCGTCTACGTCCACTGGCCGTTCTGCGCGGCCAAATGCCCCTATTGCGACTTCAACAGCCATGTCCGCCACCAGCCGGTCGACCAGGAGCGTTTTGCCCGCGCCTTCGAGACCGAGCTGGCGACGATGCGCGGCCGCACCGGGCCGCGCGAGGTGACCAGCATCTTTCTTGGCGGCGGCACGCCGTCGCTGATGAAGCCGCAGACCGTGGCGGCGGTGCTGGATGCAGTGGCGAAGAACTGGTCGGTGCCCGGTGGCATCGAGGTGACGCTGGAGGCCAATCCGTCCTCGGTCGAGGCCGAGCGCTTTCGCGGCTATCGCGCGGCCGGCGTCAACCGGGTGTCGCTTGGCGTGCAGGCGCTGAACGACAAGGATCTGCGCTTCCTCGGCCGTTTGCACAATGTCGATGAGGCCCTGCATGCGATCGGCCTGGCGCGCGAGATATTCCCACGGCTGTCGTTCGACCTGATCTACGCGCGACCTGGTCAGACGCCGGAAGCGTGGCAGGCGGAGCTCGAGCAGGCGATCGGCCACGCCGCAGACCATCTGTCGCTCTATCAGCTGACCATCGAGGAAGGCACGCCGTTCCATGCACTGCATGCGGCAAGGAAATTCATCATTCCAGACAATGAGCTTGCCGCCGATCTCTACGCGTTGACACAGGAGATCACCGCCGCGCACGGACTGCCGGCCTACGAGATTTCCAACCACGCCAGGCCCGGCGCCGAAAGCCGGCACAATCTCACCTACTGGCGTTATGGCGAATATGTCGGCGTCGGTCCCGGCGCGCATGGCCGGTTCGTCGAAAATGGCCGCCGCGTGGTGACGATCGCCGAGAAAATGCCGGAGACCTGGGCCAATCTGGTCGAGGCCAAGGGCCATGGCGTTACCGGCGGCGAAATCCTGACGCGCTCGGAAGAGGCCGACGAGTTCCTGCTGATGGGGCTGAGGCTGGCGGAAGGCATCGACCTTTCCCGCTACGAGGCATTTTCAGGGCGCGGCCTGTCGACGGCACGGCTGTCGGTGCTGCAGGACGAAGGCCTGGTGGCACCGATCGGCAATGCCCGCCTGCGCGCCACGCCGGCCGGCATGATCGTGCTCGATGCGGTCGTGGCGGATTTGGCCAGATAGCATGTTCAAGCCTCGTGCTTGTGGCGGTGTTTGGCGCGATCTTTTTCGCTGGTCTCTCCGGAACGGGCCGGCTTGATCTCGCTTTTGTCGCGTGAGGCATGGTGCTGGTCGTCTGTGGAATGTGACGCTGCGCCATCGCGGGCGCTTTTTGTTTCGAGCCGGGTGATGAAAATGTCGAAGCGATTGGGCATCGTCCGGTCAGTGCTCCGTCGTGCTGTCGGTTTCGTTTGCTTGCTTGCTCTCTGCCGATCTCTGACGTGCAAGCGGCTTCTTGGCCCTGCCATCTGCGGCTTCAGCAGGCAGGCTCTTGTCGCATGGCGGGGCGAAGCGTTTGCGGCCGGCATAGTAGGGTTCGAAAACGTCCTGTATGGTCAGGCTGTTCATCCTGCTCCTCCCGAGATCAGGTGTAAAATTCGCCGGCAACGGATTCGTTCCCTACTATGGCGAAGGCATGGCGGCTGGTTCACGTCGGCATCCCTTTTGGAACCCAGGCCTTTGCAACCCAGGCTTTTGCAAGCAAGCGTGAGCCGTGCCAAACAGGGTCGAACGGAGTTGTGCAGGTGACCGGCGAATCGGCCAAACGCAGTTATGTGGTCGGGCAGACCGAAATCGCCGCCCGGCCGCTCGAGCCGGCGCTCTACCTGGTGGCGACGCCTATCGGCAATCTCGCCGATATCACGCTGCGCGCGCTGGAAACGCTCGCCGCCGCCGATATCGTCGCTTGCGAGGATACACGTGTCAGCCGCGTGCTGCTCGACCGCTACGGCATCCGCCGCCGCACCACCGCCTACCACGAGCACAATGCCGGCGAGGCCGGACCGAAGCTGATCGCGGCGCTGCTGGCCGGCCAAAGCGTAGCGCTGATATCGGATGACGGCACGCCGATCATCTCCGACCCC
>NZ_JAMYOC010000025.1:0-104036 GCF_040319475.1 Mesorhizobium sp. M0904 | reverse complement strand
ATGCCGCCACTCAAGCCCGCTTGCGGGCTTGAGCAACGTGAGTTCATGGGCGTGCTTTATGGACTTCTTAGAAGTCCATGCCGCCCATGCCGCCCATGCCGCCGCCGCCCATGCCGCCAGGCATGCCGCCGCCAGCCGACTCCTTCTTCGGAGCCTCCGCGATCATGGCTTCGGTGGTGACCAGCAGGCCGGCGACCGAGGCCGCGTCCTGCAGAGCCGTGCGCACAACCTTGACCGGATCGACGATACCCATGGCGATCATGTCGCCATATTCGCCGGTCTGGGCGTTGTAGCCGAACGTCGCGCCCTTGTTCTCGAGGATCTTGCCGGCAACGATCGATGCTTCCGCACCGGCGTTGGACGCGATCTGGCGGGCCGGAGCCTGCAGCGCGCGACGCACGATAGCGATGCCCGCGGTCTGGTCGGAGTTGGCACCGGTTGCCTTGATGGTCAGCGAGGCGCGCAGCAGTGCGACGCCGCCGCCCGGAACGATGCCTTCTTCGACGGCCGCGCGGGTCGCGTTGAGGGCGTCATCGACGCGGTCCTTCTTTTCCTTGACTTCCACTTCGGTCGCACCGCCGACGCGGATCACGGCAACGCCGCCCGCCAGCTTGGCGAGACGTTCCTGCAGCTTCTCCTTGTCGTAGTCCGAGGTGGTCTCCTCGATCTGCTGCTTGATCTGGGCGACGCGGCCCTGGATCTCGGCCTTCTTGCCGGCGCCGTCGACGATGGTGGTGTTCTCCTTGGAGATCGACACCTTCTTGGCGCGGCCGAGCATGTTGAGGCCGACATTCTCGAGCTTGATGCCGAGGTCTTCGGAGATGACCTGGCCACCGGTGAGAATGGCGATGTCTTCCAGCATGGCCTTGCGGCGATCACCGAAGCCCGGCGCCTTGACGGCAGCGATCTTCAGGCCGCCACGCAGCTTGTTGACGACCAGCGTGGCAAGGGCCTCACCTTCGACGTCTTCGGAGATGATGACCAGCGGCTTCGAGGTCTGCACGACAGCCTCGAGGATCGGCAGCATGGCCTGCAGGTTGGAGAGCTTCTTCTCGTGGAGGAGGATGTAGGCGTCTTCCAGATCCGCAACCATCTTTTCGGCATTGGTGACGAAGTAGGGCGAGAGATAGCCGCGGTCGAACTGCATGCCTTCGACGACTTCGAGCTCGGTCTCGGCGGTCTTGGCCTCCTCGACGGTAATGACGCCCTCATTGCCGACCTTCTGCATCGCTTCAGCGATCATCGAACCGACCGAAGCATCGCCATTGCCGGCGATGGTGCCGACCTGGGCAACCTCTTCCGAGGTCTTGATCTTCTTGGCGTTCTTGATCAGCGTCGCGACGACGTCGGCGACGGCGAGGTCGATGCCGCGCTTGAGGTCCATCGGGTTCATGCCGGCGGCAACCGCCTTGTGGCCTTCCTGGACGATCGACTGCGCCAGAACGGTCGCGGTCGTGGTGCCGTCGCCGGCGATGTCGTTGGTCTTCGAAGCAACTTCGCGGACCATCTGCGCGCCCATGTTCTCGAACTTGTCTTCAAGCTCGATTTCCTTGGCGACGGTGACGCCGTCCTTGGTGATGCGCGGTGCGCCGAACGACTTGTCGATGACGACGTTGCGGCCCTTGGGACCGAGCGTGACCTTCACCGCGTCGGCGAGGATGTTGACGCCGCGCAGCATGCGCTCACGAGCGTCGCGGGAGAATTTTACGTCTTTGGCAGCCATTTTTAGCTCCTGGCAGGGGCTTGGATTAAGCCCGAAGATTTAAATGAGGGTGAGGCCGATATTCAGCCGATGATGCCCATAATGTCGGATTCCTTCATGATCAGAAGGTCTTCGCCATTGAGCTTGACTTCGGTGCCCGACCACTTGCCGAACAGGATGCGGTCGCCGGCCTTGACGTCCAGCGGGACGAGCTTGCCGGCCTCGTCGCGGGCGCCGGAACCGACGGCGATGATCTCGCCTTCCTGCGGCTTTTCCTTAGCCGTATCGGGGATGATGATCCCGCCCGCGGTCTTGGATTCGGATTCGACCCGACGAACGACCACGCGGTCATGAAGCGGGCGGAACTTCGACTTTGCCATTTTTTATTCCTCGATGAGAATGGTGAGAACAGTTCCTCCGTCCGGCGGCGCCGGACATGTGGTTAGCACTCATCTTGGGGGAGTGCTAACGTGGCGCTGAAATAGGCTGGCAACTCGCGCGAGTCAAGGCATCCGGTGAGCATCCTCAGGACAATTGCTTCAAACGGATACTTGACTAAGTCAACTAAATGGCTGATCTTGCCGGACAGGAGGATGCCATGACCATTCATCATCACCCAGGCAAGGAGCGGATCGACGCGGTGCGGGCCTTCAACCGCTTCTACACCCGCCAGATCGGGCTGCTCGACGAAGGGCTGCTGAAAAGCGACTTCTCGCTGACCGAAGCCCGGGTGCTCTATGAGCTGGCGCATCGCGATGGCCTGACCGCCACCGAGCTTGCGCGCGATCTCGGCCTCGATGCCGGTTATCTCAGCCGGCTGCTGAAGAAGTTCGAGGAGCGTGATCTGGTCGAGCGTGCCACGATCGAGGCGGATGCGCGGCGCTCGTCGATCGCGCTGACCAAGGCCGGGCGGCAGGCCTTCGCGCCGCTGAACCAGGGTTCGCACGAACAGGTCGCGGCTTTGCTCGAACGGCTTTCGGCTGCCGAACAGGACAGGCTGGTCAGGGCCATGCAGACGGTGCAGCGTCTGCTGGGCGGAAGTGCCGAGCCCAAAGTTCCCTATATGCTGCGGTCTCTGCAAGTCGGCGACATCGGCTGGATCATCCATCGCCAGGGCCTGCTCTACGCGCAGGAATATGGCTGGGACGAAACCTATGAAGCGCTGGTCGCCGAAATTCTCGGTGCCTTCGTCAAATCCTTTGATCCGAAATGGGAACGCAGCTGGATCGCCGAGCGGGAAGGGGAGGTCGTCGGCTCGGTCTTCGTCGTGCGCCAGTCGGACGCGGTGGCGAAGTTGCGCCTGCTCTATGTCGAGCCTTCGGCGCGCGGTCTCGGCATCGGCAGGCGGTTGGTCGAGGAATGCATCGGCTTTGCTCGAACCAAGGGTTACAGAACACTGACGCTGTGGACCAACGACGTCCTCACCTCGGCGCGCCGCATCTACGAGGCGGCCGGGTTCAAGCTGACCGACGAGGAGCGCCACCATTCCTTCGGCAAGGATCTGGTCGGCCAGAACTGGAATTTGGAGTTATAGCAGCGCCGCAGAATTTCGAGCATCGGCCTGCGGCGGTCGCTCAGGTCGCGGGCTTAATGTTTTGGTTCAAGCGAAAGAGATTGGTGGGGTCATACTTGTTTTTTAGCGCGGCCAGCCTCGGATAATTCTCGCCGTAAGCCGCCAGAACCCGATCAATGCCCTCTTCGCCGAGATTATTGGCGTAGACGCCGCCGGTCGAGAACGGTCTCATTGCATCCCACAGGTCACGCGCCCATCGGATGTGCGTTTCGTCGTCAGACGGATTGTCCCAGATCGATATCGGGAAGCAATCGTAAAGAGCATCTCGGTTGGCATAGGGCGTTCCGTCCATCGGTACTCGCGAGATGGCGCCGCCAACCTGCTGCAGGACCAGAAGCGACTCGCGGGGTGCGGTCATGTAAGCCGCAAGCATGGCATCGATCGCCTGATCTGCGATTTCGCGCATGAACTGCGCCTTCCAGTAGTAGCGCCGCCCGCGCGGAAAGAGGCTATCCCCGGCCGATTGGATTTGAACATAGGGGACAGGAGCAATCTGGCACTCAACCGGCGTGCCATATTCTCTCAGAGGTTGAATGATTTGCTGGCCCTAGTCGAGTGGGCCGATGTAGCACGCCGATATGCTGAAGAAGCGTTCGCCCGAGGGCGCCGTCACAAGTGCTGCATCCAGGCTCAGCTCATCCGGGGCGCCGCTCGAGAATGCATGATAGAACCGCATCGCATCGCGTGCCTCTTCGTAGCGGTATAGCATCGATCCCGCGATGAGGAGCGGACCCACGGGATGGAGCTTGTATTCGAAGGTCGTGACTATTCCGAAATTGCCGCCGCCGCCCCGGATGCCCCAGAACAAATCTGCATATTCGGCCGCGTTTGCCGTGAGCAACCGGCCGTCCGCCGTCACGATTTCGACAGCGACAAGGTTGTCGCAGCTCAGTCCATGTTTGCGGCCAAGCTTGCCGAACCCCCCGCCGAGTGTCAGTCCGGCTATGCCGGTATCCGCGTTGACACCCATGGTCGTCGCAAGACCATGGACCTGAGTGGCTGCGTCGAACTCGCCCAGGTTCAAGCCGGCTTCTGCGCGCGCAACACGGCGGATCGGGTCGACTTCGATCCGCTTCATGCGGGACACATCGATCACCACGCCGCCGTCGCATACCGAACTGCCGGCGACGTTATGGCCACCGGCGCGGACGGCGACGAGGAAGCCTTGCGATCGGGCGAAGTTGACCGCCGTGACGACATCGCTGGATTCGGCGCAATAGAACACAGCCGCCGGCCTCTTATCGACCATGCCATTCCAAACTCTGCGCGCCTGGTCATAGCCAGGGTCGTCCCGAAGGATCAGATCGCCGCGAATCGCCTGCCTGAGCCGAGCGATGTCCGGCGCCTGCAACGTCGGCTCGGAACCGTCCATAAGCTTGAACATGCTCATCGACCCTTCGTGATCCGGCACGGTTGGACAGGCCGCTTTCGTTCACCGACATGCGCCGGACCACAATGATCTCATGCGGCGCCATTCGCTGCAAAATCGAATATCTCAGTCGCTGGATGAGCTAAATTCATCTAAACTGCGTGGATGAGAAAACTTCCGCCGCTCGGATCGCTTCGCGCCTTCGAAGCCGCTGCCAGGCTGATGAGCTTCAGGAAGGCCGCGACGGAACTCGGAGTGACGCCGACGGCCATCAGCCACCAGATTCGATTGCTGGAGGAGGTCTGTGGGCAACTGCTGTTCCGGCGGCGCCCACGACCGCTCGTGCTCACAGGCGTGGGCGAACGGCTGTTCCCGGTAATTTGCAGCGGCTTCGACGCTTTCGCTGCGGCAATCGCATCAGCCTCGGCCGGTGTTGGCCAACGCCCGTTGCGCGTGACGAGCCCAAATGCATTTGCCAGCCGATGGCTTGTTCCGCGCCTGTCGAAGTGGCGCGAACAGCATCCGAACATTCCATTGGAGATCATCGGGACAGACGCCGTTCTGGACCTGCAAGCCGGTGACGCCGACGTTGCGATCCGCTATGCGCGCAGGATGCCGCGGGACGTTCCCGCGCAGGAAATTTTTCGGGACGCATTCTTTCCGGTATGCAGCCCGGATCTGTTCGCAGGAGGCGACCGACAGATCGAGCGCGCCGCCGATCTGCTGCAATACCCGCTCATCCATTTCAATTGGACGAACCGCGACCCGGAAGCGCCGACCTGGCAGCGATGGCTGGCGATCGCACGCTCGATCGATCCCAGCATCCCCAATGCGAACCGGGCATGGGACTTGAGTTTCCGCGAAGAGCTGCACGCGATTGACGCGGTAGCGGCAGGCCAAGGCATCGCTATCTGCAGCGATGTGGTCGTCAGTGGCGAACTCGAGGCTGGCAGGCTGGTCAAGGCACATGATCTCTCTCTGCCAGGCTATGGCTATTACCTTGCCGGCGTAGCCAATCACCCCCGACAAGCGCATGTCGAAGCCTTTTCCGCCTGGATGAGATCGATAGTCTGAGCATCTGAACGCCGATCTTCCGCATGCTCGTCACAAGCGCCCGGCGTAATAAATCGCTAACCACTATCGCCCTGCACTGACTGCAATGCACATTTGTCACCCTCTGGCACAATCGGGCTCCTTGAATTATGAGCACGCTTATTATATATGTCGCTCATGGTTTCCGACGGCATCGACAGATTGGGCTTTTTGATCCACGACGTGCAGCGCCTGATGCGCAAGCGCTTCGAGGCGCGCGCCAGTGGTTTCGGCCTTTCTTCGGCGCAATGGCGGCTTCTGGTACGTGTCGCCAAGGAGGCGGGTGTCGCGCAGGCGCGGCTTGCCGAGCTTCTCGAAATCGAGCCGATCAGCGTCTCGCGTCTTGTCGATCGAATGGAGGAGGGCGGCTGGATCGAGCGCCGTCCCGACGCAACCGACAGGCGAGTGCGCATGATTTTCCCGACCGCCAAGGCGAACGCGGCCTATGCCCACGTCAAGAGCCTTGCCGGCGAGGTCTATGAGGAATCGCTCGTCGGCGTTTCGCCGGAAGATCGCCGCGTCCTGGTCAAGGCGCTGGAGATAATGGTGCAGAATCTTGCAGATGGTGAGACGCCGCCCTCGGAAAAAGTGAAGAATACGGAAGGCGCAGCAACATGAACGCGGTAGCCAAACTAGATGAGAATGCGGCCAAGCTGGAGATGGAAGCTCCCGCGAAGCCGGCGGCAGCTCCGGTAACGGTCGCTCCGCAGGTAGCTCCGGCGCCGGTGGTGCCGAAGAAGAAGCGCCGTGCCGGCCGCTTCCTTTTGATGTTTGTGCTGCCCGCTGCGTTGATCGCCGCCGGCAGCTATGTCTGGGTGACCGGCGGCCGCTATCAGGAGACCGAGAACGCCAATCTGCAGCAGGCCAAGGTGTCGATAGCCGCCGATACGGCGGGCCGCATCGTTCAGGTCGACATTTTCGACAACCAGTCTGTCAAGCAGGGCGACGTGTTGTTCGCCATCGACCCCGAGCCCTATCGGATCGCGTTGGCCCAGGCCGACGCGGCGGTGGCCGGTGCGCGGCTCAATGTCGAGCAGCTGCGTGCGGCCTACAGCCAGGCGCTGGCGCAGGGGAAGTCTGACGAAAGCCAGGTCCAGTACGCGCAGTCGCAATATGACCGCGCCGCCGACCTTGCCCAGAAGGGCATCAACGCCAAGTCGTCGCTGGACGAAGCCAAGAACGACCTCGACAAGGCCAAGCAGCAGCTGGCCGTAGCCCAGCAGGGGATCGTCAGCGCCAAGGCGGCACTTGGCGGCAATCCCGACATCGAAACCGACAAGCATCCGACAGTAATGGCGGCGCTCGCCGCACGCGACAAGGCGGCCTACGATCTGGTCCAGACCAAGGTCAAGGCGCCTGCCGACGGCATCATCAGCCAGGCCGCTTCGTTCAAGGTCGGCCAGTATGTCGGTTCGGGCACGCCGCTGTTTTCGCTGGTCGAGACCGGCGACACCTGGGTCGACGCCAATTTCAAGGAAACCCAGCTCACCAACATGAAGCCAGGCCAGAAGGCCGAAATCGTAGTCGATACCTATCCGGGCAAGACCTTCGAAGCCACCGTCAAGGCGATCGGCGCCGGCACCGGGGCCGAGTTCTCGCTGCTGCCTGCGCAGAACGCCACCGGCAACTGGGTCAAGGTCACGCAGCGCATTCCGGTCCGCCTGGAATTGGCCGATGCCGACGCCAAGACGGCGCTGCGCACCGGCATGAGCGCGACGGTCACGGTGGACACCGGCGTTTCCCGCGGGCTGCCGAGCATTTTCCGCGGCGCCACGGCAGGCCAGGCCAAGTAAGGAGGCCGAACAGCGGCCGCATAGCAAACAGTGAGATGGATGCAGGATTGGTCCGAAGAAGGCGCAGGAAAAGTTGAATGCGTAAACGGACTGCGCTGTAGCCTGCCTGAGCAGACAACTCCGCGCAGGATCTTCGGTCCTCAGGTTTCCGGGCGGCGGGCGCCCGCTTGTCGAGACGCTCAGTTGATGTAACCCCCACATCGATGCTCGCGTCCCACCGCGATGAGGGTCTCTCTACGGCGAGGGCCTCGCCGTCCGGAAACCTAATGTACACGTTTTTGTTACCTGCTGGAAGTTTTACGTCATGAGCAGCCCAGAACCCTTTCGCGAAGTACCGCACCGCGGCCTGATCACAGTCGCGCTCATGCTTGCGACGATCATGCAGGCGCTCGACACGACGATCGCCAACGTTGCGCTGCCGACCATGACCGGCGATCTCGGCGCCTCCCCCGACAACATCAACTGGGTGCTGACCTCCTACATCGTTGCCGCGGCGATCATGACGCCGGTGACCGGCTGGCTGGCCGACCGCTTCGGTCGCAAGGAGCTGTTCCTGACGGCCGTGGTAGGCTTCACCGTCTTCTCCATGCTGTGCGGCATCGCCTGGAGCCTGGGGACCATCGTTTTATTCCGGCTCATGCAAGGCGTGTTCGGCGCCGCCATCGTGCCGCTGTCGCAAACCTTCCTGCTCGACATCAACCCTAGGGAACGCCACGGCCAAGCCATGGCCATCTGGGGCGCCGGCATCATGCTGGGACCGATCCTTGGCCCGACGCTGGGTGGCTGGCTGACCGAGAACTTCAACTGGCGCTGGGTGTTCTTCATCAACCTGCCGGTCGGCATCATCGCCTTCCTCGGCATGGCGGCGTATCTTCCCAGCGTCGCCCGGCGGGTGCGCAGCTTCGATTTCTTCGGCTTCACCATGCTCTCGCTCGTGTCGGCGCGCTGCAGCTGATGCTCGATCGCGGCGGCGAGGTCGACTGGTTTTCCTCGATCGAGATATGGATCGAGCTCGGTCTTTCCATCACCGGCTTCTGGGTGTTCACCATTCATACACTGACGGCCGAGCACCCCTTTATCGACCCGAAGATCTTCCTCGATCGCAATTTCGTCACCGGGCTGGCGTTCATCTTTGTCATGGGCGTGCTCATCTTGGCGAGCATGTCGCTGCTGCCGCCAATGCTGTCGACCATCTTCGGCTATCCGACCCTCACCATCGGCATTGTCCTGGGACCGCGCGGTGTCGGCACGATGATCGCGATGCTGTTCGTCGGGCGGATCATGCACAGGATCGATGCCAGGATCCTCGTCGTCATCGGCTTCCTGCTGACCGCGCAGTCGCTCTACACGATGTCCAGCTTCTCGCCGCACATGGACGACTGGCTGATCCTCAGTTCCGGCGTCATCCAGGGCCTGGGAATGGGCATGGTGTTCGTGCCGCTGTCGACTGTAGCCTTCGCCACGCTCGACGCACGCTTCCGCACCGATGCCACGGCGTTGTTCAGCCTGGTGCGCAACCTTGGCTCGTCGATCGGCGTGTCGGTGGTGACGGTTCTGCTGGTACGCAACACGCAGATCAACCATGCCGAGCTTTCGGCCTACATCAATCCGTTCAATCCCAACCTCTGGGCGGCATCGCCGGCAGCGGCGGGCGGCGATGCGACGGCGCTGTCACTGATGGATCGCATGGTCAATGTCCAGGCGATGATGATCTCCTACGTCAATGACTTCAAGCTGCTGATGATGATGACACTGCTTGCCGTCCCGTTTGTTTTCCTGCTGCGCAAGCCAAAGGCCGCACCGCCCGCCGGTGGGGCGCCTGCCGCGCATATGGACTAAGCCTCAGGGCTTACGGCAACCGCGACCGGCTCGAGGCTTCCGTTGGCTGTCCCGGTCGCGTCGGCGTTGAGCTGGGTTCACCTGCCATTAGTATATCCGGACCAATATGCACTCGCTTTTGGGTTGAAGGCGAGCCTCCATTGCTTGCCTCAAGCATCAGCGGGAGGAATTGTGTTTGGCCACGAAATCATCCAGGCAAACCGCCGAAGCGCCCGAGTCCGCCAATCTGACGACGCTGGCAAAACTGGCGACCACCTCGTACGAAGTCCTCGAGCGCGAACTTCGCTCCACGATTGCGGCGCTTCAGGACCAGGCATTGCGGTTCCAGACCGCGATAGAGAACATCTCGCAAGGCATCTGTTTCTTTGACGCCGATGAACGGCTGATCCTGTGCAACCGACGCTACGCGGAAATCTATCGCCTTGCACCGGAGCAATTGCAGCCGGGTGTGGCGCTGCGCGAAATCGTCGAGCGGCGCGTCGCTGTCGGGACCTCGGCAATGAATGCGGACGCCTATCTGGGGTTGGCCCGGGCGGTCAATTCGGGCACGGCTTCGGGGAACTGGACAGCTGAGCTCGCCGATGGCCGGACAATTCAGGTCTGCCATCAACCAATGCCTGACGGCGGCTGGGTGGCCACGCACGAGGACATCAGCGAGCTCAGCGCCAATCGCTTGGTCGTTGACGAGCGTATCTCCTTGCAGATGCTGATCGACCTGGTGCCTGACTACATGTGGGTGAAGGACACCGAGAGCCGCTTCGTCGTCGCGAACCGAGCCATTGCGTCCGACAGCGGTCGGGACAGTACGAGCGACATGATCGGTCTGAGCGACTTCGACCTTCATGCGCCGGAACTTGCGCAGAAATTTCGCTTCATCGAGCAGCAACTGATGCGCGACGGACAACCGATGATCGACGAGGAAGAGTTCGTCATCGATGCGTCAGGCACCGGCAAATGGTTCCTGTCGACGAAACTGCCGTTGCGCAACGTTCAAAACAACATTTTCGGCCTCGTCGGCATTGCCCGCGACATCACTGCGCGCAAGCAGGCCGAAATCCTGCGCGACGGGCAGGCGCATATCCTCGAGATGATCGCAAAGAGCGCTCCCCTCGAAGATGTGCTCGAGCGGCTCATGCGTCTGGTCGAATCCCAACTGGCGGGGATATTCGGTTCGGTCTTGCTGCTCGACAAGGATGGCAGCCACTTGCGTCACGCCGCCGCGCCCAGCCTGGCGAGAGACTACACCGACGCCGTCGACGGCGCCGCGGTCGGCCCCGGAGCAGGGTCTTGCGGAACCGCAGTCTATCGGCGCGAGCCGGTGATCGTCGCTGACATCATGCGCGATCCGCTTTGGCAGGATTATCGCGAACTCGCGCGGCCGCACGGTTTGCGTTCATGCTGGTCGACCCCGATCCTGTCGCATCAGGGCGCCGTGCTTGGCGTCTTTGCGATGTATTCGATGACGGTGCGCGAACCGACCGAGGCCGAGACTCGCCTCATCGATTTCACCACGCGCATCGCCGGGATCGCCATCGAACGCAAACAGGCCGAAGACCGGATCCACTTCATGGCCAACCATGACGTGCTGACCGGGCTTCCCAATCGCGCCTTGTTGGAGGATCGGCTTTCACAGGCGGTCTTGTACGCCCAGCGATACGATCGCTGGGTGACGGTGGTGTTCATCGATCTGGACAATTTCAAATTCGTCAACGACACGCTCGGCCACAATGCCGGCGACGAGCTTCTGAAGACCGTCGCTAGTCGCATGGTCGACTGCGTAAGGGCGACCGATACCGTCGTGCGGCTTGGCGGTGACGAATTTGTCATCGTGCTGTTCGACCAGCCGGCGAACGTTGATCTCGTTTCCGAGACGTTGCAAAAGCTCAGGGCTGCACTCGCCGAGCCGGTTCGGCTCGGAGCACATCTGGTGCGGGCGACGGCCAGCATCGGCATTGCCAATTATCCCAAGGATGGAACGGATCCCGATACGCTGCTGGCAAATGCCGATGCGGCCATGTATCGCGCCAAGGAGTTCGGCCGCGACAATTTCCAGTTTTACGCTCCCGAGTTCAACACCAGGGCGCATGAAAAATTCGTGCTTCAGGAAGAGTTGCGAAACGCCTTGGCGCGTTCGGAATTCACGCTGCTCTACCAGCCGCAGGTGGACCTTCGGTCAGGTCGGATTTTTGCGGTCGAGGCGCTGATACGCTGGAACCATCCAACGCTTGGCACGGTAATGCCGACGATGTTCATCCCGACCGCCGAGGAGACAGGTCTGATCGTACCGATCGGCGACTGGGTTCTGCATGAGGCGTGCCGGCAGAACAGAGCCTGGCAAGACGCTGGACTGCCGCCCTTGACCGTTTGCGTGAATGTGTCGGCGCGGCAATTCAGGGAGCGCAACCTGATCGATCGCATCGTCAGCGCGCTGAAGGACAGCCGCCTGGAGGCTAGGTATCTCGAGCTGGAGGTGACCGAGAGCCTTATCATGCAGGATATCGAGCTGGCGGTCGCCACCATGAACGCCCTGCAAAGCCTGGGTGTCCAGATCTCGATCGATGATTTCGGCACCGGCTATTCCAGCCTCAGCGCTCTCAAGACCTTTCCCGTGGCGCGGCTGAAGATCGACAAGTCCTTCATCAAGGATCTCGCCGCCGACGAGAACGATCAGGCTGTGGCCAGCGCGGTGATTTCATTGGGGCAAAATCTCAACCTGAGGGTCATCGCCGAGGGCGTTGAGACAGATGATCAGGTCGCTTTCCTGCGCAGGAACAATTGCGACGAAATGCAGGGCTATCATTTCAGCAGGCCGGTTTGCGCGCAGGACATCGAGGAATTGCTCGGCGGCGGCCGCAAAGGCTGACGGATCGGTCGCCAGCAGGCTTCCGCCGACCAAATGGCGGAAGTTATCTGCCGAGCACAAGGCACCAGTAGCGAAGCGTGCTGTCGCGGCCGTCGCGCACATAGGCGAGACCGAAGCGGGTGAAGCGCGGGTCGAGCATGTTGCGGCGGTGGCCTGGCGAATGCACCCAGATATCGAACAGCTTCTGCTGGTCGAAGCGGCCTTCGGCGATGTTTTCGGCGGCAGCGCCGGCAATGCCATTATCTTTGACGCGCGAGGCAAAGTCCTTGCCCCAGCCGGTGGTGTGGTTCATTCGGCCGCCGCGCGCCATATAGCCGGCCTGCTGCAGCGCTGCCTGCTCGAGCTGCGAATCGGGGACAAGCGGCCCGAGACCCGCCGATGCGCGGATGCCGGCCAGCGTGCCAGCGGCGGAGGCAGAGACACCGGCGCCTTCGCCGGTGGGCAGCACGGTGGCGCAGGCGACGAGCCCGGCAAGGGCGCCAAGGCCGGCAGCTCTGAGCAGCACGCGCCTGCTTAGGCTTGGTTGGGCCCCATAATTTTCGATTTTCGTAACGGTCATGCCCGCCTGACATAAGCGCGATCATGGCTTTTGCCGGGCGGGGCGGTGAAAATGCGTGATGATGGTTTCCGGCTCGATACCAGTCAGGCACGGACAGACAGTTTCTTTTGCCCCATCTCTGCGGCTTCACGAGCGCTGGCGAGGTATCCTCGGTTGCAAATTTTCTCTGGGGGATATCGCTTGCAGTGACGACCGGAGCGATTCGTACGCCTGAGCACCAAGCAGCCTCCGGTATTGGTCTTCGAGACGCTGATTGAAATCGTGGACGGTCCGGATCACCGCAAGCGCCGCGTCAGTTGCAACGATTAATTTGGCCCGTCGGTCGTTCGGATCATGCGAGCGCCGAACATAACCGAGGCGCTCCAGTTCATCGATCAACTCACCCATCGATGCTTTGCCAATGCCCGCACGCTCTGCGAGGACGCTGGGTCGGGTCCCCTCCGCGTCGATGTTGGCGAATAAAGCGCCGTGTTTGGGCTTGATTGCCGAATGGCCGCTCTCCCGGAGAACCTGGACCAAAGCGCTCGCCGACGATTGATAAGCATAGAGAAGCAGAGACTGCGTGTATGGCGGATTATCCATCTTTCCAAACTTATATGGTGCCCATATAGTATGGCAACCGAACTATATGACAGGAGGTCAGCATGGCTGCCGGCAACGTCCGAACTGAAGGGGTGGAAAGTGTCGCGCACAGGCTGATCGAAGCTTGGAATCGTCACGATGCTCGCGCCTTTGCCGCCGTATTCGCGGCAGATGCCGAATTTACAAACGTCTTCGGTATGCAGGCGACTGGACGTGACAAGATCGAGCAGTTCCATGCCCCAATTTTTGAGAAGATGTTCAAGCACAGCCACCTATCCGCGGAAAGCGTGCGGAACAGGCTTGTTCGCCCTGATGTTGCCACGCTCGACCTGCGGTGGTCCATGACTGGCGCACTCGATCCGATGGGAAACGAATGACCGCCTCGGCTCGGATTAATCAGCGTAGTGGCGACGCGGGATCACGATGAATGGTTGATTGCAACGATGCACAATATGGAACTTGGAGACGATCAAATGGCAAAGTCTCAGGAGAAACTTCAAGAGGATAAGTAGGCTCTTCATTCACGTCAGAGTCGAAAGCGACAGCCATCCAGCATGGTCAGCCGATCTGATCGGGCAATGAGATCGAACGGCGGGTCAGGTGAATCGGGATTGGCGAGCCATGCTACAGGAGTTGGTGCTGGATGGCCCGCGCCTTGCCCGGTTTGGCCGGCCACAATGGCGCGCCATATAAGCCGGTCGCTTGGTCTTGCGGGATCTAATGTATGAACGGCTTGGCGCGCGCTGGGCTCTCGCCGGCAGTTCTTTGCGGCGCGGTGATCGCCGGTCGGCTATTCCGCCGCCACGAGTTTGGTTTCCGGCGTCGATGAAACCCGGCCGGCCCGATCGTCTTCGGTATGTTCC
The DNA here is from genome assembly GCF_040319475.1 of Mesorhizobium sp. M0904. Taxonomy (NCBI): domain Bacteria; kingdom Pseudomonadati; phylum Pseudomonadota; class Alphaproteobacteria; order Hyphomicrobiales; family Phyllobacteriaceae; genus Mesorhizobium; species Mesorhizobium sp. M0904. The sequence goes on along the minus strand of NZ_JAMYOC010000025.1, from coordinate 89,801 downwards.
CACCAGTCGCCCAGGGCGTCGATAAGCGGCACAAGCTTGAGGCCGGGCTCCGTGAGGTCGTAATCCACGTGTAGCGGATAGCCGACATGCGCCGTTCGCCGCACGATCCCGGCTTCCTCCAGCTTGCGCAGTTCCAGCGCCAGGATGCGGTGCGACACTGCCGGGTTGTCACGCCTCAAATCGCTGAAGCGCTTGGTACCATCCTTGAGATAATAGAGCAGCAAGGTGGGCCATCGACCGCTGAGCACACGCATGGTCTCCTCGATCGGGCAGCGTGAGACGACATCTTTCATGGCGGGGACCTGGTTACAGAATAGTGCCTAATTTACATGGGGCGACCAGCGTTTAGGGTCAAGTTTCGCTGCGCAGCGTGACCCCTAACATGGAAGAGACAAAGAAATGGAACCTATTCTCCTTTACGGCTTCCCGCTGGGAAGTTCGATGGGGCTTGTCGCTGCTTTTGAACGCCTCGGACAACCCTATCGCCTGTGTCGTGTCGACATGCTCACTGAGATGAAGAACGAGGCCTATGCCAGCATCAACGGCCGTCAGGAAACGCCGGTGTTGATCACGGACGAGGGCAGGGTACTCACCGAGACCATGGCGATTGCCGCCTGGCTCGAAGCCCGCGATACGCAACGCCGTATCAGCTTCGATCCTCGCTCGCCGGAGGCCGACCGGATGCACCAGCTGGTCGCCTTCATAAACACCGGCTTCACCGCCGCCTTCACCCCGCTCTGGGCGGCATATGAAATGGAGTCGGCCGAACCGGTGCTGCTGGCGACTTTACGTGATTTCGGCCGCAAGGTCGTTACCAACCGCCATAACCAGCTTGAGGCGATGATCCTCGACACGGATTTCCTGATCGGCGAGCGGCTGACGCTTGCCGACACCACGTTGATCGGCGTGGCGCGCTGGGCGGAATTCCACCAGGCGGTCGACGGCGCCGCTTACCCAAAGTTGGCGGCGCTACGCCGCCGCATCGAAGCCGATCCGGCCGTGCAATACGCGCTCGCTGTCGAGGCTGGCGAAAAGCTCGCCGGGTCAGGCGCTTGCTTCGGTCACTTGCCGCTGGCCGAGGTGATCGATCGCTTCGCGGCGTAACTGTTCGCTCAGCGCCCGGCGCCCTGGCGCCGGGCGCTGGCGACAAGCACGCCCAGATCGGCTATCATGTCACCGTTCTTGAAGTGGCAGCTGCAGGCGGCCATCCTGGCGGTGACCGCCCCGACACACGGGAGAAAGGTTATGGCCGGCTTTCATGTCATGGCTGATGCACGTGGAATGCATGTACAGCCCACGGTGCGCCGCATCAGCACCGAGGATCTGATTGATGCGCTCCGTCTCGGCGTCGAGGATTTCTGGGCCAAGCCGTCGCATTATGTGTTCCTGTGCCTGATCTATCCGGTGGTCGGCCTGATCCTGACGCAGTGGACCTCGGGCTCGAACGCCATCCAGCTCATCTATCCGCTGATGTCCGGCTTCGCTTTGGTCGGTCCGTTCGCGGCTATCGGCCTTTACGAAATCAGCCGCCGGCGCGAGTTCGGCATGGATACATCCTGGTGGCATGCGCTCGATGTGCGCCACTCGCCGGCGCTCCCCGCGATTGCAGTCATCGGTATCATGCTGCTGGTACTGTTCCTGCTCTGGCTGTTCACCGCGCAGTCGATCTACACCGGCCTGTACGGCAATCAGCCTCCGGCCTCTATTGCCGGCTTTATTCGCGAGGTGCTGACGACCAGCAAGGGCTGGAAGCTGATCCTGCTCGGCAACCTGGCCGGGTTCGCTTTCGCCGCGATCGTTCTGGCGACGACCGTCGTCGCCTTTCCGCTGCTGCTGGACCGCGATGTCGGCGCGGTCTCGGCAGTCGAGACGTCGGCGCGCGCCGTCCTGACAAACCCGCTACAGATGGCGCTGTGGGGCCTGATGGTCGCCGTGCTCCTGGTCATCGGCTCGATCCCGCTATTTGCCGGGCTTGCCGTCGTCATGCCCATCCTTGGCCACGCGACCTGGCATCTTTATCGCAGGGTGGTCGAACCGGAGCGGGCGGAGCAGGTCAGGCGGCCGATGTAGGACCGATCAGCGTTGCGCGTCGGTTGCCATCTTGACGGCCAGCGCGGTCAGCACCGTGCCCATCATCCAGCGCTGGATCACCATCCATAAGGGCCGCCCGGCGAGGAAAACCGCGATCGAGCCGGCCGTCACCGCGATGATGGCGTTGACGGTCAGGCTGATCGCGACCTGCGTGGCACCGAGCACCAGAAGCTGCGACAGCACGTGGCCCTTGCCGGGGCTGATGAATTGCGGCAGCAGCGACAGATAGAGCACTGCCACCTTCGGGTTGAGCAGGTTGGTCATCAGGCCCATCGCGAACAGCTTGCGCGGCCTGTCTTTCGGCAGTTCGCGGATCTGGAAGGGCGAGCGCCCGCCGGGCTTCACCGCTTGCCAGGCGAGCCACAGCAAATAGAGCGCGCCGGCAAGGCGCAGCACGTCATAAGCGAACGGCACGGCAAGCAGCAGCGCGGTGATGCCGAACGCCGCCGACAGCACATAGAACAAGAAACCGAGCGCCACGCCGCCCAGCGAGATCAGCCCGGCCTTCGGCCCCTGCGACAGCGAGCGCGAGATCAGATAGATCATGTTCGGGCCGGGCGTCAGCACCATGCCGAGGCAGACCAGCGCGAAGGCAAGGTGGTTGGCGGGTTCAGGCAAGAGCGCATCTCCGGATGGGGACACTCACCACATGCTTCCATCATCCGCAAGGGCATGAGGGCAGGAGCCTTTGCGCCAGCGCGCCGGGCCGCCTGCCTTAGTTCCCGGACGACAATCTTGCGGACACAACGAAAGCTGGTGACAGGGCGAAGCGCTTCGGTTAATCCGGGCCGGCCGCTACGGACCGTCGGTCGCGGCGCTTGCAAGCATCATGGTACAGGGACAACGGCATGGCGGATTCGCCCGACATCATCGGTTCGCTCGCAGACTTGTCGGGAGCCTATTCAGCCATACTATGCGACGTCTGGGGCGTCGTGCACAATGGCGAATGGCATTTCCCGGCGGCGGCTGCCGCGCTGATCGCTGCTCGCGCGGCGAAAATACCTGTCGTCCTGATCACCAACTCGCCGCGCCGCAGCGCCGACGTGGTGGCGCAGATGAACGCCATCGGCGTTCCTCCCGCTGCCTACGACCGTGTCGTAACATCCGGCGACGTTACCCGCGATCTGATCGCCGAAGGGCCGCGAAAGATCTTCCATATAGGCGCCGATCGGGATTTCACGCTCTATGAGGGCCTCGACGTCGAGCTCGTCGAGGAGTTCGAAGCATCCGGCGTGGTCTGCACCGGCCTGTTCGACGACGAGGTGGAGAAGCCGGAAGATTATGCCGATCTTCTGCGGCGGCTGCGTGCCAGGAACTTGCCCTTCATCTGCGCCAATCCCGACATCGTCGTCGAGCGAGGCGAACGCATGATCTGGTGCGCAGGCGCTTTGGCCCGCGAATACGCACAGCTTGGCGGACGCACGCTGATCGCCGGCAAGCCGTACGCGCCGGTCTATGACGTCGCCATGAAGGAGGTCGCCGTCATTCTCGGCCGCCCGGTCGAGCGTTCGCAAGTTCTGGCCATCGGCGACGGCATGATGACCGACATCAAGGGCGCGGCCGACAATGGCTTCGACGTGCTCTACGTATCGGGCGGCATCCATGCCCGCGATTACGGTGAGACGTTGCAGCCGGATCCGGCCAGGCTCGCGGCCTTTCTGGAAAAATACGGCTACAGGCCGGTCGCGGTGATTCCCAGACTGCAATAGGTTCAAGCCATGACGGCAATGTTCGAACGCATTTCCGCAACCGCACCGCTGCCGGCCCATCTGCGCGGCGGCGTAGTGGCTATCGGTAATTTCGACGGCGTCCACCGCGGCCACCAGGCGGTGCTCGAACGCGCGCGCGCCGAAGCGGAGCGTCGCGGCGTACCCGCCCTGGTGCTGACCTTCGTACCGCATCCGCGAAAGGTTTTCAGGCCGGACATGCCGTTGTTCGTGCTGACACCGCCGCCGATGAAGGCGCGGCTGTTGTCGCATCTGGGCTTTGCGGCGCTGGTCGAGCAGCCGTTCACACGCGAGTTCGCCTCCTTGTCGGCGGAGGCTTTCGTCACCGGCGTGCTCGAGCGCAAACTCGGCATAAGCCACGCCGTCACCGGCTTCGATTTCCATTTCGGCAAGGACCGCCAGGGCGGTCCGGCCTATCTGATGGCTGCCGGCGAGCGCCACGGCTTCGGCGTCACGCTAGTCGATGCGTTTCGCGACGAAAGCGCCGAGGTGGTGTCGTCGAGCCGCATACGCACGCTGCTGTGCGAGGGCAATGTGGCCGAGGCCGCCGGCTTGCTCGGCTACCGTTTCACCGTCGAGGCGGAGGTGATAGGCGGCCAGCAGCTCGGCCGGACACTCGGCTTTCCGACCGCAAACATGAGGCTTTCGCCGGAAGCCACCCTCAAGGAAGGGATTTATGCCGTCCGCTTCCGCCGCGCCGACGGTTCCCTTCATGATGGCGTCGCCAGCTTCGGCCGCCGGCCGACGGTCGACGACAATGGCGCGCCATTGCTGGAGACCTTCGTCTTCGACTTTTCCGGCGACCTCTATGGCGAGATTTGTGCCGTGTCCTTCTTCGGCTACCTGCGCTCGGAGGTGAAGTTCGACGGGCTTGACGCGCTGGTCGCCCAGATGAAGCGTGACGAGGCCGAGGCGAAGGCACTGCTCGCCGGCGTCAGGCCGCTTTCCGGGCTGGACGCGGCCATAGCTTTTTAGAGCATGGTCCCGAACCGAACGTCAGCGAAGGCAAAAAGTGGGAACCGGTTTTCCGACTAAGATCATGCTCAACCAGAATTTATCTCTTCAGCGCCAGGCCGACGGCAATGAAGGTCCAGCCTTGGAAAATCAGGTCGACGGCCAGGAACAGGCCGAGCACCCACACGCTGTTGAACGGCCAACCCATGGCGATGACCAGTCCCGCCAGCGCGCTGATGACGCCGGCCGTGACGACCCAGCCCCAGCCCGGCTGCGGCCGGTGGCTGTAGCCGACCCAGGCCCTGAGCACGCCTGAGGCAAGCAGCGCGACCGCCAGGAGGAATGTCAGCACCGCCGAGGCCAGCAGCGGATTGTAGAAGGCGAAGAACCCGGCGACGGCGTAGAGAAGGCCGCTGAGCAGCCAATAGAAGAAGCGTCCCCATGTCTTCACGCCGAAGGCATGGATGATCTCGACAATGCCGGCCATCAGCATCAGCCAGCCGACGACATAAACCGAGGCGACGGTTGCGATGAACAGATTGCCGAAAGCAATGCCGCCGAAGATGAGCAGCAGCACCCCGAGCGCAACGAACCATCCCCACTTCGCCCGCGTCTGGCCAATGGCGTCTTTCATGGCATCGCTGTGCACGGTCATTGCCCTTCTCCGTCAAGGTTGCCTAGCTTCTTTGTTCCGAAAGGTAGCGCCGATCGCCTTGCCCGTCCAGCGAGCAGGCTGTGAGCGCCACACTCCCGAGCGATCCGCTTGCCAGACCTTCGCTTTTTATCCGAAGCGGCCAAATACCAGATGGAATATTCGATCGTGTGCAGGGGTGGGCCAGCGCTAAAAGATGACAAGCGGGTTTACGGGCGACCCCCGTCGTCCCGTGTATTCGCCATGGCGCAAGTGAAACGAAAAATTGCCAGCGCTGGCATTGGCCCCTTTATCGATGACGTGCGGCTGCTGCTGTATACCGTTTTCTACGCTTGATGAGGCTGGGGAAGCAAAATGAGCGATATGGACGAACACCGCGATCTGCTGGAGATCAACGCCATCCGCAGGCTGTTGACGTCAAAACCACGAACGGTCCGCTGGGACGAACGCCGGGCACGGCTCGACGAAGTCGGTTCGGTCTGGCCGGTCGCGGAGGACATCCGATGCGAGCATGTGGTTTTCGATGGCCTCGAGGGAGAGTGGTCCCTGGCGCCTGGCAGTGACAGGGATAAGATTCTGCTCTTTTTCCACGGTGGCGGCTACTGCTCCGGCTCTCTTAAAAGTCACGTCGAATGGTGACCGAGGCAGGCCGGGCAATGGGAATGCGCACCCTCGCGATCGCCTATCGACGCGCGCCGGAACATCCTTTCCCTGCGCAACATGAAGACGCACTCACCGCATGGCGCTTTCTGAGGCGGCAGGGCATTGCGCCGGATCGCACCGTGGTTGGGGGAGACAGTGCGGGCGGCAACCTCACCCTGTGCCTGGTCAGTATATTGCGCACGGCAGGCGAGCGGTTGCCGCGATGTCTTTGGCTGTGTTCGCCCTGGACGGACCTTTCGATGTCCGGCGCGACACTATCAACAAAGGACGCAATCGACCCTATCATCCACCGGGCGTATTTGGGGGAACTGGCAACCGCCTATGTTCCCAATGGCGTTGATCGGCGCGATCCGCTGATCTCGCCTTTGTTCGCCGATCTGAGCGGATTTCCCCCAATGCTTATACAAGTCGGTTCGGCCGAGACGCTGTTGTCGGACGCAACTCGGCTCGCGGAAGCCGCTGGCGCGGCTGACGTCAAAGTACGTCTCGAAATTTGGCCGCATATGATTCACGCTTGGCCGGTTTGGAATGCGGGGCTGGGTGCCGGTCGGCGCGCTCTTCACAGCGCGGGCGTGTTTGCCCGCGAATATTTATAACCCCTGCCGAGGCAGCTGCTGGCGCATTCCAAACGTCTTGATCTGGAATCTTGGTGCGCCAGTATAATTCGCTGCAATGCGGAAAACAGCCCGGCCAATGCCGCCAACGTTACGGACATTAAGTCAAATTTTACCGAACTGGCGCCATGGCTTGGATAAAGGCTGATAGTGTTGGTCAACGCGTTCGACATATGGAGTAATGATGCGGTCTGTCCCGACGGTCTTGGCCGCATTCATGCTCGGCACCTGCGGCGTTGCCAAGGCAGGCGAGGGCACCTTCGGCTGGATGTCCGGAGACTGGTACCTGACGGTCGGCGCCACCGGCATGGTTGCCCCGAATTTCGAAGGCGGCAAAAAGTACCTGCTCAGCGCCTCGCCGATCATCTCGCTCGGCAAGGCTGGTCCCGCGGCGCGCTTCACCTCGCGCAACGACAATATCTCGTTGGCATTGATCGACGATGGCGGCATCCGAACCGGCCTGACAGGCAAGTTCCTGTTTTCCCGCGACGGTGGTGACGCCGACGAGTTGAAGGGCCTCGGCCCGGTGCGCTGGGGCGGCGAGGCTGGCGGCTTCTTCGAATTCTATCCTTTGGATTGGCTGCGTGCCCGCGCCGAATTGCGGCATGGCATTCGCGCCCATAACGGCTTTGTCGCCGACATCGCCGCCGACGCCTTTTACGATGTGACGCCCGATGTCAGGATTTCGGGCGGGCCGCGCGTTTCATTCGCCTCATCGGACTATTTCGACGCCTATTACGGCGTTGATGCCGAGGAGTCCCTGGCCTCGGGGCTCAGCGAATATCATCCCGGTGGCGGGGTGAAGTCGGCGGGCCTGGGCGGCGCGGTGACCTGGAAGGTGACCGAGCCGATGACGGCCAGTCTGTTCGGCGAATATTCCCGCCTGATGGGCCCGGCCGGCGATTCCAGCCTGGTCAAGGAGCGCGGCGATCGCAACCAGTTCACGATCGGCGTGTCGACAACCTACCGCTTCGATTTCTCGATGTGAGCGGGCGGGCGTCGGCTCATTTGATCAAACGGCTGTCGAACGGATAATGGTATAGGCCCGCAATCGTAATGCGTGACGCATCGTCATGGGTCGGGTTGAGCAGATAGTTGTTTGCCTTGCGCATTATGATCGAAGGAATTTTCATGAGCGCGTAACGATTGGCCGAGAGAAAGTCCGTGCCCTGTCGCCGGGTCGATTCCATGTCCTTGTCCCAGCCGTCCTGGATAACCGGTTCGGTCATTTCTATTCCGTCCGGAACGTCGATTTCGATAAGCTGGTAGGTTTCCGGAACGGTTTCGCGCGTCGCATGCACCAGTATCTCCAGCAGTGCCGTCGAAGGGTGGTCGGTGCAATAGACGATGGGCATTCCGCGCCTGTTCCATCTTCCATCAACGAGCGTTCCGCCACGACCCGAGAGATCCGCGAAACTGGAGATGCGCCAGATGCGCATCGTCAGGCAAGCATGCCAAAGTCGATACGGATAAGCTCTTCGGAAACGACGTGGGCGCCGGTCTCTGTCTCAAGGAGATCGATCGGCCTTGCACCATCCAATGCTATGATCTCGCTTCTCAGCCAACGCTGGGCTTTCTCATGGCTACCGAATACCCGATCCGCCTGCTCGGCGATGCGTTCAAGGCGCAGGGCGCGGTCGGATTCAGCTGGCGAAAGCGGCTCGGCATGTTCCTTGCGACGCGCCAGCGTGCGGCGGGGGGCAACGATACGATAGAGTTCTTCGCTACTGAAACCCAGACTGCGCAGATGATCGATCTTGTCCGTAGGGACGGAAAAGTCGCGTGTTGCGCGAATTGCCCTTGCTGCGACCGACATGAATTGTTTCCTTGGCACTGCAGGCCATTTGCCTACAAATGTATGCGCAATTGGCACCTAACGCAAGGAAGCATCAGAGTTCGGGCTTTTCAATATCGCCTGTCTCGGTTAAAAGCCCAGCCATGACGAGCTTTTCGCGCCTTCTCGCGACTGCGATACGAATTACAGGCCCGGTGTTCCGGGCGGCTTGACCGCCGCCGGGGCCGCCGGGAATCTTGCGCGCGGCCTCTCGCGCTTTTTCCAGATCATCAACGCATATCGCCCAAAAGTGGGTCCGGTTTTGGGAAGACGATATGCGTCAAAGCGAAGAACTTCAACGCCCGGCTCTTTTGCCGCCGGCAACGCATATGGCAGACGAATGACTGATACCGAGACCGCCGAGACGATCGACTATTCCAAAACGCTCTACCTGCCGCAGACGGATTTCCCGATGCGCGCCGGTTTGCCGGAAAAGGAACCGCTGCTGGTCAAGCGCTGGCAGGACATGGACCTTTACCGCAAGTTGCGCGAAGACGCAGCCGGCCGCGAAAAATACGTGCTGCACGACGGCCCGCCTTACGCCAATGGCAACATCCATATCGGCCACGCGCTGAACAAGATCCTCAAGGACGTCATCACCCGCTCGTTTCAGATGCGCGGCTATGACTCGAACTATGTACCCGGTTGGGATTGCCACGGCCTGCCGATTGAATGGAAGATCGAGGAGCAGTACCGCGCCAAGGGCAAGAACAAGGACGAGGTGCCGGTTAACGAGTTCCGGCAGGAATGCCGTGAGTTTGCGGCGCACTGGATCAAGGTGCAGGGTTCCGAATTCCAGCGCCTCGGCGTCGTCGGCGACTTCGACAATCCCTATACGACGATGGCTTTCCACGCCGAGGCGCGCATCGCCGGCGAGCTGCTGAAATTCGCCATGTCCGGCCAGCTCTATCGCGGCTCCAAGCCGGTGATGTGGAGCGTCGTCGAACGCACCGCGCTGGCCGAGGCGGAGGTCGAATACCAGGACTATGAGTCGGACACGATCTGGGCGAAGTTTCCGGTCGTCAGCCTCGCTCGCCAGGTCATCAACATCGAGGATGGACAGCCAGCCCTGGATCCCAAGCTGACGCAGACGTCGCTCGATCTGCTTGATGCCAGCGTCGTCATCTGGACGACGACGCCGTGGACAATCCCCGGCAACCGCGCCGTCAATTACTCGCCGCGCATCAACTATGGTCTCTATGAGGTTACGGCGGCCGAGAACGCCTTTGGTCCCCAGCCCGGCGAAAAGCTGATCTTTGCCGAGAAACTTGCAGACGACGCTGCCGCGAAGGCCAAGGTCACCCTGAATCGGCTTCGCAACGTTGGCGCCGAAGAGCTTGAAAATCTTACGCTTTCGCATCCCCTCAAAAGTCTGGGTGGCGGCTACGATTTTCCCGTGCCCATGCTCGCCGGCGATCATGTCACCGACGATGCCGGCACCGGATTCGTCCACACCGCGCCGGGACACGGCCGCGAAGACTTTGACGCCTGGATGGATGCCGCCTCTGACCTTCGCCAGCGCGGCATCGACACTGCGATCCCCTTCACCGTTGACGATGCCGGCTTCTTCACCAAGGACGCGCCGGGCTTCGGCCCGCACCGCGAGGGTGGAGCGGCGCGCGTCATCGACGACAATGGCAAGAAGGGCAACGCCAACCAGGCTGTCATCGACGAGCTGATCAAGCGCAACGCGCTGTTCGCGCGCGGCCGCCTGAAGCACTCCTATCCGCATTCCTGGCGCTCGAAGAAGCCGATCATCTTCCGCAACACGCCCCAATGGTTCGTCTATATGGACCAGGAGCTTGGCGACGGCACGACGCTGCGCGGCCGCGCGCTGAAAGCCATCGACGATACCCGCTTCGTGCCCGCCGCCGGCCAGAACCGCATCCGCGCGATGATCGAGGAGCGCCCCGACTGGGTGCTGTCGCGCCAGCGCGCCTGGGGCGTGCCGATCGCCGTCTTTGCCGATGCCGACGGCAACGTGCTGCGCGACGAGGCAGTCAACCAGCGCATCATGGACGCCTTCGAGAAAGAAGGCGCCGACGCCTGGTTCGCCGCCGGCGCCAAGGAGCGGTTCCTCGGCAATCACGATGCCTCGAAATGGCAGCAGGTCATGGACATCCTCGATGTCTGGTTCGATTCAGGCTCGACGCATGCCTTCACGCTTGAGGACCGGCCCGACCTGAAATGGCCGGCCGACCTCTATCTCGAAGGCTCCGATCAGCATCGCGGCTGGTTCCACTCCTCGCTGCTCGAAAGCTGCGGCACCAGGGGCAGGGCGCCCTATGACACCGTCGTCACCCATGGCTTCACCATGGATGAGGAGGGGCGGAAAATGTCGAAGTCGCTCGGCAACACCGTCGTGCCGCAGGACGTCATCAAGCAGTCCGGCGCCGACATCTTGCGGCTGTGGGTGGTGACGACCGATTATTGGGAAGACCAGCGGCTCGGCAAGAACGTGCTGCAGACCAATATCGACGCCTACCGCAAGCTGCGCAACACCATCCGCTGGATGCTGGGCACACTCGCCCATGACGACGGCGAGGAGGTGCCGCTGGACAAGATGCCGGAGCTGGAGCGGCTGATGCTGCACCGGCTCGCCGAACTCGATGAAGTCGTACGCTCGGGCTACGACGCGTTCGAATTCAAGCGCATCACCCGCGCGCTGCTCGACTTCATGGTGGTCGAGCTATCGGCCTTCTATTTCGACATCCGCAAGGACGCGCTTTACTGCGAAGCGCCTTCCAGCGTGAAGCGCAAGGCTTCCGTGCAGGTGGTGCGCCATCTCTTCGACTGCCTGGTGAAATGGCTGGCGCCGATGCTGCCCTTCACTATGGAAGAGGCTTGGCTCGACCGTCATCCGGATGCGGTCTCCGTGCATCTCGACCAGTTCCCGAAAATCCCGGCGGACTGGAAGGACGAGGCGCTGGCGGAGAAGTGGCGCAAGGTGCGGCAGGTCCGCCGTGTCGTCACCGGCGCGCTGGAAATCGCCCGCGCGCAGAAGGTCATCGGCTCTTCGCTGGAAGCGGTGCCGGTCGTCACCCTCGACGATGCCGCGCTCGAAGCGTCGATCGCCGATGTCGATATGGCCGAGATGGCGATCACCAGCGATCTGGTAATCGTGCACGGCAAGGCGTCGGCGGGCAGCTTTACCCTCGACGACATCAAGGGCGTCGCCGTGGTCGTCGAGAAGGCGGAGGACCGTGGCCTGGTGAAGTGCGCGCGCTCCTGGCGCTACACCGCCGATGTCGGCTCAGATCCGGAATTCCCGGATGTTTCGGCCCGTGACGCCGCTGTCCTGCATGAACTCAAGGCTTTGAGCCGCCTCTAAGGCGGTGCACAAATGCCACGGCGGGCGGCCGATCGGCCCCGGCGCGTTGCCCTTAACGAGTGGTTGAGGTAAACACGCGAAACTCCGGACGACAAATTGTCGCCGGAATTCCGTCGGAAGAGCATAGGCGACGGGGACCGGACCTTTCTTTGGCCGGCGGCAATCGAGAGGCTGTCTACAGTGGGACTTTTTGGCATGACCGAGAGAACTTACGCGCGCGTTGCGCTGCTGGCGCCGCTTGTCGTATCGGGCCTTGCCTTGTCCGGCTGCATGGGCTCGCCCACTTACGGGACCGACAAGCCTGCTGCCTCGCAGCTTGCCGACGACCTCACGGGGGCTTTTTCCTTCGCACCCAAGCGCAAGAACAACATCGACTACAAGCCGCGCCCCACGCTGGTGAAGCCAGGGCCGGGGCAGAAGGAAGTCTTGCCGCCGCCCCAGGAAAGCATCGAAACGGCAAGTGCTGAATGGCCCGAATCGCCGGAGCAGCGCCGTGCCCGCCTGCGCGCCGATGCCACCCTGCATCAGGACGACCCGGCCTACCAGGCGCAGATTGTCGATGACGTGCAGACCGACCCGGTGGCCGTCAAGGCCGCGATGGCGCAGTCGGCTTCGAGCCATCCGCCGGCCTGGACTCCAGCGGATTCGGACAAGGGCCGCGCCGCGGAAGTCAAGCGCCGTCTGGCTGAAGGCAAACAGGGCGACCCGACCACCCGCAGATATCTGAGCGAGCCGCCGGTGCAATACCGCGCCGCCGCCCCCACCGCGCCGGTGGATGACCTCGGCGAGGATGAGTACAAGAAGGAACGCCGCCTCAAGAAGGAGGCGGCCGCCAAGAGCAAGAGCGGCGGCATGTTCGACTGGCTGCCCTGGTAGCCTGACAGCGCCAGAGACGTTCTTGCCTGGATTGGCTGACTTGGATTTGGACCGTCTGCCGGACCAGAAAATCAGGGTCCGCGTCGCTCGCGAAAAAAGTCTTTCAGCAGCACTGCTGCAGCGTTCTCGGCCATGCCCGGATAGATGTCGGGCACATGGTGGCAGGTCGGTGACGTGAAGAAGCGAACGCCGTTGACCACTGCGCCGCCCTTCTCGTCGGCAGCGCCGAAATAGAGCCGGCGCAACCTGGCGAAGGAGATGGCGCCGGCGCACATGGCGCACGGCTCCAGCGTCACATAGAGATCGTGGCCGCTGAGCCGCTCGCTGGAAAGCTTGCGGCAGGCTTCGCGGATTGCCAGCATCTCGGCATGAGCGGTGGGATCGGCGAACTCGCGGGTGCGGTTGCCGGCACTCGCAACGACCGTATCGCCGCCGACGACGACCGCGCCAACCGGCACCTCGCCACGCTGGGCGGCGGCTTCGGCCTCTTTCAGCGCCAGCGCCATGAAATCCTGCCGCCTCACGCGGTTTCCATTCCGATTATCTCCTCGCCACTAGAGCGCGATCCTGTTACTACCCGCGCAAACGAGCAAAGGCCACATGGACGACAAAAATAAGAAATTCCCGCGCAAGGCCGGCCCGAAGCCGGCAGGGCCGCGCGGTCGCGATAGCGCTCCCGGCAAGGGCGGCAAGCCGTCCTTCGGCGCCAAAAGAACCTACACTCCGCGCGGCGATCGGCCGGCGGCCGAAGGCGAACGGCCGAAGCACGACTTCAAAGGCGACCGGCCATTCAGCAAAGGGCCGCGTCCGGAAGGCAAGCCTTATGAACAGCGCGAGGGTCCACGCAAGCCGTACGCACCGCGCGGCGACCGGCCAGCGGCGACTGAAGGCGAACCGCCGAAGCGCGACTTCAAGGGCGGCGACCGGCCGTTCAGCAAAGGGCCGCGTCCGGAAGGCAAGCCTTATGAACAGCGCGAGGGCCCACGCAAGCCGTACGCACCGCGCGGCGACCGGCCGGCCGCTGCCGAAGGCGAGCACGGTGAAAGGCGCTTCGACCGTCCCAAGCGTGACTTCGGCGATCGTCCTAAGCGTGATTTTGGCGGCGATCGGCCGCAAGGTGCACAAACGGCACGGGCGGCGTCGGACGGCGGCTTCAGGCCGCGCCCGCGTCGCGTCGAGGTAACGGAAGAAGCCGGCGAACGCATTGCCAAGCGGCTGGCGCGTGCCGGCCTGGCCTCGCGCCGCGACGCCGAGGAACTGATTGCGGCCGGTCGCGTCAAGGTCAATGGCAAGGTGTTGTCCTCGCCGGCCTTCAACGTGATGCCCGGCGACATCATCCATCTCGACGGCATGGAGATCCCGCCGATCGAGCGCACCAGGCTGTTCCTGTTCCACAAACCGGCCGGCGTGGTCACCACCAACCGCGATCCCGAAGGCCGCAAGACCGTCTTCGATGTGCTGCCCCCCGGGCTGCCGCGGCTGATGACCATCGGCCGGCTCGACATCAACACCGAAGGCCTCCTGCTGCTCACCAATGATGGCGGCCTGTCGCGCGTCCTCGAACTGCCGGCCACCGGCTGGCTCAGGCGCTACCGCGTGCGCGTCCACGGCAAAGTCGAGGAAAGCGCGCTTGCTGGCCTGCGCGAAGGCCTTGCCGTCGACGGCATCTTTTATGGCGCCATCGAAGCGACGCTCGACCGCGAGCAGGGCTCGAACGCCTGGCTGACACTCGGCCTACGCGAAGGCAAGAACCGCGAGGTCAGGAACATCCTGGGCTCGCTCGGTCTCGACGTGACGCGGCTGATCCGCATTTCCTACGGGCCGTTCCAGCTTGATGATTTGCCGGAAGGTCATGTGCTGGAGATCAAGGGCCGCGTGCTGCGCGACCAACTCGGCGAGCGTCTGGTGGAAGAGTCCGGCGCCAATTTCGACGCCGATATCGCCAAGCCGTTTTCCAACAAGCCGGTCAGGCGTGAGCGGGAGGAGGAGCCCGAGCGGCCGAAATTCACCCGCGACGGCGAACGCCGGCCGATCGGCGAGGGCGGCCTGATCAAGAACCGCAAGCGTCGCGAAGGCAGCCGCGACGAAGCGCTCGGCAAGCTGTCGACAAGCCCCGACAGGAGCTTTGGGCCGAAAAAGAGCTTTGGCGAGCGTGGCCCCAGACCTGAACGCAGCGACTTCGGGGACAAACCCCGTGGCGACAAGCCGCGTGGCGGCTTCGGTGGGAAGAAGTCCGAACGCGAGCAGCGGCCGATCGAGCCGCCGGGCCAGCGCAAGGCCAATGTCTGGATGGCGCCGGGCGCACGGCCGATCGGCAAGGGCAGGGCGGAGGCAGACGCCGCCAAGGCGGCAGAAAACAAGGCGCGCAAGGCCTCGTTCAAGCCGTCTTACGGCAAGCCCGGCGGCAAGCCGCAAGGCGGCGGTGCAAAGCCGTTCGGCAAGCCGCGCGGCGAACGTCCGGACAGCGGTCGCGACCGGCCGCGTGGCGGCCCGAAGGGAAGCAATGCGGATCGTCGGCGGTGAGTTTCGCGGGCGTCCGCTGGCGACGCCCCGCACCTTTGCCATCCGCCCGACGACCGACCGCACGCGTGAGGCGGTCTTCAACGTGCTGGCGCATCGCTTTCCCGAAAAACTGGACGGCGCGCGCGTGCTCGACCTGTTCGCCGGCACCGGCGCGCTCGGCCTCGAAGCGCTGTCGCGCGCCGCCTCCTACGCTGTCTTCATCGAGGAATCCGCCGAGGGGCGCGGCCTGATCCGCACCAATGTCGAGGCCTTCGGCCTCACCGGCCGCACCAAGATATTCCGCCGCGACGCGACGGCCCTGGGCGAGGCGGGCACCATCGCCGCATTCGGCCTGGTCTTTGCCGATCCGCCCTATGGCAAAGGGCTTGGCGAACGCGCCTTGCGCTCGGCCAAGGCCGGCGGCTGGCTCGCCCCCGGCGCGCTCTGCGTCGTCGAGGAAGCGACGGCGGCGCCGTTCGAGGCAGGGCCGGGCTTCTCGGTTGTCGACGAGCGCAACTATGGCGAGACGGTCATCCGGTTTATCGAGGCCGCCTGAGTTCGGTGTCCGCGATGGCGCCTTCAAAATGACGCACAATTCGCTTTGCCTCGACCAGCAACCCCGCCTATCGTCCGACCACCAAACCGGAGCCATCTATGACATTTCAGGCTGAATGGCTGCGCGGAACGCTCTTGGGGCTGGCTCTGGTGATGGCCGCGCCGGCTCTGGCGGGCAACAATCCCGACGACGGCGTCGTGACCGATTTCCTGCTCGACAACGGCATGGAGGTCGTCGTCATCCCCGATCACCGCGCCCCGATCGTCACCCATATGGTCTGGTACAAGATCGGCAGCGCCGACGAGCCGCCGGGCAAGTCCGGCATCGCCCATTTCTTCGAGCATCTGATGTTCAAGGCGACCAGCAACCATGCGGCGGGCGAGCTCGACCGCGCCGTCGCCGCCATCGGCGGCTCGGACAACGCCTTTACCTCCTACGACTACACCGCCTTTCACGAGACGGTGGTGCCGCAGGCGCTCGGTGAGATGATGGGCTTCGAGGCTGACCGCATGCGCAATCTCATCCTCAACGACGATGTCATCAAGACCGAGCGCGACGTCATCCTCGAGGAGCGCCGCTCTCGCATCGACTCCAATCCGCAGGCGGTGCTCGACGAGGAAGTCGACGCCACGCTGTGGCAGAACCAGCCCTACCGCATCCCGGTCATCGGCTGGATGCAGGAGATGGAGAAGCTGAACCGCACCGACGCGATGGCCTTCTACAACAAATACTATACACCCAATAACGCCGTGCTGGTGGTGGCGGGCGATGTCGAGCCGGAAACGGTCAAGGCGCTGGCCGAAAAGACCTATGGCAAGGTCGCGCGCGGCCCGGATCTGCCGCCGCGCATCCGCCCGGTCGAGCCGGAACAGAACACCAGGCGTACGGTGACGCTGACCGACGGGCGCGTCAGCGTGCCGAGCTTTACCACGCAATGGGTGGTCCCGTCCTATCACACGGCAAAGCCGGGCGAGGCCGAAGCGCTCGACGTGCTGTCCGAAATCCTCGGCGGCGGCAACCGCAGCCGGCTCTACCAGGAGCTTGTCGTCAGGCAAGGCATCGCCGCGGCGGCCGGCGCCTTCTTCCAGGGCACCATGCTCGACGACACCAATTTCACCGTCTACGGCGCGCCGCGCGGCGATGCCAAGCTTGCCGACGTCGAGGCCGCGGTCGACGCCGAGATCGCCCGCATCGCCAAAGACGGCGTCACCAGCGACGAGCTGGAAAAATCCAAGGACCGTTTCGTCCGCTCGATGATCTTCGCCCGCGACAAGCAGGAGGACATGGCCAACATCTATGGCTCGACGCTCGCCACCGGCGGCAACGTCCAGGACGTTCAGCAATGGCCGGACCGCATCCGCAAGGTCACCGCCGACCAGGTCAAGGAAGTCGCTGCCCGCTATCTCAATCTCGACCACGCAACGACCGGCTATCTTCTGCCGCAAACCCAAGCTGGGAATTGATGTGATGATGAGCCAGCATGGTCCCGCTCTGCCTTCTCCCCTCGCGGGCTCCTCCCCTTCTCCCACAAAGGGAGAAGGGAAGCGCCAGCACGCCGGCCCGCTTCTAGCAACCCTCATACTCTCCCTCGTCTTCCTCGTCCTGCCGGCGCTTTCCGCCCGTGCTGCCATGAACATCCAGGAGGTGACCTCGTCGAAGGGCATTACCGCCTGGCTGGTGGAGGATTATTCGGTGCCGATCGTCGCCATCCGCTTCGTTTTCGATGGCGGCGCGACGCAGGATCCGCCCGGTAAGGAAGGGCTTGCCAATCTGATGAGCGGCCTGTTCGACGAAGGTGCCGGCAACCTCGACAGCGAGGCCTTCCAGATCAAGCTCGACGAGGTCGGCGCCGAGATGAGCTTCGATGCGCAGCGCGATGGCATTTACGGTTCGATGCGCATGCTGGCCGACCAGCGCGACGGCGCCTTCGACCTGCTGCGCGTGGCGGTCAACCAGCCGCGCTTCGACCAGGTGCCGATCGACCGCATCCGCGCGCAAATCCTGTCCGGCATCATCGCCAGCGAGCGCGATCCCGATACGCTCGCCCAACGCAAATGGCTGGACGCGATCTACGGCAGGCATCCCTATGCGCGGCCCGACCAGGGCACCAGGCAGAGCATCGCGACGATCACGCCGGCCGATCTCAGCGCCTTCCACAAGGCAAATTTCGCCCGCGACGGCCTGCATGTCGCGGTGGTCGGCGCCATCGATGCCGAGACGCTGAAGCAGAAGCTCGACCTGGTGTTCGGCAGCTTGCCGGAAAAGCAGGCGCTGACGCCCGTTCCCGACATCGACCTGAAGCTTGGTCAGCAGCTCGAGGTCGTGTACGACCAGCCGCAGGCCTCGCTGCAACTCGCCTATCCCGGGGTGAAGCGGAATGCGCCGGACTTCTTCGCCGCGGTGCTGATGAACGAGATCCTCGGCGGCGGCACCTTCACCTCGCGGCTGTTCGACGAGGTGCGCGAAAAGCGCGGCCTAGCCTACAGCGTCAGCTCCGACCTCGTCGACCACCAGCATTCCGAGGCGCTGTCCATCACCACCTCGACCCGCGCCGACAGGGCGGCCGAGACGCTGGCCGTGGTACGCGACGTGGTCAAGCGTATGGCCGAGGAGGGGCCGACCGAAGCCGAGCTGGCGGCGACCAAGAAATACATGATCGGCGCCTATGCCATCAACAATCTGAATTCCTCGGGCGCGATCGCCTCAACGCTGGTCGAGATCCAGCTCGGCAAGCTCGGCATCGACTACATGCAGCGCCGCGCCGCCCTGATCAACGCTGTGACGCAGGACCAGGTGAAAGCGGTGGCGAAAAAGCTGCTCTCCGCCGAGCCGGCCGTCATGGTGGTCGGGCCGAAGCTGGGCGCGGCCAACAAGGGATGAGCCCTAGCTTCGGCATCGCCTTTGGCGGCGGCGGCGCGCGCGGGCTGGCGCATATCCATGTTATCGAGGCGCTTGACGAGTTGGGCATCAGGCCGGCGGCAATCGCCGGCTCGTCGATCGGCGCCATCATGGGCGCCGGCATGGCCTCTGGTATGACCGGCAAGGACATCCACGACTATGCGCGCTCGATCCTCGGCCGGCGCGCCGAGGTGGCGACGCGCATGTGGCGGGCGCGGCCCGGCACTTTTGCCGAGGCAATGCACGGCGGCCTGCGGGTCAGCCAGTTCAATGTCGAGCGCATCCTCAAGGCGTTCCTGCCCGATGCCATTCCCGAGACCTTCGCCGAACTCAAAATACCGCTGAAGGTGACGGCAACGGATTTTTATGGCCACAAGCTCGCGGTGTTGGCCGAAGGCGAACTGCCTTCGGCGCTGGCCGCCTCGGCGGCGATTCCGGCGGTGTTCCGCCCGGTGATGCGCGACGGCAGGATGCTGATCGACGGCGGCATCTACAATCCTGTGCCATTCGACCTGATCGAGCTCGACGCCGACATCATCATTGCCGTCGACGTGGTCGGCGCGCCGACCGAGGCGGGCCGCAAATTCCCGACCTCCGTCGACCTGATGTTCGGCGCCACGCAGCTGATGATGCAGTCGATCATCGCCAGCAAGCTGAACCAGAGCCGGCCCGACATATTGGTCCGGCCGGCGGTGTCGAAATACCGGGTGCTCGACTTCATGAAGATCGAGGCGCTGATGGCCGAGACGGTTGCGATCAAGGACGAGCTGAAGCGCGAGGTGGAGCAGGCGCTGAAGGCGAGGGAAGACGCTGCGGTCGAGGGCAGGCAGCGGACGGTGTAGGGAAGCTGCCAATCTCCCCCCTTGAGGGGGAGATGTCGCCGAAGGCGACAGAGGGGGTCGTCTCGCGTAATGCGCCACTGCCGCAAGAGAGGAGTGCCGCGCCCGGTCGAACCGACCCCCTCTGCCCTGCCGGGCATCTCCCCCTCGAGGGGGGAGATTGGCTGATCACGCCATCCCGGCCGCATACTCCAGCGCCACCACGCCGTTGCTGAATTGCGTGGCCGAGATCAGCTCGAGCGGCAATTGCGCGCCGGGCGGGAACAGCAGCTTGCCCTGGCCGACGGCACCGGGGTAGCTGAGCAGCCTGATGCGGTCGACCAGGCCGTTGCGCAGCAATTCCTGCGCAACGCTGAGGCTGCCATGCACATAGATGTTGCCGCCGCTGCCTTGCTTCAGCCCTCTGACCGCTTCCGGCAACGCGCCCTGCAGCAGCTCGGCCGGCTGCCAGTCGAGCGCCGTCAAGCTGGTCGAGGCGATATATTTCGGCAGCGCGTTGAACCGGTCGGCGAAATCTCCGGTCTCCTTGGGCCACGAGCCGGCAAAGATCTCATAGGTCGTGCGTCCCAAAAGCATGGCGCCGCTGTCGGCAAGCTCGTCGTCCTTGAACTTTTGCATCTCATCGTTCCAGGCCACGCTCGGCAGCTTCTCGACCTCGGCAATGCCATCGACGCTGATGAATTCGGTGATGATGAGTTTTCTCATGGCGGGTTCCTTCTGTCGGGACGGCCGTGCGGGTCTTGTGCGAACTGTACCGTCACCTAGCGCGGCGTTTTTTCAGGGGGAGGGCTTTCCCTGTTCAGATTCGATCTGCAATGACCGCCCCCGCTGAGTAATACCAGTTTCCTGGCCAGTATCCGCGCCACGTCGAAGCATGCGTGGGCGACTGGATCATCTACTATGAGCCCAGCAAGGTAGAAGAGAGCCGTAGCTATTTCGCTGTGGCTAAGTCCAACAGCTTATCGACGATCGTGCGGGTCACGGGCTGCCTGCAGGCTGGCAATACCGGCTTTCAGCAGTCCTTCGCGGATGTGCTGCACATCGGACTCCTGGGCATAGTGCAGGGTCGCGATGAATGAATCGAGGTCGAATTGGGGATCGAGCGTTCTGATCTTGCCGAGATGCGCCGCGGCCGCGATTTCGTCGCCCAGCCAGCCGTAGCAGGCAGCGGCGAAGGCGTGCTGAGCCGCGTCCATGGTTGACAGATGCATGAAAGCTTCGATCGCCTCGCCATACTGGCGCGCGGCGAAATGCGCCTTTCCCAGATGGCTCCAGAACCTCTCCGGGTGGTGCGGGTTCAACTGCATGGCCTTGCGGATCCATTCAATTCCCTCTTCCGGCCTCCCGAGCCACGTCAATAACTCGCCTTGCTGCACCACCACGAGGTCGTAATTGGGATTGAGGGCCAGCGCCCGCTCTTGATGGTAGCGCGCTGTGGTCAGCTCATTGTTGTTCACATTCACTGCCGCGAGAATGCGGTGGACATCGGCATCGTTGTTGTCCAGCGCCAGCGCCCTGTCCAGCGCCGCCATGATGCTGCTCCAGATGGCATCCCTGTCTTCGCACCAGTTATGGACCCAGGCCTGGCCAAGAATGCAGGCCCGCCAGGCATGGGCATGGGCATAATCGGGGTCGAGCGCGACGGCCCTTTCTATCAAGGTTCGCGCGCGTTCATTATCCGCAATTGTGCTTCGGTGATGCAGCACCTTGGCAGCAAGCACACATTCATACGCGGCCATGTTTGCAGGTTTCGCCCGCGCGAGCTGGTCGCGCTGAGCCGCCTCGACACGACCGGGCAGCGTGGCTGCGATCGCCGCCGTCACCTCATCCTGAATCGCGAATATGTCGACCAGCTTCCGGTCATACTTGTCTGCCCAGATATGAGCGTCATTCGCCGTGTCGATGAGCTGAACCGTCACGCGCACCCTCTCGCCGATCTTGCGGACGCTTCCCTCCACCAGATATTGAACCTCGAGTTTCTCGGCCACCTCGCGCACATTCACGGCGCGGTTCTTGTAGACGAAGCTGGAATTGCGCGAGATGACGAACAACTCATGGTGGCGGGACAGTTCGGTGATGATGTCCTCGGTCAGTCCGTCCGCGAAAAATTCCTGCTCGGGGTCGCCGCTCATGTTGGTGAATGGCAGCACCACTATCGAAGGTTTCGAGATGGATCGCTTTGCCTCGACCTCCGGCAGGACAGGGCTGTCAAGCCCGATGCGATAGAGGCGAACCGGGCGGCTGATGTTTTTCAACGTCTTCTCGCCCAGGTCCTCCATGGCAATTTCGAGACGGTCGGCAATTTGCGTCGCCACCGCTGCGGTCACGCAGATGCCGCCGACGTCGGCGAGTTGCTCGATGCGCGAGGCAATATTGACGCCGTCGCCGAAAATGTCCTCATCGTCGAAAATGATGTCGCCGAGATTTATGCCGATCCTGAACTCGATACGCCGTTCTTGCGGCACATCCGAATTGCGCCGTTTCATGCGCTGTTGGATTTCCACGGCGCATTTCACGGCATCGGTCACGCTCTGGAACTCAACGAGCATGCCGTCTCCGGTGGTCTTGATGATCCGGCCCTTGTTCTTGGCAATGGCGGGATCGACCAGTTCTATGCGATGGGTCCGAAGGCGTGCGAGCGTGCCGGATTCGTCGGCCTCCATTAGCCGGCTGTAGCCCGCCATATCGGCAGCCAGAATTGCGGCTAGTCTCTGTTCCATCGCTGAACCAAAAACCAAGCCTACGCTTCCTGGGCCGCCAAATCCAGCAATTTGGGCTTGTGGCTGAAGTCCTCCTACTGCAGCAGCAAGAAAGGGCGGATCAGAACCCTCCGCCTGGTGGCTGCCGATCGCATCAATGGCGGGAGGCGCGGCGCCGAGCTCGTCGAGGCGACATATTTCGGCAGCGCGTTGAACCGGTCGGCAAAGTCGCCGGTTTCCTTGAGCCACGAGCCGGCAAAGATCTCGTAGGTCGTAGGCTTCGTGAAAATTAGCTCGGGATTTGTCATTTTTGGCCGATGGCAGAGGCAAGCGTCGACTTGGTGGTCCGCTAGAAAACAGAACGGGGTTAGTCCCCAGGCACTTGTCCCCCGCGTGCACTTTAGCGCCAAGGTGGTAAGCTCCAAAACTGAGTCGGAGCACTGGTGGAGGGGTCATGGGGCAGACAAGCAAAGTTTTTGATCGAGAGCGCTCGCCGTCTGTCAAGGCCGGCGGTCTGCGGTGACGAAACCGATCAAGTCCCTCCGACCCTTCTTCAGCTACTACGGCGGAAAGTGGCGTGATGCGGTTCGTCTCTATCCGAAGCCGGAGCACGAAACGATCATCGAACCATTTGCGGGGTCAGCCGGATATAGCCTAAGGTATCCGGACAGGGCGGTGATTCTGTACGAGATTGACCCAGTTATAGTCGCGGTCTGGCGTTTCCTGATCTCTGCTACACCAAAAGACATCTTGGCAATTCCAGACCTTCCTCTTGATGGGACTTGTGACGACCTAAAGGTTTCTCAAGAGGCCAAGTGGTTAGTCGGTTTCTGGCTCAATCGTGGCACTGCCAGTCCACGCAAATCTCCGTCAAAATGGATGCGCGACAAGATTCGTCCTGGATCGTTTTGGGGCGAAAGAGTGCGAAACACGATCGCGACCCAAGTCGAAAATATTCGCCACTGGAAGGTATACAATAGCGGCTATGTTGAGTGTCCCGAAAACTCAGAGGCTACCTGGTTCATCGATCCACCCTATCGCGAGGCGGGCCGGCACTATCGCTTCGGCTCGGAAATCATCGACTATTCCGCGCTGGCAACTTGGTGCCGAAATCGGTCTGGGCAAGTTATTGTTTGTGAAAATGCGGGAGCAGACTGGTTGCCTTTTCGAGATCTAGGATCAACTAAGACCACTCGAGCAGACCGTCGCTCAAAAGAGGTCTATTGGCTAAGTAAGTTCGACAAAGACTTGAATTCCATTGATGAGAACGCAATCATTGATGCAGGTACAAATGGGACCGTAGACAACGGGGTGCCACAGGAGAAGAACGCCGCATGACCGCCCGAGCGGTGCACTTGCATAGAGCGTTGTTAAAAGCCCTGGGTGGCCGGGTGCATTGGACCAGTCCTACCAACGAAAAGCCACTAATCTTAGACTTACGTGAACCAGAGTCCCTGCGTCTGAGGGTCTATATGTACAGCCTAGTTGGCGGCGCTGGCGAACGGGCTCGGCGCGAATACAAAATCGTGCTGCGGGTTCGGGATCAGGCGGTGGGCCAGTATGGTTCGTTCGATCATTCCGACGGTCGGTTCACCACTGTAGTCGGCTATGATGCAGACTTGGACGTCTTTGTGTTTTGGGACGCTAGCCTGCATCCTCGATTTAAGAATGGCGGTAACTTGCAGGTGCGGGATCAGGTCGTCCGCAAAGCTGCCGTCTATGGGACCGCCGAGCAGGTGCGGTACCTGACGAACGGCGCCAAGGAAGCAGTGTTGGTCTGCCAAAGCCCGGACTTGTGGCGAACTCTTGAGACAAGGATAACCACTACTGGCGGGATCGAGGAAGGTGAATGTTTGACCTTTCTCAACTGAATTTGAAAACCTCTTATCATAAGGGTCGCGATGATATTGCGCGCGACTTCTATTTACCTTGCATGATGCAAGCGACCCATTTTGATCGAGCTGTAGGCTATTTTCGGAGCACAGTCTTCATCATTGCTTGGCCGGCATTAAAGGGCTTCATAGAGCGTGGCGGTAAGATCCAAATCCTATGTTCGCAGATTCTAGCTGATGCCGATGTCGATGCTTTGGAGGCTGGCTATGCGGCACGGGTCGACGAGGTAATCGGAAGGCGGTTGCTCGAACAGGTTACATCTTTGCTGCAGAATGAAGAACTCTGCGAGCCAGCCAAGATTTTGGCGGGACTGGTCGCCCGCGGTCTTCTTGACCTTCAGGTGGCAATTCTACGAGAGAACGACCTGCTTTCCGCCAAGGGACGCATATTTCATGATAAACTAGGTATTTTCCGCGACGCGATTGGTCATCGGGTGATATTCAAGGGCTCTATGAACGAGACTTGGACGGGTCTCGCTTCGGACGGAAATTTAGAGTCGGTTGACGTTGCCGTAAGTTGGCTCGGCCTTCGTGACCTTGAGCGATGCAATGTTGAGGAAGGCTATTTCAGTGATCTTTGGCAACGAAAATACCCTGGGCTCTGTGTTCGCCCCTTTCCGGAGGTGGCGCGCGCTGAACTGACCAGCGCCGCGCCCGACGATTTCGAACGAGCATTCGATGATTTTCTCCAGAAAACCACCTCAACAGAACCTGCGGATCCCCGCGGCCGGGTTCTGAAACCACACCAAGCACTCGGCTTGACCTCTTGGGCAGCCAATGGCCGCCGAGGCATTCTCGCGTTCGCCACTGGGGCAGGTAAGACCTTCACAGCAATCACCGCCATTCGCGAAGCTTTGAGAGAACATCGAAATGTAGTGCTAGTGATCGTCCCGGATCAGACTCTCTTTGGCCAATGGGAAAAGGAAATCCGCGAGACTACCGCGGACCTCACTCCACGGATCCTGCGCGCGGGCGCCGGACATAGCGGCTGGCGTGCGACATTGCGTCAGTGGACGACGCCCAGCGAGCAGCTGCGTATCGTGCTGGCTACCGTCCAAACCGCATCGAGTGATGAATTTCGCGGCCAGCTTGATGGCGGGGCGCATCTTATGATCGTTGTAGACGAAGTGCATCGCTTGGGATCGCGGAAACATCGGAAACTAATGGACGATGCCAACTTCGGGCCACGGCTTGGGCTGAGTGCGACGCCTGAGCGTTATGGTGATGCTGATGGAACTGCTGCAATCATGACTTTTTTCGGCGGCGTCCTGCGGCCACGTTACACGCTTCCCGACGCTATTCGCGATGGAGTTTTGACACCCTACTTCTACCGGCCCCACGCCCTGCGTCTAGAGCCAGATGAGCAGGATGCTTGGGCGAAGTTGAGCCGGGAGATCGTACGGATACAAGCGCGAATTCGCGCCAATGACAGAACGCCCGGTTTGGCCGAGAAGGCGCAAAATCTGCTGATCCGCAGGGCGCGCCTAATTAAGCAGGCGCGCGCCAAGGTGCAACTGGCCGTCCGCGTGATTAGCCAGGGCTACGTGGTCGGCGAACGATGGCTGATCTACTGTGACGACAGCACACAACTTAACACTGTCAACGCCAACTTGGCAGCCGCGGGCATTTCGACCTTGGCGTATCATTCCGCGATGGAAGGTGATCGAGATCAAACGCTAAGGTGGTTGGCTAAGCGCGGTGGCATTGTTACAGCTATCAAGTGCTTGGACGAAGGCGTGGACATCCCCTCTGTGACTCACGCCCTAATCCTGGCTTCATCCAAGAACCCGCGGGAGTTTGTGCAGCGCCGTGGCCGCGTACTTCGTAAGGCCGAGGGCAAGGCGCTAGCGTACATCCATGACGCCATCGTCCTTCCATCTAGGCTGGACTCGGACGAAGACAGTGATGAGCGAAGGTCAGATCCAATAACATCCGGAGAGCTGGCTAGGGCGATCGAATTTGCCACATATGCGTCCAACCCCGCGTCAGCGACCGACCTACAACAAATTGCAGTACAAGCAGGACTCGACTGGCACGCACTTATGAGGCTTGGGGTGGAAGATGCGGAAGACTGATCTGGAAGACATTCGCTCGGTGATCCATCGGATTCGTGCAGATCGCTTTTCTCATCTGGACGAGCAGTTTCTCGACGCCGTTTTGGACGCTGAGGCACGTACATTGGAGGACGACGCTGGCGCGGTCCAATTGATCCGGCGCGCTGTGGACACTGCGCTAGCAAAGATGGGCTAAAGCAGATGCTGCTGCTTAAGAAACTGGAAATCGAAGGATTTGGGCCGTTTGCGGACAAGCAAGTCCTGTTGTTTCCGGCAAAGCCCGGTGTACTGGTTGTCTATGGCGAGAACATGCGGGGCAAGACTACCCTTTTGAACGCTATCCGATACGCGTTTTTCGGCAAAGTGTTAGGGAGGGGGCGGCGTGAACGACTAGTCCATAGCTTATCCAATCGCGAGCGAGCATCGGCGGGCAAGTTCGGCTTCAATGTCGCTTTGGAATTCGAGTTCGATGGTCAAGCCTTCGAGCTCTATCGCGGGCATGAAGCACGTGGCCCAAGCCCCATCAATGACGGCGACTATCGCTCTGAGGTACTCCTTCGGCGAGGTGGCCAGGTGGTAAGCCAGCAGGAGCAAGACCGGCTTCTTGGTCAAATTTTTCCGGAGGACATTTCACGGTTTTTTCTTTTCGATGGCGAGCTTCTCCAAGAGTATGAGGAGTTGATCATCAACGAGAGTGAGGTTGGACCTCAGATTTCAAGCGCGATCGAAAGAATTCTTGGCGTGCCGATCCTCAAGGCGGGACGCCGCCACCTTCTTGGGTTGGCGGACGAGGCCGACAGGCAGGCCGCTACGGAGGCGTCTCGACATCAAGAAACTCAGAGCTTGGGCAACGCGCTTCAGGCGGCTATTACGCTGCGCAAGGCTCAACAAGATGAACTCGTCCGACTAAAGGACAATCTCGCAGACCTCACTCGACAAAAGGGCGAAATCGACGCCAAGCTCGCGGCTGATCGACGAGCCGCTGATCTCATGAACCGTCGCCAGGATGCGCTCAATCGCGCTGCTGCAGCGGCGACGAGGCAAGTGGATTTGCGATTGGACATCAAACGCGCCATGAGCGATGCGTGGCGGACGGTTTTGCACGAGCCCATTCGTAAGGCCAGGGAACAAGCACAGATCAACTTGCAGTCGCAGATCGAGGCCTTAAAAGTCGAGCTGCGCCGCGCGGCCGTTGAGCGAAGTCATTGTGACATCTGTGAACAGGATGTTGCCCCAGCCCTGCGGTCGAGGCTGCTCGCGACATTGGGCGACACGGGAGCAGCGCGGCCTGCAGACCAAGCGTCGATCCGCTTGGGGGCCGTAGGCGGGTTCAGGGATTTCGATGTGTCCGGCGAAGTACGTCAATTGGTCCGGCAAATTCAAGATATGGCAGTGGTGGAACAACACGAGCGCGAAGAAGCGAAAGATCTTCTCTCTTCGCTGGCCGATACGGACCAAGCGTCCGTCCGCAGTACCCAAGCAACTTACGTCGAAGTCATCGAACAAATTGCGATCGTCAAGCAGGGTATCGAGAAGCAGGCGGCCCAGCTCGAGCAGCAGGAGACGCGCGTCGATGGATTGCGTCGAAAATTACAGAACACCGCTCGAGCTGATGTTATGGCTGTAGAGGCTCGAGCCAAGCTCTTGCGAGACAGTGCCGCCGTGTTCGACGATGCGGTAGAAGCATACAAGACGGAATTGCGAAAACGTGTTGAGGCCAGCGCCACTGAACTGTTTCTAGCAATGACCACCGAGAAGACTGACTTTGCTGGCCTGAGAATTAACAATGACTATGGCCTGACGATCATACATAGGGATGGTCGTCCCGAGGACGCGCGTTCTGCGGGAGCCGAACACGTCGTCGCCTTGGCGTTGATGGGTGCGTTGCAGCAAAATGCCCCGTTGCGCGGCCCCATAGTGATGGACTCGCCCTTTGGCCGTCTTGACGATGGCCACACGTCCAACGTCGTGAGCGGTCTCCATAAGATGGCCGATCAAGTTGTTCTTCTTGTCTATGAAGCAGAAGTTGGCCGTCAGCGTGCCCGGGAGCTTTTGGGCTCTCGGCTGGTTGCTGAGTACGAGCTCGAACGCGTGAACAGCCGGCGTACCAACATAAGAGAGATTCGCTGATTATGGATCAAGACCGGCGTAGCATTGGCCTTTCGGCCGAATCTCAACGCCTCATGGAAGAGATTCTGAACAAAGACTGGTTCAATGAAGCTCAAGAAGCGGCCCGCTTCTCCATGGCCTATGCGATCAAAGCAGGTGTCACCCCTGGTGCGACGCCGGGCGTGGACACTCGTTGGGCGAGCGGACTATTTGACCCGACCGGCGAGATCGTATCCCTTGTGAATGCGCTCTATCCAGAAGTGACAACTCCAGTGCGTGCGATCGAAAAATTCGTCAACGAAGGCCTGCGATTGGTGCACGAACGATTGGTTATCCGAGGCGAAACACCCGCGGATTTGCTGGGCTGAAGTCATCGCCGACGTAACATACTTTGATGGCATATCTCTTGCCATCCTCGCACCCTTCCCCTAATCGCCCATTGGCGAAAACCTGTTCCCAATCGCCCCGCCGTCGCTGACCTCACCATTTCAGCACCCGCAGGCCCCTAAGAGAAAAGCTTTTCCCACCGGGAGATCGATATCCAAATCATGGCGTCCGACGCCCAGCCAACGCCCGCCAAACAGCCGGTCACCCTCCGCGAGGTAGCCACATCGTCGGCGTCAGCCTCGCCACCGCCTCGAAAGCCCTGAACGGGCGGATGACCGCCGAGACGCGGACCCGGATTCGCGAGACGGCGCAGCGGCTTGGCTTTCGCCCGAACAGCCTGGCGCAGAGCCTGTTGCGGCGGCTCCTTTACCGTCGGGCCCGCTGACCAACGACCTATCGCCGCGCCTTCGGCGCGCATTTGTGACGGTCACCGCCTTCATGAAGCAACTCTGATCCCAAATGTCATCGTGCGATGCCAAGCCGCTGCGGGAGCGGACGCGGATAGCATCGGCGAAATGGAACAATCCGGCAGCCGGCGGGTTTGTACGATGAAGGGCGATCTGTTTCGGAGGAAGATTACGATGAAACGCGTCCTTGCCCAACATGCGGTGCGACTGATGCTCGGCGCCGCCTGCCTGCTCACAGTTGTCGAGATTCCCAACCCAATTGCGCCGTTGTCGCTTGTGTCCGAGGCAAGGGCTGCCACCACCGTTTCGATCAGCACATTCTACGAAGACCTGTCTTCCTATGGTGATTGGGTCTCGTATCACGGAGCGACCGTCTTCGTGCCGGTTGATGTGCCTGACGACTGGCGTCCGTATACGCTTGGACATTGGGTCTATACCGAGCAGTACGGCTGGCTCTGGGTGTCCGACGAGCCATTCGGCTGGGCAACGTACCATTACGGCCGGTGGGGCTATGCCGACGATATCGGCTGGTATTGGGTTCCGGGAACTCGCTGGGCGCCAGCATGGGTGAGTTGGCGTCGTGACAGGGAGCACATGATTTGGGCTCCGCTGCCGCCGCGCCGCGACCCGGATTTGATTTCGATCGAGGTGACCTTCGACACGACGCCGGATTACTACTGGGTTGTGGTCCCCACCCGCGAATTCCTTGCCGCGGACGTTTCTACCGTCGTTATCCGGGATGAGCCGGAGTTTGTCCGCATCGTCGAGGCGGCCGAGCCGGCCGGCGACGTGACGATCCGGAACAACGTCGTGATCAACAAAGTCATTGATGTCGATGTGATCGAAAAGGAGACGAACCAGAAGGTGACTGCCGTCAAGGTCAGCAAGACCGACGCGCCCGAGCAGTCCGGCAAACTGGAAAAAGATACGGTCGCTGTCTTTGAGGGCGAGGTGAAAGCCGACCCTAAGGCCAAACCAGCTAAGCTCAAAGACATCGAGGAGGTGAAGCAGGTTCAGGCCGGCCGGAAATCGAAACCGACCGAAGGTGCTGCATCGACCGAGCAGGCCAAGCCCGAAGAAACCGCCAAGCCTGAGAAGCCGAAGGCCGGCGAGCAGCCCGCCGCCGAACAGCAGCAGGCCGAGCCGGAACAGGCGGCCAAGCCTGAGAAGCAGAAGACCAAGAAGCAGCCCGCCGCCGAGCAACAGCAGGGCGAGCCCGAACAGGCGGCCAAGCCTGAGAAGCCGAAGTCCAAGAAGCAGCCCGCCGCCGAGCAGCAGCAGGCCGAGCCGGAACAGGCGGCCAAGCCTGAGAAGCGGAAGGCCAAGGAGCAGCCCGCCGAGCAGCAGCAAGCCGAGCCGGAACAGGCGGCCAAGCCCAAGCCGGAGAAGCAGAAAAACAAGGCGTGCGATCCGCAGACTGAGAGTTGCTAGCCGTACGGTTAGACTGCGGCACCGCGATTATTCGATCGCGGTGCCGCTGAGCGGCCATTCCCCCTTGCCATCCCCACATCCTTCGTCCTAATCTCTCCCTTGAGAAAACCTTTTCCCAACTCCCCTCGCATCCGCTGACATCACCAATCAGCACCCTGAGGGGCCATAAGAGAAAAGCTTTTCCCACCTGGGAGGATCATATCCAAATCATGGCGTCCGATGCGCAGCCAACGCCCGCCAAGCAGCCCGTCACCTTGCGTGAGGTGGCAGCCCTTGCCGGCGTCAGCGTTGCCACCGCCTCCAAGGCGCTGAATGGGCAGGGGCGGATGACCGCCGAGACGCGGACCCGCATTCGCGAGACGGCGCAGCGGCTTGGCTTTCGCCCGAACAGCCTGGCGCAGAGCCTGCTCAGGCGGCGCTCCTTTACCGTCGGGCTTTTGACCAACGATACCTATGGCCGCTTTTCGCTGCCGCTGATGGCCGGCGTTTCCGATGCGCTGGTCGATGCCGGCGTCTCGGTGTTTTTGTGCAATGTCGAGGACGACCCGCGCCTTGCCCAGCTGCATGTCGATGCCATGCTCGACAAGCGCGTCGACGGCATCATCGCCAGCGGCAAGCGCATCGACCGCCATCTGCCGGTCGATCTCGCCAATCTCGGCATTCCGGCGATCTATGCCTTCACCGAGCCCGATCCAAACGCCATCGCTTTCGTGTCCGACGATGCCGGCGGGGCGCGCCTGGCGGTCGAGCACTTTTGCCGGCTCGGGCGGCGGCGCATCGCCCATGTCAGCGGTCCCGCGAGCTTTGCCGTGGTGCATGCCCGCGCCGAGGCTTATCGCGCGGTGCTGGCCGAGAACGGCCTGCCGGTCATGGAGCCGCTGCTTGGCCACTGGTCGGAGGCTTGGGGGCATGAGGCGGTCAAGACACTGTTCGACGGTGAGGGGTTTGACGGCACGCGCGAAAAACCGGACGCGGTGTTTTGCGGCAACGACCAGATCGCGCGCGGCGTCATCGACGCCTTGCGCGAACGCGGTATCGGCGTGCCGGACGAGGTCGGCGTCATCGGCTTCGACAATTGGCAGATCGTCGCCGCGGCGACCCGGCCGCCGCTGACCTCGGTCGACATGAATCTCGCAGCACTTGGCCGCGAGGCCGGCCTTGCCTTGCTTTCGCTCGTCGGCGGCGAACCCGCTGTGCCGGGCATCAGAAAACTGCCGTGCCGGCTGGTGGTGCGTCAGTCATGCGGCCGTCCGCCGGACGGCTGAAACGAAACGGGCCGTGTCGATTGCAAAGCGCTGGGGCGCGGTCGAGTTAAAACCATGTGGAGGAGAAGCATGAGAACCACCATTACCGGGCTCGCCATCGCAGCGAGCATTTTGGGCACGCTGGCGACAGTCGGTCCGGCCGCCGCCGACACCGCCAACATCTGGGTGCGCGCCGACGGCTCGAACTTCATGCCGCGCATCGTCGACGCCTTCAACAAGGGGCATCAGAACCAGATCAAGCTGGACATAATCCCCAATGCCGAAATCATCCCGAAATACGGCGCCGCCGCCGCCGGCGGCACCGCGCCGGATGCACTCTCGCTCGACCTGATCTACACGCCGTCCTTCGCCGCCGCCGGCCAGCTGGAGGACATCACCGACTGGGCGAAATCGCTGCCCTATTTCGCCAGCCTGTCGCCGGCGCATGTCAAGACCGGCACCTATAAGGGCCGCATCTACGGGCTGCCGTTCTCGGCGGATTCCTCGGTACTGATCTGGAACAAGAAGCTGTTCAAGCAGGCCGGCCTCGACCCGGAAAAGGGCCCGACCAACTGGGCCGAGATCGAGAGCGACGCCGAAAAGGTCAACGCGCTCGGCGGCGACATCAAGGGCTTCTACTTCTCCGGCAATTGCGGCGGCTGCAACATCTTCACCTTCACGCCGCTGATCTGGGCCTCGGGCGGCGACATCCTGACGGAGGACGGCTCCAAGGCGACGCTCGACACGCCGCAGATGCGCGGCGCCATCGACCTCTACCGTTCGATGGTCAAGAAGGACCTGGTGCCTTCAGGCGCGCAGACCGACACCGGCTCCAACTTCTTTGCCGCCTTCGCCACCGGCAATATCGGCATCTCGCCGTCCGGCGCCTTCGCTATCGGCGCACTGAACACGCAATATCCCGATATCGACTACGGCATCACCTTCCTGCCCGGCAAGGACGGCGGCTGGTCGTCGTTTGCCGGCGGCGACAATTTCGTCGTCACCAAAGGCACCACCAAGGTTGCGGTGGTGAAGGAGTTCCTCGATTTCGCCTATTCGCTCGAAGGCCAGACCATCCTGGCGAAATACGGCAGCCTGCCGGTGCGCGGCGACATCGCCAATGAGGCGCTGAAAGATCTCGACCCGCGCTACAAGGTTGCCGCCGAAGCCATGGCCAAGGGCCGCACGCCCTATTCGGTGGTGTTCAACGACCTGATCAACTCGGCCAACGGTCCGTGGAACCAGATGATGAACGAAGTCTTCTTCGGTGAAGACGTCGACGGCGCCATCGCCAATGCGCAGGAGACCATGCAGTCGATCATCGATTCGGCGCCGCAGAAGTAAGCGCCGGCGCCCACCTCCCCCTCGAGGGGAGGTCGGACCGCAGGTCCGGGTGGGGTCGTTGCGGCAGTGCTCGACAGAAAGAAACGTCGGCGCTCTTCGCGGAGGACCCCACCCCCGGGAGCCCCTTAACCTCCCCCTCGAGGGGAGGTCGGACCGCAGGTCCGGGTGGGGTCGTTGCGGCAGTGCTCGACGCTCTTTTGATGTCGGCGCGCTTCGCGGAGGACCCCACCCCCGGCCTTCGGCCGGACCCTCCCCTCAAGGGGGAGGGGGACGTCCCGCCAATGGAAAAACAGGCATGACCACCATCACAGCAACCACCGCCGCGCCAGCGCGCGCATACAAACAGGTTGGCGCCGGCCGCCGGCAGTGGATCGGCCTGCTCTATGTCGCGCCGGCCGTTGCGCTTGTCGTCGTCTTCTTCATCGTGCCGCTTTGCATGACCGCCTGGATGTCGCTGCACAACTGGCCGCTGATGGGCGCGCATAGCTTTATCGGCCTCGACAATTACTGGGCGATCCTGCGCGACACCCGCTTCTGGAACGCGCTGAAGTTCACCGGCTACTACACGGTGGTGGTGACTATCGCGATCTTCGCCGTCGCCTTCCCGCTGGCGCTGTTCATCGAAAGGCCGCGGCAGCTGACCGGCTTCTACCGCACGTCCTTCTTCATGCCGGCGGTGATCGGCTTCGCTTCGGCCAGCCTGCTCTGGTCATGGCTGCTCAATGTCGATTCCGGCCTGTTCAGCCCGGCCGCCTTCGAGCTTGGCCTGACCGAGAAGAAATTCAACCTTTTGGCGACCTTCCAGCCGGCCTTCTGGTCGATCATCGCCATGGTGGTGTGGAAGGTGGCGGGCTTCACCATGATCATCCTGATGACCGGCCTGCAATCGATCCCGCCGGATCTGCAGGAAGCGGCGATGATCGACGGGGCAGGGCCATTCGCGCGGTTCCGGGCGATTACCTTGCCCTTGATGCGCCGCACGCTGGCGCTGGCGCTGATCCTGTCGGTGGCCGGCTCGATCCTCGCCTTCGACCAGTTCTACATCATCCTGCGCGGCGGCCCGCGCAACCAGACGCTGACCGCCGTCTACTGGATCTTCAACCAGTCCTTCGTGTCGTTCAAGCTCGGCTATGGCGCGGCACTTTCGATGGTCCTGCTGGTCATCCTGGTGGCGCTCAGCCTCATCCAGCTGCGGCTGCTGCGCAATCCCGAGGGGGTCGACTGATGGCGCAGGCAAGGAGCCGCAAACGCCGCATCGGCATGCAGATTGCCGAGCACTCGACCGGCATCATCGCGTCGATACTGTTCCTGGCGCCGATCGCCTGGACGGTGCTTTCGGCGTTCAAGCCGGCGCAGGAAGCGCGCCAGCCGCCGCTGCCGCCGTGGCCGACAACCGGTTTTTCGCTCGAGAACTACGCCACGCTCAACACCTTCGGCGATGGCCTCTGGCTGCCGGCGCAAAACAGCATCTATGTCTCGGTGATGACGGTGGTGCTGTCGGTGATCGTCAGCGTGCTCGCCGGCTACGGTTTCTCGCGCTTCCGCTTTCCGCTGAAGAACCTGCTGTTCGTCGTCATCCTGTCGACGATCATGATCCCGTTCCAGTCGATCCTGACGCCGATCTTCCTGGTGCTGACAAAAATCGGCCTGCACAACACGCTGACCGGGCTGGTCTGCGTCTACGTCACGCTGCAGCTGCCGTTCTCGATCTTCATGATGCGCAACGCCTTCGACGCGGTGCCGCGCGAGATCGAGGAGGCCGCCCGCATGGACGGCGCCAACAATGTCACCATGCTGTTGAGGGTGATGCTGCCGCTGGTCTGGCCGGGCATCGTCACCATCGCGCTGTTCGCCTTCCTCGGCGCCTGGAACGAGTTTCTGGCGGCGCTGGTGCTGATGACAGACCAGTCGAAATTCACGCTGCCGATCATGATGACCGCGCTGCAGTCCGGCCGCTTCGGCGCCATCGACTGGGGCGCCGTGCAGGCCGGCGTCACCGTCATGATGGTGCCGTGCCTGGTGCTCTTCCTTTTGCTGCAGCGCTTCTACATCCGCGGCCTGATGGCAGGGGCCGTGAAGTGACCACAAGAAATCGAACCGGAGTAAATTGATGACCGCATCGCAATCCGCCAGTCAGGGCGCCAAGCCGAAACTCGCCTTCCGCCCGCTGCCCGTGCCGCAGGTCGATGTGCGCGGCTTCTGGGGCGACCGCGTCGATGCCGTCGCCTCGAAGACCGCCGGCATCCTCTATGACCGCTGCGTCGAGGCGCGCATGCTCGAGCAGATCGATCCGGACCGGCCATCCCCGGGCGTCGTCATTCCGTTCCACTCACCTTCACCGGACGAGGCGGCCACTGCCGGCAACGAGTTCACCGGATCGACGGTGACGACGCAGATGTTCTGGGACAGCGATTGGGGCAAGACCATCGAGACCGCCGCCTATTCGCTCTACCGCCGCCGCAACGACGAGCTCGAGAAGAAGATCGATGCCGTCATCGACATGTACGGCAAGCTGCAGCAGCCCGACGGCTATCTGTCGAGCTGGTACCAGCGCATCCAGCCGGGCCTGCGCTGGACCAATCTGCGCGATTGCCACGAGCTCTATTGCGCCGGCCACCTGATCGAAGGCGCCGTCGCCTATTACCAGGCCACGGGCAAGCGGAAGCTGCTCGACATCATGTGCCGTTATGTCGACCACATCGCCGAGACGTTCGGTCCCGAGCCCGGCAAGAAGAAGGGCTATTGCGGCCACGAGGAGATCGAGCTGGCGCTGGTCAAGCTGGCGCGGGTGACCGGCGGGCAACGGTATATGGACCTCGCAAAGTACTTCATCGACCAGCGCGGGGTTGAGCCGCATTATTTCGACGAGGAGGCGCGCGCCCGCGGCGCCGACCCCAAGGCCTATCATTTCAAGACTTACGAATACAACCAGTCGCACAAGCCGGTGCGCGAGCAGGACAAGGTCGTCGGCCATGCGGTGCGGGCGATGTATCTCTTTTCGGGGATGGCCGACATCGCCACCGAATATGGCGACGACACGCTGCGCGTGGCGCTCGACCGGCTGTGGGACGATCTCATGACCAAGAACCTCTACGTCACCGGCGGCCTCGGCCCGTCCTCGCACAATGAGGGTTTTACCGCCGATTACGACCTGCCCAACGACACCGCCTATGCCGAAACCTGTGCTTCGGTCGGCCTGGTGTTTTGGGCAAGCCGCATGCTCGGCATGGGTCCCAATGCGCGCTACGCCGACATCATGGAGCGGGCGCTCTACAACGGCTCGATCTCGGGCCTGTCGCTCGACGGCTCGCTGTTCTTCTACGAAAATCCGCTCGAAAGCCGCGGCACCCACCACCGCTGGAAATGGCACCGCTGCCCGTGCTGCCCGCCCAATGTCGGGCGCATGGTCGCCTCGATCGGCAGCTATTTCTACGGCCTGTCGGACGACGCACTCGCCGTCCATCTCTATGGAAACGGCACGGCTCGTTTCGATATCGCGGGCCGGCAAATAGAGCTCACCCAGACCAGTAACTATCCATGGGACGGCGCGGTCTCGATCTCTGTCGAACCGGAAGCTCCGACCGAGTTCACTTTGCACCTGCGCTTGCCGGCCTGGTGCCGCAAGGCAGCGCTCAAGGTCAACGGCGCCGATGTCGATCTGGCTGCCATCAGCAGCGACGGCTATGCCGCGATCCGCCGCGAATGGCGCAAGGGCGACCGCGTCGAGCTCGACCTCGAAATGGCCGTCGACCGCCTCTACGCCAATCCGCAGGTGCGGCAGGATATCGGCCGTGTCGCACTGGCGCGCGGCCCGCTGATCTACTGCGTCGAGGAGACCGACAATTCCAGCCAGCTGCATCGCATCGCTCTGCCGCGCACGGCCGACATCGAGGCGCATCAGCAGCTGAACCTTCTGGGCGGCGTTGTGACACTTTCGGCGATTGCCAAAAAGGAGGCTTTCGAAAATTGGGAAGAGGGGCTCTACCGCACCGAACCGCCGGCGGTCGAGGACGCGAAGCTCACCGCCGTGCCGTATTTCGCCTGGGACAACCGCGACCCCGGCGAGATGCTGGTCTGGCTCAGGGACGAATGAAGCCCGACGGCGCCCGACCGATCTCCTCGGCCACAAGTTCCTGCAACTGCCAGAGATTGCGGTCGCGGATGCCGCAGGCGTCGAGATGGCGAATGGTCTCGAACAGATATTCGGCGCCCGAACCCCAATGGCCGACGGCCGTGGCCAGGGTCGCCGCTATCGCTCGCTTTTCGAGCTTGCCTGCATAGCGCGGATTGGCGGGATCGACAACGAAACCAAGCGCTTGGCCTGTGCCGTCGGCTGTCCTGACCTGCAGCCAGCGCGGCACGTTGACGGAGGGCAGGATGGTCATCTCGCGGCGCAGCAGCGCTTCGAGATTGGCCGCCACGGGCTCGGCGATCTCGAACACCATGCCCTGGCATTGGCCGCCGCGGTCGAGCGCCATCATCAGGCCGGGCTGCTCGACGGTGCCCCTGAAGCGCTGCACCGTAAAACAGAACGAACGGTGCCAGCCCGTCGCCACGGCCCGTTCGCCACCCCTGACCTCGCCGGCCGGCTTCCACAGCAGCGAGCCATAGGCGAACAGCTTCACCGGCCCGGCCGGCGCGCCGGCTAGCACCTCGTCGCGAATGCGCGCGTAATCGGCATCGGTCATGTAGACCATGCCCGGCGTCGGCCCGGCATCCTCGACCGCACGCAAGGTGCGGGCGACCAGTGCCTCGGTCAGCGCCATCGGTGTCTTGCGTGGCGAACGCCGTGATGCGGCGGAAATGACCTTGCTCATCCTCATGCTCTCAGCCTTGCCGCCATGTTGCCGAAGGCTGAAGGATTCTCAAGGGCCGAGTACACCCGCGCGGTATCGGGATTCGAACTGTCATGTCCAACAGCTTGACTGCACAAATACCTACGCGACGGGTTAAAAGCGTCGACTGAACCCATTTCAACGTGATGCGGCGAGATGCTGGTCTGGGGGGACGCCGGATAGGCGATATCGCCAATTTTTGAGCCGCGTTGCATGCCTTGAATTCGCCCGGGCGCGCGTCATCTAGCTTTGAGTGGCGCCAGCCACTTGAACGGGTGGAGGCAGATTTTGGCGCTCGAAGCTGTCGCGCGTCCCGGCGGTCGCCATATTGCGGTCGCCGTCGTGGCGGTGCCGTTGCTGTTCGCCGTCAGTGGACTGGCCATTCGCTATGCGGCATTTGCCTCGATCTCGGCGGAACCAGGCTTCGCAGCCTATGCCCAGGCGCTCTGCCGGTGGGATTGCGCGTGGTATGTCGACATTTCCGAACACGGTTATGAGCGCTTTCCCATTCCAGGCCAGAGCAATGTCGGACGCTGGGGCTTCTTTCCGCTCTATCCGATGCTGGTGGCGGCAATCCGGTCTGTTTTCCCTTTGCCGACGATACTGCTCGCGTCGATCGCATCGATTGCGTGCAGCTACGCGGCCTGTCTGGTGGCGTGGCCGCTGCTCGAGAAGAACATGCGCGCTTATGTGCTGTATTGCGCCTTTCTGCTCAGCGGCCCGTTCTCCTTTCACTTCACGACTTTCCTGACCGAACCTCTTTTCGTGCTCCTGACGTCGTGCGTTTTTCTGGCACTCAAACGCTCCAGCTATCTGACCGCGGGGCTGTCATCGGCTCTGCTGTCGGCAACCAGGCTCGTCGGAGTGCTTGTTGTATTTGCGACCGTCATTCAGATGTTCAGGGATTACCGCGCAAAGGGCGGATCGGCGCTTTCGTTCCCACGTTGGGTGCTTGGCCGACCGGATCTGCTCGTTGCAATTCTCATCTCGCCTGCCGGCTTGTTCGCCTACATCCTGTTCCTCTATCTGACGGTCGGGGACGGCTTTGCCTTCCTGCACGTCCAGCGCGCGTTTGGACGGGTGGCGGGCAATCCGCTCGCCTTCATATGGGATGGACTCTCGGCCGTTCCGACGACTGGATGGCTGCCTACGGCGCCGCAATGGAGCGCGCTCGCCGCACTCATAGGACTGGCATTATCGGCGGTTCTGGCGGTTCGCAGGCAATATGGCGCCGCGCTGTTCTGCGCCTGCTGCATCATCCTGCCGCTGATCACGAACCTGGCCTCCATGGTCAGATACGTCATTGGGCTTGCGCCTCTGACAATGTTGCTGACCACGTTGTTGTCGGCGTCGAAGCTGACTTTTCTTTCGGCTCTGGGTCTCTTCCTTGGCGCCTGCTATTTCATGACGGTGGCATGGATCGGGGGCTATCTTGCCCTGGTCTAGCACTCCGGGCCCGCATCGGCGCGCGGCCTCGCTTGGCGGCTACACGCTGGCGGCGGTTCTGGCCGGGGCGGAAGTCATCATCCTTGCGCTTGCTGTCAATCCAAACGTCAATGCCGACTATCGCGCCTATTACATCGACTGGATGACAACCTGCCTCAATCGCGATGCGGTCGGCAGCTACACCCTTGGCCAGACGGTGTCGTTCCGGTCCGACGGAGCCAAAAAGGCAGCCGGCATGAGGGTCTGCGGCTGGTCGGGACCGGTAGCCGACGGCACCCATTCGCTGGGCGAGACCTCGCGGCTTCGCCTGAAGATACCGCCGCTCCGCGACGGCCTGACGGCTACGCTGCAAATGGCCGCCGTCATTCGCCCGCCACAGGTCACGCAAAGGGTCGTGATCTCGGTAAACCGCGTTCGGGCGCATGCGGTCACGCTGTCCGGCAAAGAGCCACGAACGGTCTCGTTCGTTATCCCACCGGCGGCTCTCGCCGAGGCTAAAACACTCGACATCGCTTTCGACTACCTCGACGGCATTCCGCCAAGTCCGGCCGCCAGCAACATCTACAAGCGCTCCATCAAATTGTTGTCGCTCCGGCTCGATCCCATTGAGGCGGATTAGGGCAGGCGATCACGCTGCTGGCCGCGTCTTCGCTGCGCGAAAACCCAGCGGTCGAGCATGAGAAGATTGACCGCCGGAACAAGCAAGCATGTAACCAGGATGGCGATGATCGGTCGAAGGCCGAATTTCGCGGTCAAAAGTGCCGGCGCCGCGTAGGCAACGGCGAAGCCTGTCGCCGTCAACAACAGAAAACGCGGAGCCTCCGATCGATGCGATCCGCTCGACGCGAAGGTCACGAACTTATGCGCGAGATAAGAAAACAGGGCGGCAGCGGTATAAGCCGCGAGCGAGGCACCGACCGGCGAGAGGCCGAACCGTTGCCATTTGACCAAAGCGGTGGCCATCACTGCATATAGGATCGTTGCAGCAATGCCGACCGACCCGAAGCGCGCCAGCAGCCTCAGCCCAGCGTCGCCGGTCGAACGGCGCTCAGACATGCGCACTGCACGCATACTGCGCTCCAAGCGGCAGGGCGGAAAGCAGGCGCTCGACCTTTTTGGCCAAGGGCGTTGCCGAGGGTAGCAGCAGAAAATGCTCGGAGCGGATGTCCCTGAAGCCTGTTTCCTGAAAAAGGGACCTTGCTTTAGCGGCGTTGAGCAGGACTGCCTCGTGATCGAACGGACACCGAAACACCGCAAGACGCGTCAGTGGATTGTAGGGATTGTGCTCGATGATGCAGGCGACGCCGCCCGGCCGCACGACGCGGCGCAGTTCCAGGAAGAAATCCAGCCAGACAGCGGGCGAGACATGATGGACGACGCAGCTGGCGAAAGCCAGATCGAACGTGCCGTCCTCATAAGGCAGCCGCTGCGTGCTGCAGGTCCTGTAGGCCACACGCGAATTGTCTTGGCTGGCACGCAAGATCGATTCTTGCGAGACGTCGCAGCCATCCAGGCTGTCGAAAGCACCTTCGAGGTAGGGGTGGAGCGAACCGACGCCGCAGCCGACATCCAGCGCCCTTACGGTCGCCCCACCCTGTCCAAGCTTTCGCTCGACGAGCAGACGCCGCAGCAGGTCCGCCTTGGCGACAAGGAAGAAGTCGTGCCTGAGTCCGGAAAACCGGATGGACCCTTCGACCGCCTCGCCATAGTTGGAATTATAGCTGTCGAAGAGTTCGCCCATTGGCGGGGACTCCACTCCTGGGCTTGTGAAACGATCGGCGGCGCTCACCAGAGACGGCACGCATCGCCTCGTCGAAGCCGGTGAGCCGATCGATCACATACAGCGGGCGGCGTTTCACCTCGGCGTGGATGCTGCCGACATAGAGTCCGACCACGCCGGTCATGAAAAGGTTGATGCCGCACAGGAGCGACACGATCACCACGGTTGATGTCCAGCCGGCAATGATGCCGGTTTCAAAAAACCAGGCAAAGATGGCGTAGGCACCAAAGACCACCGCAAGCGCGGAAATGGCCAATCCGCCCCAGAGGGCCAGGCGCAACGGCTTCTCGGAGAAACTAACGATGCCGTGAACCGCAAGGTGCATCATCTTCCAGAATGGGTATTTGGTCTGGCCCAGGGTTCGGGCGTGGCGCTCAAATGGCACTGCCGTCTGCTTGAAGCCCATCCAGCCGAACATGCCCCTGACGAAGCGGTCATGTTCGGGCATATGCTTGAAGGTTTCCAGCGCCTTGCGGCCGACCAGGCGGAAGTCGCCGACGTCGCGCGGAATATCGACCGACGTCATTTTCTCCAGCAGGCGATAAAAAAGACTTGCCGTAAAGCGCTTGAACCAGGATTCGCCCTCGCGCTTGACTCGGCGGGCATAGACGATCTCGAAGCCTTCCTTCCACTTTGCCACCAGGTCGAGAACGACTTCCGGCGGGTCCTGCAGGTCTGCATCCATGACGATGACGGCATCGCCCGCAGCGGCGTCCATACCGGCGGTAATCGCCACCTGGTGACCGAAATTGCGGGAAAATTCGATCAGCCGAAAGCGCGGCTCGGCGGCAACCACCTTTTGGAGGTATTCGACGCTTCCATCGAGGCTTCCGTCATCGACGAAGATGGCCTCCGTTTCGCCGTCCAGCCGGCCGATAAGCGAACTGATCCGCTCGATCAGCCGAGGAAGCACCTGTTCTTCATTGTATACGGGCAGGACCAGCGAGTAGCGAGGCGGTGACCTGTTCACCGTCATTCCAGGGTCGTGGACCACAGACTCTCGCATGCGGTTGAAAATGGAACGAAAGCTACAAAGTTCCAAAGGCACTTAAGAAACTGCTAATTTATCTAGTTCTGGAGGGAGTACCGGTTCTCGATAAGCACTTGGAGGATGTCGTCGTGAGGTCGGACGTCCACATCGAGGCGTAAACTATCGGTGGCTGCCGGCGCGATCGGGCTGGCGAGAAGCAGTCGTTGAGGCATAACGCGTTGACCGCGAGGCCTACTCTCCCGGACTTGTCGGTTAAAGCGGGGCTACGGGTGACCCTAAGGGTGCGGGCCGACCGCTTTTGACGCATGCCGGACATCGCTCATGGAACACGGTCGGCGAGCGCGGCCGAGTGTCCCGCTGGCAGGCCAGCGAGCGCCCTAACCGGCCGCCTTATCGTACCGGCCAAGCCTCAGCTGGCCCGCAGCCGGTACGACACTTGCCGGCCTGGCCGGTCGCCGCCGTCAAGCAGCCGGTCGAATGTTTTGGTTCACCCGGAAGAGGTTGTTCGGGTCGTATTTCTTCTTCAGCGTAGCCAGGCGCTCATAGTTGTCGCCATAAGCCGCCTTGAGCCTTGCATCGCCCTCGTCATCCATCATGAAGTTCAGGTAGGCGCCACCCAGATCGAATGGATGCACGGCCTCCCAGTAGGCCTTGGTCCAGCGCGTCACCGGGCCCGCTTTCTGTGGGTCCGGATCGATCCCGGCGATGACCATCGACCAGGTCGCATCACGGTAATTCCAGGGTGTCTCGTCTTTGCCGACGCGATGGACCGCACCATCGATCGGGTAGAGATGCATGAGCGATAGCTCGCTCGGCGTCTTCGCCGCCTGCTCGAGATGGGCGTCGATCGCCTCGTCGGACAGCGTCTTGACGAAATCGCCCCGCCAGTACCACTGCATTCCCTTCGGGTAGAGCCCATCGAACATGCTCTGCACCGCGGGATAGGGCATCGTTCCCATCCAGTTGAACCAGGGCGCGGGCAGCGCATCGAGCAGCGGGGCCAGCGCCTCTCTGCCCTTTTCCTCCGGGCCGTTGTAGCAGCACATCAGCAGACACATCCGCTGTCCCCAAAACTCTTCCGGGAAGGGTGCGCTCGACAGGACGGTCTTGAGCCCGAGGAAGATCCCGAGTTCTTCGGGCGCGTTCGGCAGGAACTCGCGATAATGCTGCATGATGGTGCGGGCGTGGCGCTGATCCCATGCGATCGGCCCCGCAAAGACCATGCTGACCCGGTGGAGCCTGAACACAAAGCTGGTAACGATGCCGAAATTGCCGCCGCCGCCGCGAAGCGCCCAGAACAGGTTGGGGTTCCGTTCCTTGCTGGCGGTGACGAAGCTTCCGTCGGCAAGCACGACATCGGCCTCGACCAGATTATCGATGGTCAGGCCATATTTGCGCGTCAGATAGCCATGGCCGCCGCTCAGCGTCAGTCCGGCGACCCCGGTGGTCGAGATGATGCCCGCCGGTACGGCCAGGCCAAAGGCATGGGTGGCATGGTCGAGGTCGCCCTGA
This sequence comes from Mesorhizobium sp. M0904, assembly GCF_040319475.1. Lineage (NCBI taxonomy): Bacteria > Pseudomonadati > Pseudomonadota > Alphaproteobacteria > Hyphomicrobiales > Phyllobacteriaceae > Mesorhizobium > Mesorhizobium sp. M0904. Next base: position 46,133 of record NZ_JAMYOC010000025.1, on the reverse strand, counting down.
GTGCAGCCCGGGCCTACCCGCGCCGTGCGGGCATCCGGATCGACGCGCACGCCGTTCATCGCCGACAGGTCGATCACCAGACCGTCGTCGCAGCTCCCCAATCCTGGTCCATTATGGCCGCCGCCACGTACCGCAACCAGCAAATTGTTGTCGCGGCCGAAATTCACCGCTGTGATTACGTCGGCGACGTCGACACAGCGGGCGATGATCAGCGGCCGCTTGTCGATCATGCCGTTGTAGAGCTTGCGGGCCTCGTCATAGCGGGCGTCGCCGGCGCGGATGACTTCGCCTCGCAGGCTTGCTGCGAATTTGGTGATGTCTTCATCGTTCATGACATTCCTCCCTGTTATTGGACCTGTCGGCCGGCCGATGAAACGCTAATCCCGTCCGCTGTTCCCGCAAATGTCACATCGTCCATTTCTGTTGCCCGATCGTTCAGAGTAGGATTAGACCGGATGGATAGTTGCTCGGGCGGCCATATTGCCGGATAGTTCGAGATGCCTGGCGGAAAAACTCGTTGTCAAAGGGAGTAGCCGATCGTTTCCGGAGGTGTAGTGCATGGATGTCCTTTCCGATGTGCTCCGAGCCGTTCGCCTCACCGGTGCGATCTATTTCGACGTTGACGCCAGCTCTCCCTGGGTTGGCGAGTCGCCGGGCACGGCCGACATTGCCGCCGCCATCATGCCGGAGGCAGAGCACATCATTTCTTTTCATGCCGTGATGTCGGGCTCGTGCTGGGCCGCGCTGGGAGACGATTCGGTGCCCCCGGTGCTCGTGAACGCCGGTGATGTCGTTGTCTTCCCCGGTGGTGTTCCGAACGTGTTGAGCTCCTCGCCGGGGGCGCGGGGCGAACCCAATATGGCGATGTATTATCGGCCGATAGACGAGAGCCTGCCGTTTGCGGTGATCCATGGTGGCGGGGGAGACGAGCGGACCCGGTTCATTTGCGGGTATCTTGGCTGCGATGCACGTCCCTTCAATCCTCTCCTGGCCGCATTGCCGGCCATCCTGTGCGCCCGCAAGCCCGCCGATGGAAGCAGCTGGGTTATCGACCTTTTTCGGCTGGCGCTGGCAGAAGGTGGCAGTGGGCGGGCGGGCTGTGAGACGATACTCGCCAAGCTGAGCGAGCTGATGTTTGTCGAGATCATCCGCCGCCATCTCGAGACCCTGCCCGACGATTCGCGCGGCTGGCTGTCAGGCCTACGGGATCCACATGTCGGCGAGGCGCTCCGGCTCATCCACGCTCGCCCCGGGGAGGAATGGACATTGGACCGGCTCGCCCGCGAAGTAGGGCTCTCGCGCACGGCGTTTGCGAGCCGCTTTACCCACTATGTCGGGGTTTCGCCCATGCACTATCTTGCTCGCTGGCGTCTACAACTGGCAGGACGCTTGCTCGAACGCCCTGAAATGAGCATCGCGCAAGCGGGTGCCGAGGTCGGCTACGAGTCGGAAGCCGCCTTCAATCGCGCCTTCAAAAAGTTCGTCGGCATTCCACCTGGCACCTGGCGAAAGGGACGGTCGGCGTTGCTCGAGGCTCAGAGATTGCCCGCTGGCGTCGTGCAATAGGAAAGAACTGGCAGGGCGTTGACGCTTCGGTCCGCGTAAAGCGTCCCAATGCTCGAAAGCCCCTGCCACAAAGCGGTTGACGATGACCGGCAGCCTCGACGCGTTCGGCGAGGCGTTTCAGGCCTCGCGCCTCAATCCTTCGCGCGCTCGACATAGGCGCCATCGGCGGTCATCACCACCACGCGGGTGCCAGCGCTGATGTGTGGCGGCACCAGGGTACGCACGCCGTTGGACAGCGTTGCCGGCTTGTAGGACGAGGACGCCGTCTGGCCCTTGGTCACCGGCTCGGTCTCGACCACCTCGAAAGTGGCGCGCTGCGGCAGTACCAGCGAGATGGCGATGTTGTTGTATTGCGAGATCTGCACCGGCATGCCTTCCACCAGATAGGGCGCCATGTCGCCGACCACGCTTTCCGGCACCGCGACCTGGTCGTAAGTCTCCGGATTCATGAAGTGAAAGCCTTCGCCGTCACGGTAGAGGAACGTGTGCTCGCGCTCCTCGACATAGGCGCGCTCGACCTGCTCTGTGGTGCGGTAACGCTCGGAAACCTTTACCCCGTCGGAGATACGCCGCATGTCGAGCTGGGTGACCGGCGTACCCTTGCCAGGATGAATGTTTTCGGCAAAGAGGATCACATAAAGCTTGCCGTCCTTTTCGACGACGTTGCCTTTGCGTAAGGAGCTGGCGATGACCTTCACGGGTTTCCATCCTGATAAAATTTGTTGGCGCAAATCGGCTGGAGAGGCCGTTGCGTGCGGCCTAGCGCATCTTGGCCGCAATCGCCAGCCCTCTGTGCAATTCCCCTGAAGCCGATGACCGCCGCTTCGCCGTGGTGGACGCCGCATGTCCACGCCGACCGCCGGCCGCGGCTGATTCTGCGCAACGCCATTGCCGCTGGCATGCGCGACTGGTTCGCCCGCCGCGACTTCGTCGAGGTGGAGACATCGGCCCTGCAGGTCTCGCCCGGCAATGAAGCGCACCTGTCGGCCTTTGCCACCGAGGCGATCGGGCCGGACGGGCAGCGCCAGCCGCTCTATCTCCATACCTCGCCGGAATTCGCCTGCAAGAAGCTGCTTACCGCCGGCGAAGAGCGCATCTTCAGCCTCGGGGCTGTGTGGCGCAACCGCGAGCGCGGCCCCTTGCACCATCCTGAGTTCACCATGCTCGAATGGTACCGCGTCGGCGAGACCTATGAGAGCCTGATGCGCGATTGCGCCGAGCTCGTCGCGCTGGCGGCCGAACGGGCGGGCGCAAAGCGTCTTAGCTTCCGCGGCCGCGAGGCCGACCCGTTTGCCGAGCCGGAACGGTTGAGCGTCGCCGAGGCCTTCATGCGCCATGCCGGCATCGATCTGCTGGCGACGGTAGCAGCCGACGGCAGCACCGACCGCGAGGGCTTGCATGCCGCCCTGGTCCAGGCCGAATTGCGGACCGCGCCCGACGACAATTGGGCCGACCTGTTCAGCCGGGTGATGGTCGAAAAAATCGAACCGGCGCTGGGGCAGGGGTGTGCCACAATCCTCTACGGCTACCCGATCTCGGAGGCGGCATTGGCCCGGCCGAGCGCCGACGATCCACGCACCGCCGAGCGCTTCGAGCTCTATTGCTGCGGCGTCGAGCTCGCCAACGCCTTTGGCGAATTGACCGATCCGGCCGAGCAGCGCCGGCGCTTTGCCGCCGAGATGGACGAGAAGCAGCGCGTCTATGGCGAACGCTACCCGATCGACGAGGATTTCCTCGCCGCGCTCGCCATCATGCCGCAGGCGAGCGGCGCCGCGCTCGGCTTCGACCGGCTGGTAATGCTCGCCACCGGCGCGCTCAGGCTCGACGACGTGATCTGGACGCCGGTGACTGGTCCCTGACGATAGGTTGGGCTGACCGACGCGTCAGATTTGGACCAATTACATGTCAGGCCAGGCCGCCGCTGGCTCCGTCGGCTAGAAGATTAGCGACGACGAACATCGACAGACCCATCATAGCGTGCCGGCGGCGGTGATTGCCGGGAGAGCTTTTCGCGCGGCCGTTGCCACTGGCCAGGAACTGCACCACGACGACTGGTCATGGCGAAGCGCTGCAACCGTTCCGTGTGTTGCCGCGATCATGATGGCCCGGCATAGTGCTGGCGGAGTTCGCGGCGCAGCGGAGCTAGCGGCCATCGTACTCAGAATGGGCCTGGGCACAATGCCAGACAAGAATGCGCTGGACGCAAAGCATGGCGGCGAATGGACAATGTCCTGGCGCTTGGTCATACTTGCGGCCGCAGCGATTAACGTTGTGATGCTCTTGGCCGCGCTGTTCGTCGCGCAAATTCTTGGTCTGGACGCTACGATCTTCTATCGAGATCCATCTGCAGCCGCCGACGTCGGCTTCTATACGGGGTGGATTTCGTCTCTGGGTGCCTCATTATGGATCGGCACCGGCGCTGCGACCCTGTTTGCTGGTCGGCTCACGCGCCGATGGGATTGCACTTTTCTCGGCGGCCTTACCCTGGTCTTGGGCCTCGATGACCTGTTGTTGATCCATGAGGACGTGCTGCCCGTTGTTGCGATACCAGAGATTGTTCCCATGATTGCCTATGCCGTCGCCGGGTTGTTCTGGTTCTTTCGGCTGCGACGGAAGACATTTGAGGGCACGATCGTATTTGTGGCCGCAGGCTTCCTACTCGCGATGTCAGCAGCCATCGACCAGTTGGGAGAGCTGTTTCCAACCCCGGATTCGGCGGTCGACATCGCCGAAGACGCCGTCAAAGAGCTTGGCATCTTTCTTTGGGCGGCAGGTGCCGTCGGGTACGCGGCGATGGTGACACGATTGGGCCGCCCGTGGGTGGATCCAGCCGATCCCAACTCTACAGGCTGACTGCCGCACACGCTATGAGCCAACGGCGGTGATCACCACCGGCACGATCAGCGGCGACAGCAGCAGCGGCATGACGATGCGGCGGCCGGGAAACTTTTCGTCGGAAAGCGCAATCGCTGCAAACGTGCCGAGTGTCGTCGCGACCAGCGTCGTCCCGAACGCAACGATCAGGCTGTTCCCGATCGCCGATTGCCAGCGTTGGGTGCCGAGCACGACCGCGTACCAGCGCGTCGAAATCCCCTCCAGCGGAAAGATGAAGAAGGCGCCGCTGTTGAACGACAAGGGAACCGGAACGAGGATCGGCACGAGGAGAAACAGGATCACCATGCGAGGCCCTTGGGCACGGAGGCGATGAGGCAGGCGAGGGGGAAGCCCAGTATCAGCGTGGCCAGCGTCTCCACCGCGGCGACGAAGAATGTGGGCATGAACACCTGCAGGAAGATCGCCTGCTCCGGCGGCACTCTTTCAATGCCTCCAATTCGTGCGGCAATCGCTTCCGGCGGCCACCCGCGCCAATGCGCTGGCGCTCGCCGGTCTGCTGGCCGAGGCCTTGCCCGCCTGGGAGGAGGTGGTGGCGGACGCTGACCTGGCAGACTTGCCGCGCTCCACGGCTGTCTCTACTTGTATCGTCGCGAGAGCGATTTCGCCAAGGCCGCTGGGGGCAGGGCGCTGCGCGCCGGGTTTGGCGTCCATCAAGAGGTTCTGATGCCGGAAGCGGTGGCCGCGCTGGAGCCCGGCCTGCCCGCGACCGGGGCCAGCGGTCTGTACTTCCCGGACTCGATGAATGTCACCGATTCCCGGCCCGTCATCGGTCCGTCGCGCGGCAGCTCCAGGGTGATCCATGCCTTCGGTCATGGTCATCTCGGCCTGACACTCGCGCCGATCACCGCGCGCCTGGTCGCCGAACTGATCGCTGGACGCGGCGATCCAGCGCGTCTCGCGGCGTTTTCGGCTGATCGCTTCCGCGCCTGATCGATCGAACATTTCGCCGTCGGGTTGCGATCAGGAGTCGCACCGACCTGGGCTGGATGCCCCCTGATTGTCCGCTTCTCCCATTGCAGAAGCCGCACCGGGACAATAGATGGTGCAGCAACGGCTGCCCCTCAGCCGGCCGGAAATAACAGGATCATGCGCATGACCGATACGCTCGACGCAGCGAAACTGACCGATCGCGTCGCAGCCCTGGTCGAGGCTGCCAAACGGGCCGGCGCCGATGCGGCGGATGCGGTTGCGGTGCGCGGCCGTTCGACCGGCGTGTCGGTGCGGCTCGGCAAGGTCGAAGGCACAGAGGCGTCCGAGAGCGAAGACGTCTCGCTGCGTGTCTTCGTCGGCAAGCGGGTAGCGAGCGTTTCGGCAACGGCGGCATCCGACCCCAATATGCTGGCCGAGCGTGCCGTCGCCATGGCCAAAGTGTCGCCCGAAGATCCCTATCAGGGTCTCGCCGATCCGGCCTTGCTGGTCAAGACGCCGCGCGACCTCGATCTGTTCGACGCCACTCAGGTATCGGCCGACCAGTTGAAGGAAGCAGCCCTTGCCGCCGAGGCGGCGGCGCTTGCCGTCAAGGGCGTCACCAATTCGGCCGGCAGTAGCGCCAGTGCCGGGCTGGGCGGCCTTGTGCTCGCCACTTCGCATGGGTTTGTCGGCCATTATGTCGCGTCGCGCTTTTCGCGCTCGACCAGCGTGATCGCCGGCGAGGGCACCGGCATGGAGCGCGATTACGAATTCTCTTCGCGCCAGCATTTTTCCGATCTCGACGCGCCGGAAGACATCGGCCGCAAGGCCGGCGAGCGCGCTGTACGCCGTATTGGCGCGCGCAAGGCTGCGACCGGGCCGGTCGACGTGGTGTTCGATCCGCGCGTGGCGCGCGGCATTGCCGGCCATCTCGCCGGTGCCATCAATGGCGCCGCAGTGGCGCGCAAGACCAGCTTTCTGCGCGACATGATGGGCAAGAAGGTGGCTTCGGCCGCAATTACCGTCACCGACGAGCCGCTCCGGCGCCGCGGCCAGGCCTCGCGCCCGTTCGACGGCGAAGGCGTCGAGGGCGAAAAACTGTTCATGGTCGACAAGGGCGTGCTCAACCACTGGTTCCTGTCGACTTCCGCGGCTCGGGAACTCGGCCTCGTCACAAATGGGCGCGGCTCGCGCAACGGCTCGTCGGTCTCGCCGTCATCGACCAATCTTGCAATCGAGCCTGGCGAACGGACGCCGGAAGAGCTGATCAAGTCGCTCAAGACCGGCTTCTACGTCACCGAAGTGTTCGGCCAGGGCGTCGACATGGTGACGGGCGAATATAGCCGCGGCGCTTCCGGCTTCTGGATCGAAAACGGCGAGCTGGCCTATCCCGTCGCCGAGGTGACCATCGCCTCCAATTTGAAAACCATGTTCCTCAACATGGTTCCGGCGAGCGATCTCGATCGCAATTTCGGCACTGCCGCGCCCACGCTTTTGATCGAAGGAATGACCCTTGCCGGAGCTTGATCCGGCCGTCTCGGCCGGCGCTACTGAAGACCTGCAGCTGCTGCGCGACGCTGCCCGCGAAGCAGGGCTCATCGCCATGCAGTACTTCAACAACAATCCGCAGGTGTGGATGAAGGGCGGCACCTCGCCGGTCAGCGAAGCCGATCACGCCGCCGACAAATATCTGCGCGAAACCTTGCTGGCGGCCCGGCCGGACTATGGCTGGCTGTCGGAGGAAACCGTCGACGACCCGGTAAGGCTTATCGCGCGCCGCACCTTCGTCGTCGATCCGATCGACGGCACGCGCGGCTTCCTCGAGGGCTTGCCCACATGGTGCGTCAGTGTCGCGGTGGTCGAGAACGGCCGCACGCTTGCCGGCGTGCTCGACTGCCCGGCGAAGGGCGAGATCTATTGGGCGCTGCCCGGCGAGGGCGCGTTCCTGAATGGCAAGCGCATCAGCGTGCGTCCGCCGGCGGAAACGGCCGAAATCGCCGGACCGAAGCCGATGATCGACCTGCTGCCGGCGAAATGGCACAAACGGCTGAAGCGGGTGCCCTATATTCCGTCGCTCGCCTACCGGCTGGCGATGATCGCCGGCGGCCAGCTCGATGCCACCTTCGTCAAGGCCAACGCGCATGACTGGGACATCGCCGCGGCCGATCTCATCCTACGCGAGGCAGGCGGCGCCGTGCTCGATCGGCACGGCCGCGCGCCGCTCTATGCCGGCGAAGTGATCCGTCACGGACCGCTCGCCGCCGGCAGCGGCGAACTCCTCGCCGTGCTCGCCGGCGTCATCGCCGGGCTGGACAATTGAACATTATCAATAGTTCCAAAGTCGGCGGCTTTGGTCTAGACCTGTCTCAAACTCACGATATGTGAAGGATCGACATGGCCGCTGACGACGGAAAGAAACAGCTTTTGCACCTGGTGTTCGGCGGCGAACTCAAGAAGCTGGGCGGCACCGAATTCCGCGATCTCGACGCGCTCGACATCGTCGGCATTTATCCGGACTACCAATCGGCGCACGCCGTCTGGAAGGCCAAGGCGCAAGCCAGCGTCGACAATGCCCATATGCGCTATTTCGTCGTTCACCTGCACCGCCTGCTCGACCCCGAAAACAAGGCTGTCGGTTGACATCGATGAACCATGAAGCGGTCAAGCGATCAGCCCCGCGGTCGGCGGTCAGACGTCGCAAGCCGAAGACGTTCTGGCGCAAGATCCGCGAACCGCTGGCGCAGTCGCGATTCGTCAAGAATGCGCTTGCCGCGCTGTTTGCGTATTTCGTCCGCCTTGTCCGCTTGACCAACCGCATGGTCGACGGATCGGCCAAGTTTTCCGGCGGCGCCTATGCGCAGCTCGAGCCTGGCATTATCGCGCTCTGGCACGGCCAGCATTTGCTGACCCCGGCCTATTATCCCAAGGGACGGCCGCTGGTTGCCATGGTGTCGCGCAGCGCCGATGCCGAGCTCAACGCGCTGATGGTCGAGAAATTCGGCATCGAGGCGGTGCGCGGCTCTGGCGGGCGCGAAAGCGCAAGGCATCTCGACAAGGGCGGGGCCAAGGCGCTCATCGCCCTCAAAAAGTCGCTCGCCACCGGCAAGAATGTCGCCATGATTGCTGATATTCCCCACGGCACGCCGCGCGATGCGGGGCTGGGTGTCGTCCTCCTGGCGCGGCTGTCCGGCCGGCCGATCCTGCCTGCAGCCATAGCCACCAGCCGCCGCAAGGTGATCGAAGGCAGCTGGGACAAGACGACGATCAACCTGCCCTTCGGCCGCTCCTCGATTGTCGTCGGCACACCCGTCTTCGTGCCGGCCAACGCCGACGCCGCGGAAATGGAACGCAAGCGCCAGGAGGTCACGGCCTCGCTCAATGCCGCGACCGCCGAGGCTTATCGCCTTGTGGACGGTTCGAAATGAGTATGCGCTGGGCGCGCGCCTTCCTGACGGCATACCGTTTCGCCGGGGCCGCCGCCTACCCGCTGGTCGGACCTTACGTCGCCTGGCGCACGTCCAGAGGCAAGGAGGACCGCATTCGCCGGCGTGAACGCTACGGCGTCGCCGGACGCGAGCGCCCCGAAGGCCCGGTGATCTGGATCCATGCAGCCAGCGTCGGCGAGACCATCGCCGTCGTGCCGCTGGTCGAGAGCATTCTCGATTACGGCGTCAACATCGTGCTGACCACAGGCACCGTCACCTCGGCGCAGGTCGCCGAAGAACGGCTGGGCGACCGGATCATCCACCAATATGTGCCGCTCGACCTCAAGCCGGCGGTCAGCCGCTTCCTCGACCATTGGCAGCCGGACCTGGCGATCATCGCCGAATCGGAGATCTGGCCGATGACCATCCTGGAACTCGGCGCCCGCCGCGTGCCACAGGTTCTGGTCAACGGCAGGCTGTCCGACCGCTCTTTCAAATCCTGGAAGAAGCGCGCCAACATTGCCGAAGCATTGTTCGAAAATCTCGCCCATGTCGTTGCCCAATCGGATCTCGATGGCGAGCGCTTCCTTTCGCTCGGCGCCCGGCCGGTCACCGTGTCCGGCAATCTCAAGGTCGACACCGCGCCGCCGCCGGCCGACGAGCGGGCACTGGCGGCGCTGAAACGCCAGATCGGCGGTCGCCCGACCTGGGCGGCGATCTCGACCCATGATGGCGAAGAGGCGGTCGCCGCCGAAGTTCACGCCATGCTGCACAAGCGCCACCACGGGCTCTTGACGATCATCGTGCCGCGCCATCCCGATCGCGCCGGGCAGCTGGCCGCCCAGATTTCCGGCATGGGCCTGAAGCTGGCGCAGCGCAGCAAGGGCGACAGGATCACTGCCGACACCGATATTCTGCTCGGCGACACGATCGGCGAGATGGGGCTTTATCTGAGACTGACGGAAATCGCCTTTGTCGGCCGTTCGCTGACTTCCGAGGGCGGCCAGAACCCGCTGGAACCGGCCATGCTGGAGACGGCGGTGCTTGCCGGCCGCAACGTCCAGAATTTTCGCGAGGCCTATCAGCGCCTGCTCGATAGCGGCGGCGCCAAGCTGGTGCGCGACCGCGATATGCTGGCCGGCGCCGTCAATTTCCTTTTGACCAACGAGGCGGCCCGCCATGAGATGATGGCGGCGGGTGCGGCGACGGTCGACGAGATGCGCGGTGCGCTGGCACATACGCTCAGGTCGCTCGAGCCCTATATCCAGCCGCTGGTCGTCAAGTCGCGCCTGAAGGGCGCGAACGGGCGCTGACGTGACCTCGGAAGCGCCGCCCTTCTGGTGGGAAGAGCCCGACTGGCGGGTCACGGCGCTGTCGCCGCTCTCCGCCATCTATGCGCTTGTCGCCGGTCGCCGCATGCGGCATGCACCGCGCGAAAAGGTCGAGGCGCCGGTGCTCTGCGTCGGCAACTTCACCGTCGGCGGCACCGGCAAAACGCCGGTGGCGATCGCATTGGCCGAGCAGGCCCGGCGCATGCAACGCAATCCGGGTTTCCTGTCGCGCGGCCATGGCGGCTCCTTCGCGCAGCCGCATATCGTCGATCCGCACCACGACGCCGCCAAGCATGTCGGCGACGAGCCGCTACTTCTGGCCGAACACGCGCCGGTCGCGGTGACGCCGAACCGGGCCGCCGGCGCCAGGCTTCTGCTGGAGAAGCTCGGCTGCGATTTCCTGATCATGGATGACGGTTTTCAGAGCGCGCGCATCCACATCGACTATGCGCTCGTCGTCGTCGACGCGCGCCATGGCATCGGCAATGGCCGCGTCATCCCCGGCGGGCCGCTGCGGGCAAACATCGTCGACCAATTGGTCTTCACCAGCGCCTTGCTGAAAATGGGCGAGGGCACCGCGGCCGATACGGTCGTGCGCCAGGCAGCGCGCGCCGGCAGGCCGATCTTCGAGGCGCATACCGTGCCGAGCAGCAAGGTGACGCTGGCCGGCAGGCGGTTCCTGGCGTTCGCCGGCATCGGTCATCCCGACAGGTTTTTCGACACCGTAAGCGAGGCCGGGGGCGAGCTTGCGCTGACCCGACCATTTCCAGACCATCATTTCTACAGTGCGGACGAGCTTGCCGAATTGGCGGCGACAGCACGTAAAGCCGGGCTTGGCCTCATTACCACCGCCAAGGACGCTGCCCGCCTGCGTCACGGCGCAGCACCGCCAGAATTCCTCGACGGGCTCGATGTGCTGAAGATCGACACTGTGTTCGAGCTTGACCACGTGCCGCAGCGCATTATCGACGAGACGCTGGATGCCTGGCGGCAGCGCAGGCTGAGGGGTCGATCAGCAGCTTGAGCACCGAGGCGGTGTAGGACTGGAATTTGCAGCTTTCCGCCGGTCGAGCGTATTTTGTTCTTGCTTTGTGCCGGCAGCTATGCTACTGACTTCGGTATGGTGATGATTCGCCGGTGACCCGCCTTCGAGCCTGAGGCGGGTTTTTTATTTCAAGATAGGCTCTAAAGTTTCGGTGTTGCCGGCCTGACCCGGGGGGCAGAGGGCGCAGGATCGCAACGGGGCGACTCCCATTTGCGCTGGACTAGTCTAGACTAGCGTCGGCGGCGCAGTTCCGGATGCGCTTCGATCTCGCGGCGCAGCGAGGCGGCGGCATTCACATAGGGTTCCTGCCTGGCGACACTCCAGTATTTGAGCTCGTCGAGCGGGATGCTCTCGCCGGTCACCGCGCAGCGCACGAAGGCGCCGGGGCTGGTCACCTGGAAGTCGCCATCGAGATAGCGGATGCGGGCTTCCTTGCCGCCGGGACCTTCGAAACGGTTCATCATGGGGTGGTGCCGAAATTCATGACGATGTCATCGCCACAAATTGCGGCGAGGTCAAGCTTGGTTGGCCTTGCCTGGTTCTGTTTCTGGTGACACTTGCTCAAACAAGCCGGCAAAGCGAATGCCAATGCATGTCGCGCAAAGTGTGCGGCGGTTTTGCGCGACATGCATAAACACAAGAACCTGAAGCACGTCGCATGATGCCGGTCGAACGCGACGCGTCTTAGGCATCTCATTCCTCGGCCGTGATAAACTGCTCGATCTTCTCCGCTGGCAGCCCTGCCTGGACGGCGATGCGCCGGGCGAGTTCGGCGGCCGCTGCGCGCGGCCGCCCCAGCGGCCGATCGAGCCAGTAGGATATCGGGCTGAGAACGCTGCGTTCGTCGACGGCGACGATGCGGCCCGACTTCAATTGGTCCACCGTCAACGGCGGACGTGCCAGCGCAACGCCGAGCCCGTGCGCGGCGGCGTCGAGCACGAGGTTGTAGTCCTCGAAACGGCGGTCGTGCGGCCGCGGCCGATAGTCCATCTCCTGCGCCGCAAACCAGGCGCGCCAGGCCGAAGCGTCGGAATCGTTGATCACCGGAAATTCGAGCAGCCGGGCAGGATCTCCGCGGCCGATCTCCCTGGCCAATTCCGGAGAGGCGACCGGGAACACATATTCTTCGAAAAGCTGCACCGAGATCCGGCCCGGAATGCGGCCGCGCCCGCAGCGGATCGACAGGTCGATGCCTTCGTCGGCAAGATCGCCCTGGCGGATGTCGACGTCGAGCACGATGCGCAGCTTGGACGGGTGGTTCTCCAGCGCCGCCATGCGCGGCATCAGCCACAGCCCGCTGACCGAGGGGATCGAGGTCAGCCGCACCACCGCCGTGCCGCGCGGCTCAACCCAGCGATCCGAATTGCTGGCGATCAGGGCGAAGGCTTCGGTGGTGCGCAGATGCAGGCGGTTGCCTTCGACGGTCAGCGAGACGCCGCGCGCGCCGCGATCGAAGACTTTCAGCCCGAGCCAACCCTCGAGCTTGGCGATCTGCCGGCTGACGGCGCCATGGGTGATATTGAGCTTCTCGGCCGCAGCCGAAAAGCTGCCGGTCCGAGCCGCGGCGTCGAAGGCGCGCAGCGTTTCGAGCGGCAGCATCGGGTCTAAGCTGTGATCCATAGTCACAGGTGATCCTCGATTTGTTCGTTTGTCAACCGACCCGCAATAGCGTTTCTCTACTTGATGGCATTGGATCGCGAGGACACCCAGATGAGCGCTTACACCGGCACGTTGAATACGACACAGCGCATGGATGCCGCGGCTGCCATCGCGGTGGCGCTGACGGTGGTCGGCTGGGCCTCGGCCTTTCCGGCGATCCGCGCCGGCCTTGCCGCTTTCGGGCCGCTGGAACTTGGCGCGCTGCGCTTTGCCATCGCCGCGGTTCCGGCGGCGATCTTTCTCGCTGTCAAGCGGCCGGCACTGCCCAGGCTCGATGAACTCTGGCGCTTTGTCTTCGGTGGTGCCGTCTTCGTCGCGCTGTACACGGTGATGCTCAATTTCGGTGAACTGACCGTTTCGGCCGGTGCGGCCGGCTTCATCATCAATGTCAGCCCGATCTTCACCGCCATCATGGCCATGGCGCTGCTCGGCGAACGCTTCTCGGGCCTGGCCTGGGCCGGCACATTCCTGTCCTTCGCCGGTATCGGCATCATCGCCATGGGCGAGGGGCAAGGGCTGCATTTCAACAGTGGTGCGCTGCTTGTCCTCGGCTCGGCATTGTGCTCGGCCGTCAACACCATCGTCCAGAAGCCGCTGTTTGGCCGCCACCACCCGCTGACGATCTCTGCCTCGAACATGGTGCTTGGCGCGCTCTGCCTGTCGCCCTTCCTGCCGAGCGGTCTGGCGCAGGCGGCGGTCGCCGACACCGCCGGGCTCGGCGCGGTCATCTTTCTTGGCATCGTGCCCAGCCTCATCGCCTATGCCGCGTGGGCAACAGCACTTTCCCGGCTGCCCGCCGCGCGCGCTTCCAATTTCCTCTACCTGGTCTCGCCGGTCGCGACGCTGATCGGCTTCTTCTGGCTGGGCGAAGTGCCGACAGTGCTCGGCATCATCGGCGGCGCGCTGGCGCTTGGTGGCGTCATCGTGGTGAATTTGAAGAGATGAATCAGATGGTTGAGGCCTTTTGCCGACTCAAACCGGCTACTGACGGCCATTGCGATGCAGACACGAGCCAGGCGGGTGTCTATGTTGATCGCGTTGGCGAAGCGCAGTAAGGGTCGACATGGGAATGCAGTTTATCTCCGCAGTTTTTTTCGTGTTGCTGCTCAGCCAAAAAGCCGCCGCGGGTTGGTATCAGGTCGAAAATTACGAAGGTTTCATTGGGCCTAACCCAGTCCACCTGTCGCTGCAGAGGAATGACAGTTTCGGCAGCGGGATTACGGTCGAGGGGAGCTATTTCTACGACGCGAAGCAAAGCCCGATAGCCGTGTACGGCAAGATCAACGGCACCAGCGTGTCCCTTTGCGAGGTTGCGGACGACAAGGAATTCGACCGGGTCCTGGTCATGGGATCGAAAACGCCCGTCGACACTACTGGATGCCCATTTTCTCTGGACATTGGTGAAAGCGGTGCAACGGGGGCATGGAGCAAGGGTGCGGACAAACATCCCGTTACGCTCAAGAAAGTTGCGAGCCTGGACGATACCGGCGACGGGAAGATTGATGGAACCGTTGAGATCCCGTTCTGGGCGCAGACCGCCACCGATAGATTTGCGGGAATCTACGCGAAAACCGACGCCGGCATTTGCATGGAAAAGTTGCTAGTCATCAGCAAGCGCAGCAAGAAAGTCGTTCAAGAGATCGTTTTCGATGACGAAGATTGCGACGCGGGCATGCTGATGACACCAATCTATATGAACGTTCAAAAACACACGGAAAAAACCGTCGAGATTATTTCTGTAAGCTTTCGCGGCGGCGGCGCCGGCTATAGCATGGACTATGCTTTCTCTCCTAAAACCAAAAAGTATCATAAATTGGTGAACTGAGCGGGTGCCCGCTTGGCATTGCGCAGGGTAAGGCTTACCGCCTGCCGAACAGCCTCTCGATATCCGACAGCTTGAGCTCGATGTAGGTGGGGCGGCCGTGGTTGCAGGTGCCGGAGCCGGGCGTCGCCTCCATCTGGCGCAGCAGCGCGTTCATCTCTTCGGGCTTGAGCAGACGGCCGGAACGCACCGAGCCGTGGCAGGCCATGGTCGCGGCTATTTTGTCCAGCCGCTCCTTCAGCGTGTCGACCGTATCGTTGTCGGCGATCTCGTCAGCGAGGTCGCGCACCAGCTGCTGGACGTTGGTCTCACCAAGCATCGACGGCGTCTCGCGCACCGCGACGGCACCGGGGCCGAAGCGCTCGATGCCGAGGCCGAAGCGGGCCAGCGTCTCGGAGTGCATGGCGAGCCGCTCGGCATCTTCCTCCGACAGATCGACGATTTCGGGCAGCAGCAACATCTGTGACGGCACCGCGCGTGAGTGCAGCGCATTTTTCAAGGCCTCATAGACCAGCCGCTCATGCGCCGCATGCTGGTCGACGATGACGAGCGAATCCCTAGTCTGGGCGACGATGTAGTTCTCATGCACTTGTGCGCGCGCCGCGCCCAATGCCGTGCCGAGCAGCGTCTCTGCCGCCTGGTCCTGTCCGGCGCGCGCGTCGGCACTGTGCAGCGGCCCGGCATCGAACGCCGCCTGCTCGTCCTCGCCCAAGCCGCCGCCCATAGCGAGCGGCCGCTGCGGCGAACGGGCCGGATCGAACCCGGCAAAGCCTGAGGCCCGATAGGCGGCCTCGTAACTGCGGTGACCGTTGGCCGGCCCGCCATGCGCATAGGATGCCGCGCCTGGCCGGAACGCCGCCATCATGCCGGCGGCCCCCGTGGTGGCGGCGCGGATGCCGGCATGGGCCAGTGCTTCACGGATGGCGCCGACGATCAGCCCGCGCACCAGCCCCGGGTCGCGGAAGCGCACGTCTGCCTTGGCCGGGTGGACGTTGACGTCGACGATCGCCGGATCGAGCGTCAGGAACAGCACGGTGACGGCATGGCGGTCGCGCGGCAGCACGTCGGCGAAGGCGCCGCGAATGGCGCCGGCGATCAATTTGTCACGCACCGGGCGGCCGTTGACATAGGCGTATTGCTGTAGCGCGTTGGCGCGGGTGAAGGAGGGGACCGAGACATGGCCGGCGAGGTGCACGCCGTCCCGCATCGCGTCGATGGCGATCGCATTGTCCGGAAAGTCGGCGCCCATCACCTGTGCCACCCGGCGCAGCCGGCCTTCCGGGCTGTCGTCGGTCGCCGGCAGTTCCAGCGTCGAGCGGTCCGGGCCGGCCAGAGTGAAGCGCACGGCGGGGAAGGCGATGGCGATGCGCTTGACCACGTCGCCGATGGCCGAGCTTTCGGCGCGCTCGCCCTTCATGAATTTGAGCCGCGCCGGCGTGGCGAAGAACAGGTCGCGCACCTCGACCGTGGTGCCGCGATTGGCGGCGGCCGGCCTGACGGCGGAGACGCGACCGCCGTCGATGCCGATCTCGGCGGCGTTGTCACTGGACACGGTGCGCGAGCGGATCGACAGCCGCGCCACCGAGCCGATCGAAGGCAAGGCCTCGCCGCGAAAGCCGAGCGAGCGGATGTCGTGAATGTCGTCGGCGAGCTTGGAGGTGCAATGGCGCGCGATCGCCAGCGCCAGTTCCTTTTCCGGAATGCCCGAGCCGTCATCGCTGACGCGGATCAGGTTCAGCCCGCCGCCGGCGGTGACGATCTCGACTCTGGTAGCGCCGGCATCGAGCGCGTTCTCGACCAGTTCCTTGACCACGCTTGCCGGACGCTCGATGACTTCGCCGGCGGCGATCTGGTTGATCATCGTTTCGGAAAGCTGGCGGATTGGCATGGCAGCACTATAGGCGGATTCGTGGCCGATACGGGAGGGTAGAATTGCGGAATCCACGCAGCTGACCGCGACCAGCCGCTCGTGCCTTCAACTCATGAGCTTGGGCAGCGCTGCCGCCAGTGCATCGACGGCAAGGCGGACTTTCATCGGCAGATGAGGCGTCTGCAACCAAAGGGCATGAACGTCGTAGAGAAACCGGGATTGTTCCGGCAATAGCAGGACAAGCGCGCCTGCCTGGATGCGCCGGCGAACCAGCCAGTACGGCAGCCAGGCGAGCCCCATGCCAGCGGCCGCGGCATCGGCAATGGCATCGAGATCGTCGAGCCGCAATCTGCTGACGGGCCGGATCTCCATCGCGGGCTGGCCGTTGCGCGGAAACAGCCACGGCTGAACGGCGCGCCCGGAACGGCGGTAGATGATCGCGTGATGGCGGCCCAGGTCATCTATTTCCTGCGGCTGGCCGTGCCGGTCGAGATAGGACGGCGACGCGCAGACGACCATGTGCTGGCGCGCGATGCGACGCGCCATTGCCTCGGCCTGGTCCTCCAGGTCGCCCGTTCTAATGGCAAGATCGCAGCCGTCCTCGGCGAGGTCGGCGAGGGTGTCGCTGAACGACAGATCAAGTTCCAGCGCCGGATATTGCTGCGCAAGCCCGAACAGGATCGGGGCAACGCAGCGCCGGCCGAAATGCACCGGCATGAGCACGCGCAGCTTTCCGCGCGGTTCGGCAAGCTGGTCGGCGGCGAGTGCATCCGCGGCCTCCGCTTCGGCAAGCACCAGCCGGCAGCGTTCGTAATAGGCGCGCCCGAAATCCGTCAGGCTTTGGCGGCGTGTGGTCCGGTTGATGAGGCGCACGCTCAGGCGCTCCTCGAGAAACCGGACATGTTTGCCGACCATCGGCCCGGACAGATCGAGAGCGGCCGCCGCGGCCGCGAACGAGCCCAGGTCGACGGCTTTGACGAACACGGCCATGCTCGTAAGGCGATCCATATTCAAAACCTACAGTTTCTGCTGATCTACTCAAGCGGCTATTTATCCGCCTGATCGCCGCTGGCATAGCTGATTCAGTTCAAATATTTTGGAGTTGTGACCGATGGCGCGTGTCGTTCGTTTTCATGAGCTTGGTGGTCCCGAGGTTCTGCGCATCGAGAATGTCGACATGCCTGCGCCCGGGCGAGGCGAGGTCCAGATCCGTGTCAAGGCGTTGGGTCTCAACCGGGCCGAGGCGCTGCTACGTTCAGGCAGATATATCCAGACTGCGCCCTTACCTTCGGGTCTTGGGCTTGAGGCGGCGGGTGTCGTCGAGGTGGTCGGCGAAGGCGTGAGCGGTGTTGCGCCGGGCGATGCCGTCAGCATCGTGCCGCCATTGTCGATGGTACGCTGGCCTGCCTATGGTGAGATTGCCACATACCCCGCCGAGCTCGTCGTCAAGCACCCGCCGGCGCTGAGCTGGGAAGAGGCGGCCGCCGCGTGGATGCAATATCTCACGGCCTATGGTGCGCTGATCGACATTGCCCAACTTGGCCGGGACGACTTTGTCGTTATCACTGCGGCCTCGAGCAGTGTCGGACTTGCGGCGATCCAGATCGCCAACCTGGTTGGCGCGACCCCGATCGCGGTCACGCGGACGTCCGCCAAGAAGCGGGCTTTGGTTGCGTTCGGCGCGGCCCACGTCATCGCTTCGGCGGAAGAAGATCTGGAGGCCAGGCTGAAGGAAATCGCCGGCCCGGACGGCGTGCGCGTGGTGTTCGACGCCGTCGGCGGTCCGATTTTCGAGCCTCTGACGGCAGCGATGGCACCGGGTGGCATTCTCATCGAATATGGCGGCTTGAGCCTCGACCCGACACCCTTTCGGCTACCTGCAGTGCTGGCAAAGACACTGACGCTGCGCGGTTATCTCATGCATGAGATCGTGCGCGATCCGGTCCGGCTGCAGGCCGCCAAGGCGTTCATCCTTGACGGACTGAGCTCGGGTTCGCTGAAGCCGGCAATCGCCAGAACCTTTCCGTTCGACCAGATCGTCGAGGCGCATCGTTATCTCGAAGCGAACGAACAATTCGGCAAGATCGTTGTAACGGTTTGACCGGGCATTTATCGGCATCACGCCTGCGCCGCCAGCCAGTCCCGCACCTTGCGGGCGTTGTCGCTGAGCTCGCGGTTCCTCGACCAGATGACATGAAAGCCCTTGCCGGTCGTCATCGTGTGGTCGGTGACGCGCACCAGCAGCCCTGATGCCAGCAGCCGCTCGGCGAGGTGACCCCAGCCGAGCGCGATGCCTTGCCCTTCCATGACTGCCTGGATCACCAGCGCATAGTCGTTGATACGCAAGCCACGTCCGGCATCGGCGATGTCGACACCAGCCGAGGCGAACCACTCGTCCCAGCTCGCGGCCTCGCGAAACGGCTCTTCGAGATGGATGAGGCGGTGCGATTGAAGGTCCGCGACACGCTCCGGCAGCCCGAACCGGGCCACATAACTCGCGCCGGCGACGGGGAATATCACTTCATCGGCCAACGGCAGCGAATGATAATCCGGCCATTCCCTGGGCTCGCCGCCGCGCACGCCGAGCGGGATGTCCTCGGCGATGATGTCGAGATCGCGGTCGGCGGTCTGGATGCGCAGGTCGATGCCCGGCAATTCGTCGCGAAACTGCTGCAGGCGCGGCATCATCCAGAATGAGGCGAAGGCGGTCGAGGCGGCGAGCGTCACATGCGCGCCGACGGCGATCTGGCGCAGATCCTCCGCCGACTTGCGGATGTGCGACAGGCCGAGCGAGACGTCGGCATGGAAGCGGTCGCCGGCCTCGGTAAGGCTGACTTGCCGGTGGCGGCGCTGGAAGAGTTTGGCGCCGAGCTGTTCTTCGAGCCCGCGGATCGCGTAGGACACGGCAGCCTGCGTCATGCCGAGTTCCCGTCCGGCGGCGGTAAAGCTCGACAGCCGCCCGGCGGCCTCGAAAACGATCAGGCTGCCCGCCGACGGCAGCAGATGGCGCAAGCTTCGCATAAGCTGACCTTATACAAGAGATCAGGATTTTCCAGCGTCACAGCTGCATTTTGTGTGGCTAGATTGGTCGAGACAGGAAGATGGAGCCTTCATGAACGCACCGGCCGTTGAAGTGAGCGAACATACCAATCGTCGCGCGGGTGGCCGCCTGGGGCGCAAGGCGCTGCGAGGCGCACCCGTTGCGTCATTTCCGACCCTGGTCCGCAAGATTCCGGTGTATCAGATGGTTCCGGACGAGGCGGTGGAGCTGATCCACCAGGAATCGCTCTCGATCCTCGAAGAGGTGGGATGCGAGTTCCGCGACGACGAGGCGATCGCAATGTGGAAGGCGGCGGGCGCCGATGTCTGGGAGACGAGGGTCCGCATCGACCGCGCCCTGCTCATGGAGCTCATCTCGAAGGTCCCGTCGGAATTTACGCTCAATGCGAGGAATCCCCAGCGTTCGGTACATGTGGGTGGCAACAACTCCATCTTCGTGCCGATGTATGGCGCGCCTTACGTTCGCGACCTCGACAACAACAGGCGCTACGGCACACTCGCCGACCTCAACAATTTCCACAAGCTCGCCTACATGGCGCCGGCGCTGCATTCGTCGAGCTCGATCATTTGCGAGCCGATGGAAATTCCAGTGCCGAAGCGTCATCTCCACATCATACATTCGGCGCTTAAGCACTCCGACAAGCCGTTCATGGGCATCGTGACGTCCAGGGATCGGGCCGAAGACACGATGGCGATGGCGGGCATCGTGTTCGGCGAGGACTATGTCCGCGACAACCCGGTGCTGGTTGCGATCACCAACTGCAATTCGCCGCTGGTCTGGGATGCCACCATGCTGGACGCGATGAAAGTCTATGCGCGCCACAACCAGCCGCTGATCCTCGCGCCCTTCGCCCTTTGTGGCGCCTCGACTTCGGCCTCTGCCGTCGGTGCGGTCGCGCAGGTCAATGCCGAAGCGCTGGCGGGCGTCGCGTTCACACAGCTGTTGCGTCCGGGTTCGCCGCAGATCTACGGACAGTTCATGGTGACGGTCGACATGAAGACCGGCGCTCCCATGGGCGGCACGCCGGAGGCGGCCCAGATGATGTATCTCATGGGCGCGCTGGCGCGGAAGTATCGGCTGCCGTGGCGCACGTCCGGTTTCCATGTCGGCTCGAAGCTGAACGACGCCCAGGCGGGCTACGAGGCGAACATGCTGATGCATGCCGCCATCCTTGCCGGCGCCAACTACATCTGGCACTCCGCCGGCTGGCTCGAGGCCGGCCTGACCTGCGGCTATTCGAAATTTGCCACCGACTGCGAGCAGCTTGTCGGCTGGTACAAATATGCTGGCGGGCTGCCATTCGACGATTTCAAGGAGGCTATGGCTGCGATCCGCGAGGTCGGACCGCAGGGCCATTTCCTCGGCACCCAGCACACGCTCGAACATTTCGAGTCCGCCTTCTTCATACCGAGCATCATGGACTTCAATTCGTTCGAACAGTGGAAGGCGGAAGGAGCAAAGGACCACGATACCCGCGGCCGCGAGAAAGCGCGCAACATGCTCGCCGATTACGAGGAGCCGAAGCTCGATGAGGGCATCGCCGATGGTCTCAAAGATTTGATTGCGCGGCGCGAGGAGAAACTGCCGGACAGCGTTAGTTGATAACGGGCGAAGACCCGATGGGAACCATAACGGAGGAAAAAATGACACTCTTCAGAAGCAACGGCGATCGCGTACCGAGCGCCATCGAAGCGATGGCCAGCGAGGCGCGTGCAGGTCGTGTGGATCGGCGCGAGTTTCTGGCTCTGGCAAGCGCCTTCGGAGCATCGACGGCCCTTGCCTACGGCATGATCGATCTTGCCGTGCCACAACGGGCTTTGGCTGAAGAGCCGAAGAAAGGCGGCACGCTCCACGTTTCGATGTCGGTGAAGGCACAGAAGGATCCGCGCACCTACGACTGGGTGGAACTTGCGAACATTTCACGCTGCTGGCTGGAGCCGCTTGTCCGCTACACCCGCCAGTTTACATTCGAGCCGGTTCTGCTTGAAAGCTGGGAGGTCAACGACGACGCCACCGAATATGTGCTGCATGTTCGCAAGGGCATCGCCTGGAACAACGGCGATGCTTTTAGCGCCGATGACGTGGTCTACAATCTGACGCGCTGGTGCGAGAAGGCTGCCGCCGGCAATTCGATGGCCGCGCGCGTCGGTGCGCTGATCGATGCAAAGACCGGCAAGGCCAGGGAAGGGGCGATCACCAAGGTCGACGACAACACGGTGAAGCTGAAGCTGAACGAACCGGACATCTCGCTGATCCCGAACTTCACCGACTATCCGGCGCTGGTGGTCCATCGCAACTTCGATGCCGACGGCGCCAATCCGATCGAGAAGCCGATTGGCACCGGGCCGTTCGAACTGGTGTCTTATGCGGTCGGCCAGAAAGCGGTCGTCAAACGTCGTGAGACTGGCAAATGGTGGGGTGGTGAAGCGCTTCTCGACGGCGTCGAATTCATCGACTACGGAACCGATTTCAACGCCTCGATAAATGCATTCGACTCCGGCGAAATCGATCTCAACTTCGAGACGCCTGCCGACTTCATAGACATCCTCGACAAGATGGGACTGGTAAAATCGGAGGTCGCGACAGCGACCACGCTCGTCGCCCGCACCAACATCACGCACAAGCCCTACGATGACAAGCGGGTCCGCAATGCCCTCCAGATGGCCGTCGACAACAATGCGGTGCTCGAACTTGGCTATGCCGGGCGAGGCACCGTGGGTGAAAATCACCACGTCAGCCCGATTCATCCGGAATACTACGCGCTGCCCAAGAAGACACGCGACGCCGCGGGCGCCAAGAAGCTGATGGCGGAGGCCGGGCAGGCCGACTTCGAGCATGAACTGATCACCGTCGAGGACGATTGGCAAAAGAACACCGGCGACGCGATTGCCGGCCAGTTGCGCGATGCCGGGATCAAAGTAAAGCGCACGGTGCTGCCGGGTTCGACCTTCTGGAACGACTGGACGAAATATCCTTATTCCATGACCATCTGGTACATGCGCCCGCTTGGCGTCCAGGTGTTGGCGCTCGGCTATCGCACCGGCGAGGCCTGGAACGAAACCGGCTACTCGAACCCTGATTTCGATGCCAAGCTCAAGCAGGCTCTCTCGCTCATCGACGTCGAGAAGCGCCGCGAGGTCATGAAGGACATCGAGCAGATCCTGCAGGATTCGGGCGTCATCATTCAGCCGTTTTGGCAGAAGCTGTTCAGCCACATGAACGAGAAGGTGAAGAGCTACGGTGTCCACCAAACCTTCGAGATGGATCTCCAGAACGTCTGGCTGAACGCCTGAGTTGCCAGCAGAGGACGCGTTGCAGGATTTCATGGACCGCAAGAAAGCCGACGGGCAAGATGCGTGGTACTGATAGCTTCCGTCAGTGAACAATCGGGGACACCCATGAAACTGCCACTTTTTGTTGCCGCGCTTTCGATGGCCTTGCCGGCGGCCGCGTTTGCCGGCCCCGCTGCCAACGCCGTGAAGTTCTTCTATGTCCCGTCGGTCAAATTCGAGGCCGATTCGCAATATCGCGGCCGCTTCACCGCACCGGTGACGAAACTGTTCGAACTGAACGACAATGCGGCAAAGAACCATCCGGATGAAGTTCCCTGCATCGACTTCGCCCCTGGTCTCGATGCGCAGGACTATGACGAAAAGACCGTGGCCAAGACGCTGACGCTGGCCGAAACGCTGGATGGCGACAGCGCCGAGGTGACGGCGACCTTCAACCTTTTTCCGGAAGGGGATGATTCCAAACGCGAAATGGTCTGGTCGTTGAAGAAGATCGACGGCCAGTGGAAGGTCGCCGACATCACCTCGAAGACCAGCGGGTGGACGCTGAGTGCGCTCGAATGCCTGGCCGGGCAGTCGCCGGAGTGATGCCGTGCTCCGCTGTCATCCCTGGCTTTTGGCGACTGCGTGCCTGCTGGCCGGATTGAGCAGCGCCGCCGCTCAGGGCCTGTTCGGCGCGCCGCCCGCAAACGCGCCGGCCGACAGTGCGGCACCGAAGGCAGTTTTGCCGCCGGCAGAAAACGCGCCGGCCGCACCCGTGCAGCCGGGCTCGCCGACCGCGGTGGTGAAGCCGTTCTACGAGCATGCCGGGCTCGAGGTCGATCCGGCTCAGCGGGGCCATTTCACCGACCCGGCAAAGTCGGTGCTCGACAAGAGCGACGCGCTGCGGAAGTCGGGGCAGGGCGAATGCCTCGATCCCAACATGGCGCTCGACAATTCCGAATACGACAAGGCGGAGATCGACAAAAGCCTAAAGACCATCGAAGCGATCAAGGGCGACGAGGCCAAGGTCGTCGTCGCCTTCGTCGTCGCCGGCAACCCGCACCGGCTGGAGTGGAAATTCAGGAAAGTCGACGGCGACTGGAAGATATCGGACCTTCTCTCGGTGACCGGCGAATGGGCGCTAAGCCAATACCAGTGTGAGTGAGAACGGAACCGATGAAGATCACCAACATCCGCGTCACCCACGTCAACGTCCCGCTCGATGCTCCGTTCTGGTGGACGGCTGGTCTCTACGGCGGCGCCTCGAAATCGATCATCGAGGTCGAGACGGACGAAGGCGTGGTCGGACTGGGCGAGGCGCCATGGTGGCATTTCGGCGAGGTGATCAAGGCCGAGATCGCTCCGGCGCTGATTAGCGCCGATCCGCTCGACATCGCCGACTGCGAGGCGCGCTGTGTGCCGCCCTGGCAGATCACCGCCAACACCGGCGAGAACGCAGCCACGGTGGCGTTCGGCGCCGTCGACCTGGCGCTGTGGGATATAAGAGGCAAGGTCTTCGGTATGCCGCTCTATAAGCTGCTCGGCGGCGCGGTGCGCAAGGACATTCCGTTTTCGGAATATTTCGCCTTTCGCCCCGCTCAAGGCGGAGCCGGCGGCGAGATGACCGCCGAAGCGATCGTCGACTACTGTCTCGGCATGCGAGAACAGCACGGCTCGACGATCTTCGAGGGCAAGCTGATCATGGGCGATCCCGAGCTCGAGATCAGGACAGTGCGCATGCTGCGCGAGGCGCTTGGCGACAAGGCGCAGATCAAACTCGATTCCAACATGCAGTGGTCGCTAACCACAGCGCGCTGGGTACTGCGCGAGATCGAGCCGTTCAACATCCGCAATTACGAGGATCCGGTCGCGACCTTCGAGGAGATGGCGGCGCTGCGCCAGCATTCGCGCATTCCGTTCTCCACGCACATCCCGGATCTCAGGCGGGCAGTCGCGCTCGGTGCGCCGGATTACTTCGTCTGCAATTTCGCAGCACTCGGCGGATTGTCGAAAACTCTGAAATTCATCGCCGCCTGTGAGGCGATGGGCAAGGGGTTCTGGTGCTATTCGAACGATCTCGGCATCATGACATCGGCCTATTTGCACGTCGTGGCGGCGACACCGTGGATCACCGAAGCATCGCAGTCGCTGTTTCGCTGGCAGATCGGCGATGTCATCAAGGACGGCCCATTCCGGCAGACCGGCAATACGGTGCGTGTGCCGGAGGGGCATGGCCTGGGCGTCGAACTCGATCCGGCTTCGATGAAGCGCTGGGCGGGCCACTTCGCCGAACATGGGCCGATGCACTATTTCAGCGATCCGAACAATCCCAGCCGCTACCGGCGGCTGCCGCTCAACTGATGCGAAGTGCACGTGACCGTTCGATGAGAAGAGGTCCTGTCGTGGTTGCTTTATTCGCGGCGGTTTGCGTCCTGGCCTGCGCTGTCAGCTGGGAGGCAGGAAGCCGCGCGGTGGCCCGCGTGCCTCAGCAAAGCTTCACGCTGCCTGTGGGGTTGCCGGTGGAGCGCAGCGTTCTGAAGCAGGAGGGCGCGCCCGACCTTGCCGGTTGGGTGGCGGATCGGCAGGACAGTTGCGGAACAATCGTGCTGTTACACGGACGCGGTTCAAACAAGCTGGCCATGGTTCCAAGAGCGAAGCTGCTTTTCGAAAGCGGCTACTCGATCGTGCTGTTCGATCTCTCGGGACATGGCGAAAGCGGCGGCGATATCAGAGGCTTTGGTTACATCGAACGGCAGGACGCCAGTCGCATCCTCGCCTTTGCGCGGCAACGCTTCCCTGGTCGCAAGGTGGCGGCCATCGGTTCGTCGCTTGGTGCGGCTGCTTTTGTGTTTGGCGCTCAGCAGGAGCATGCCGATGCCTATGTCCTGGAGCAGCTCTACGCGACTTTGCTGGAAACCACGGCGTTGCGAGCGCCCTTGCCTATGTTACGCGACGTACAGGCGACCGTCCTCTTGGCGCAGATGCAGCTCCGCCTTGGCTTCGGGGTAGATGATGTCAGGCCGGTCGATCGCATCGGCACTATTGATCGGCCGATCTTGCTGCTAGCAGGCAATTCGGATCCGTTTGTCGCTCGCAGCCAGACACTGGCTTTGAAAGATGCGGCAGGCGCTCACGCAAAGCTGGTGTGGTTCGACGGCGCGCGGCATGTTGATCTCTATCGCTATGACCAACAGCGGTACCGCGACGCGGTGATGCCTTTCCTGGAGACCAACCTGTGCCGGACCGGGATCAGATGAGCCGCTCCGTCCGATTAGCCGCGCCCGCGATAGGGGGCGACGCCGGTGTCGGGCAGCCACACACCTTCCGGCGGTGCGCCGGTTTGCCAGAACACGTCGATCGGAATGCCGCCCCGCGGATACCAGTAGCCGCCGATGCGCAACCACAATGGCTTGGTCGCGGCGATGATACGGCGACCGATCATGACGGTGCATTCTTCATGGAAGGCGCCGTGGTTGCGAAACGAGGTCATGAACAGCTTGAGCGACTTCGATTCCACCAGCAGCGCGTCGGGTGCGTAGTCGATGACGATATGGGCGAAGTCCGGCTGGCCGGTGACGGGGCAGAGCGAGGTGAATTCCGGGCAGGTGAAGCGAACGATGGCCGGCGGGCCGTCGCCGCGCGAAAACGGCACGGTTTCCAGGACGGCCGCTTCAGGGCTCTGTGGCGCCTCGACGTTGGTGCCGAGCTGGGTGAGGTTTTTCGTATCGGTCATGAGCAGGTTCCTTGCTGCATGTCGCCCAAAACTGCGCAGCGATTTTGGGACAGCGACATGCGTAAAAACAAAAATTTGCCGCTCATTAGCACAATTTGAAACAGCAGGAAGACGATGACTAGCAACGACCCGCTCCTCCAGCCCTATCAGCTCAAGCATCTGACGCTGAAGAACCGGGTGATGTCGACCAGCCATGAGCCGGCCTATTCAGAGGACGGCATGCCGAAGGAGCGGTACCGGCTCTACCATGCCGAAAAGGCCAAGGGCGGCATGGCGCTGACCATGACCGCCGGTTCGGCGATCGTCTCGCGCGACAGCCCGGCCGCTTTTGGCAATCTGCATGTCTATGACGACCGCATCGTGTCGTGGCTCGCCGAGCTGACCGATGCCTGCCACGAGCACGATTGCAAGGTGATGATACAGATCACCCATCTCGGCCGCCGCACCGGTTGGAACAAGGCCGACTGGCTGCCAGTCCTGTCGGCTTCGCCGGTTCGCGAACCCGCCCACCGCGCCTTTCCCAAGACTATCGAGGACTGGGACATCGAGCGCATCGTCGCCGACTATGCCGCTGCCGCCCAGCGCTGCCAGGCTGCCGGCCTCGATGGCATCGAATTCGAGGCCTACGGCCACCTGATGGACGGCTTCTGGTCGCCGGCCACCAACCAGCGCGACGATGATTTCGGTGGCTCGCTCGACAACCGCTTGCGCTTCACCGGCATGGTGCTCGACGCGGTGCGGGCGGCGGTCGGCCAAAAATTCGTCGTCGGCATCCGCATGGTCGCCGACGAGGATTTCGAGAAAGGCCTGTCGAAACAGGAGGGCGTCGAAATCGCCAGGCGGCTGGCCGAATCCGGCAAGGTCGATTTCCTCAACATCATCCGTGGCTCGATCGAGACCGATGCCGCGCTGACCAAGGTCATCCCGGTGACCGGCATGCGCTCGTCACCACATCTCGACTTCGCAGGGGAGGTGAGAGCGGCGACGAAATTCCCGACCTTCCATGCGGCGCGGATTTCCGACGTCGCCACCGCGCGCCACGCCATCGCCACCGGCAAGCTCGACATGGTCGGCATGACGCGTGCCCACATTGCCGACCCGCATATCGTCAAAAAAGTGATGGAGGGCCGCGAGCACGAGATCCGTCCTTGCGTCGGCGCCACCTATTGCCTCGACCGCATCTATGAGGGCGGCGAGGCACTGTGCATCCACAATGCGGCGACGGGCCGCGAGGCGTCGATACCGCATATTATTCCGAAAACCGAGGGACCGAAGCGGAAGGTGGTCGTCGTCGGCGCCGGCGCCGGCGGGCTGGAGGCGGCGCGGGTCGCCGCCGAACGTGGGCACCAGGTGACGGTGCTGGAAGCATCGAGCCAGGCCGGCGGCCAGGTGCGGCTGGCAACGCAGAACCCGCGCCGCAAGGAATTGATCGGCATCATCGACTGGCGTCTGGCCGAACTCGACCGGCTCGGCGTCGAGATCCGCTACGATAAATGGGCGGAGACGGACGACGTGCTGGCGCTGTCGCCGGACGCGGTGGTGATCGCCACCGGCGGCCTGCCGCAGAACCCGCCTCTGACAGCGGGCGACGATCTCGTCACCTCGAGCTGGGACATCATGGCCGGCAGCGTCAAGCCGGCCGAGAACGTGCTGCTCTATGACGACAATGGCGGCCATCAGGGCATGGGTGCCGCCGAACTGATCGCCAATAGCGGTGCCAGGCTGGAGCTGGTTTCACCGGAGCGCTTCTTCGCGCCGGAAATGGGCGGCATGAACCATGTGCCCTACATGCGCGCCTTCCAGGAAAAGGGTGTCACGGTGACCATCAACACACGGCTACGTTCTGTGCGGCGCGAGGGCAACCAGCTGATCGCCGAGCTCGCCTCCGACTTCGCCGATGGCTGGCGCGGCGAGCGGCGCGTCGACCAGGTGGTGGTCGAGCATGGCACGCTGCCACTCGACGATCTCTATCTGGCGCTGAAGCCGCTGTCGAAGAACGCCGGCGCGATCGATTACGAAAAACTGGTCAATGGCGGCGACATCTTCCCCGTGCGCAATCCGCAAAGTGGCTTCGTGCTCTTCCGCATCGGCGACGCAGTTGCCTCGCGTAACATCCATGCCGCAATCTATGACGGCATCAGGTTCGGCTTGCGGATCTGAGGAATATTTTGGATTGATTGGTGGCGCGCAGCCGAACCTCCGTACGGAGAGCCACCACGGTACTTTGGTCCGGGCTGCGCGCCGCGCACGCCGCCCGGCCATCGCCGGGCACCGTACGACCTTGCGATTGCGGCAGGACGTTCAAAACATCCTGGCGGTGGCCATGCAGAATACGGTGATGACCAGCAGGCCGCCGGCGATGCGTTCGCCTTTTGTCATCTTGGCGCGCAACTGGGTTTGCTTCGCCGCATCAGCGCCGGCCAGCTGCCTGCTGGCGGAACCCACCAATGCGCCCTGAACCGCGGCTGCGATCAAGGCAGTCAAGATGCCGAGCGCCAGGACTTTTTCCATCGAACCGAAAGAACCGTTGTGGAAGAAATACCACAGCAGCAAACCCGTGAGGAAAACCACGCCGGCGGCGCCCATTTGCGGCCGGAAGAAACGTTCCGCCCTGATCTCCGGTTCGCGGGCAACCGCGATGGTGGTGCCGGCCCAGAACACACCCGCCATGACGTGAAGGCCGAGGACGATGATGTAGACATATTGCATGACCGCATTTCCTCTCTTGCCCGCCGCTAACCATATTGATAGATATCAAATGATTAGATGTCAACGCATAAGCTCGAGCCGGTTCCATCGGCTTTGCCCTTGTTCTAGTGTCCGACCATGACGCCCTTTGACCGCCCGCCGATCGGGATGAATCTCGCGCGCACCGCCAAGCTGGTTGCGCAGGCTTTCGACGCTGCCTTGGTCGAGGCCGGCGGCACGCTGCCGGTCTGGGTCACGTTGCTGTCGGTCAAGTCGCGGGAGCTGGCCAACCAACGCGAGCTCGCCGGCATGATCGGCATTCGGGGCGCAACGCTGACCCACCATCTCAACGCCATGGAGACGCAGGGCCTGCTGATGCGCCGCCGCGATCCCGAGAACCGCCGGGTTCACCAGGTGGAGTTGACCCAGGCCGGAGAGGCGTTGTTCCTGAAATTGCGCACGGCCGCGTTAGCCTTCGACAAACGGCTGCGGAAAGGGCTGTCCGACGACAGGCTGGCGGAGTTTGCACAGGTGCTGGCTGCGCTGCGGGCCAATGTCGAGAGCTAGAAATTAGGCTAGGAAGACGCCATGCGCGAAATTTCGCTGAAGGATGCCAGGGCTAAACTCTCGGCGGTGCTCGATCAGGTCATCGCGGGAGAACCGGCCGTCATCACCCGGCGTGGCCGCAAGCAGGCGGTCATTCTGTCGTTCCAGGACTATGAAAAAGCTGGCGCGTGTGCCCAGCTTTGGACAATTGCTGGCAGCATTTCCCGGTGATGAGGATGACCTTCCGCCTCGGCCCATCAGGTCGGTTCGCAAGGCCGAACCATGACGGATCTACGCCCGGCTGCCCTGCAGCACTGTCAGCCTGGCCTTTTTCGGCGTCCGTGCCACCAGCCATTCACGCACCCTGTCCGGCGGCATCGGGAAAGCGATGGAATAGCCTTGCACCTGGTCGCAGCCGATCGCCATCAGCGAGTCGAGCTCGGCTTCGGTTTCGGCGCCCTCGGCAACGATCGAGATGCCGAGACCGCGGGCGAGCTCGGTGAGGGCACGCACGATCTTTGTGTTGCCGCTGTTCTCGTTGATGTTCTGGACGAAGCGGCGGTCGATCTTCAGCCGGTCGATCTCGTTTGGATTGACATGGCTGAGCGATGCGTAGCCGGTGCCGAAATCGTCGAGCTCAAGATGGATGCCGGCGGCGCGGATGTGCCGCAGCTTTGCCGCGATACCGGTCTTCTCGTCGTCGAGAATGACGGATTCGACGATCTCCAGCGATAGTTTGTGCGCGGGCAGGCCGGTCCTTTCCAGCGTCCCGAACAGGAAGACTTCGAAATCTGTCTCGCGCAGCTCCGAACCGGACACGTTGACGGCGATCCGGCCGAAGCCGATGCCTGCGCGGTTCCATTCGGCTGCTTCGTTGATCGCCTTGGCAATGACGATGCGGCCAATCTCGGACATCAAGCCGCATTTTTCCGCGATTGGAATGAACTCGCCCGGCGCGATCATGCCGCGTTCGGCATGCCTCCAGCGAGCCAAAGCTTCGATGCCACTGATGGTGCCGTCCGACAGCGACACCTGCGGCTGGAAATAGACTTCGAACGCCTTCTCCGAGATGGCGACCCTGATGTCGAGCTCGAGCTGCTTTCGGTTGTCGAGTTCGCGCCTCAGCTCATCGGAGAAGAACGACAAACTGCCGCCGCCCTGCTTCTTGGCGGAATACAACGCCAGATCGGCATGGACGAGCAGATCCTGCGCATTGTCGGCGTCGACAGGATAGACCGCAATCCCCGCACTTACGCCCGGATGGATCGTCGTGCCTCGGAATATGACCGGTTCATTGAGTTTGGCCAGCATGCGCCTGGCGACGATATCGATGTCCTCGGTGCTGCCGGCGTCGTTGAGGACGACGACGAATTCATCGCCGCCGAGACGCACGTTGAGATCCGACGTACGGCACGAATCACGCATGCGTTGCGCAGCCGCCACCAGCACATAATCGCCGGCGGCGTGGCCGAACGTGTCGTTGATCTGCTTGAACCGGTCGAGATCGAACTGCACCACGGCAACCCGTTCACGCCGTCGCTGCGCGGCATTGATCAACGTATCGAAATGCTCGGTCAGGAAGGTGCGGTTGTGCAGGCCAGTCAGCCCGTCATGCACGGCAATAAAGGCCATGGAATTGCGCGCATCGACCAGCTCGCGGGTCCTGCGCAAGATAGCATTCGACATCGGCCTGAAAATGAAAAGCGCCACCAGCACGATGACGCCGATGGTCGAGTAGAACAATGTGCGGTTAAGCTCGAGAAGTGTTTCGGATCGCTGGTCTGCAAAGGCGCTGATGCGCTGGCCAAGTGCGGCATAGCCCGACAATGTTGCGTTGGCAACGGAAGCGTTCAGGTTGACGCGCTCCTCTCCACCTTTGTAGCCACCATTGCCGGCCATGTTGAGCCGCGATTCGAATGACGAGATCAGGCGTTCGCCGTTGGCGATAAGCCCGACCGAGAAATAGTCGAGATGGAACGGCTTGGCGAAAAGCACGCTCTCGATCGATTTGGGATCGAACCTTGCCGGCGACGCCGGATCGGCGGCGGTCCGCTCGAGCAGCAGATCGTAGTTCTTCTCGAACTCTACCGTCGCTTGCTTGAGCGCGCTGATCAGGGCCGGCTGCTGGTCGCGTGAGGCGGTACCGGTCGCGCCGGCAAGGAAGACGATGCGTTGCGACAGGGCTTTTTGTGTGCTGACCACATCGAGCAGCGCCTGGTTGTGTTGCTGGGCCGCCATCATCTGTTGCAGCAGGATGAAGGAGGCCACGACCATGGCGGCGATGATCAGCAGAGCCAGCCAGTAGCCGGATTTGATGAGGAGTATGAGCCTGCCTGAAACGGCGTGCACCGGCTGCTGCGACATTTTCTGGGTCGGCCCTCTCGCCAACGAATTCTCGTGCGACAACCTTTGGCTTCAAAGTGTTAACAGGTTAGGACGGCAACAGGCCGGCAGCGGCGACCGTGGCGGGAAATCCGCAAGGTGGTTATTGCAATCTTTCGCAGCACCTCCGCATTTGAACATCGTGGCCTCTGCCGTGCCATTGCCGCCACCGAAGCGGTCGCTTTTGCGATGGATTTTTCGTCCGCGCGGCGCGACAGTCCTCATCGATCTCAACAGGGCCTGATCATGACCGCAGCATTCCTTTCCCATATCGACCGCGAGCTTGAAGGGCTCAAATCGGCGCGCCTCTATAAATCCGAGCGGGTGATAACCTCGACCCAATCGGCCGAGATCGAGGTCGGCGGCGAGAAGGTGCTGAATTTCTGCGCCAACAATTATCTCGGCCTCGCCGACAGCGCCGAACTGCGCGAGGCGGCCAAGCAGGCACTCGACCGCTACGGCTACGGCATGGCATCGGTGCGCTTCATCTGCGGCACGCAGGAAGAACACAAGCAGCTCGAGGCGACCATTTCTGACTTCCTCGGCATGGAGGACACCATCCTCTACGGCTCCTGCTTCGACGCCAATGGCGGCCTGTTCGAGACGCTGCTCGGCGAAGAGGATGCGGTCATCTCCGATGCGCTGAACCACGCCTCGATCATCGACGGGGTACGGCTGTCCAAGGCAAAGCGTTTCCGCTACGCCAACAACGACATGGCCGATCTCGAAGCGCGGTTGAAAGAGGCGCGCGACTGTCGGTTCCGGCTGATCGCCACCGACGGCGTGTTCTCTATGGATGGCATCATCGCCAATCTGAAGGGCGTCTGCGACCTCGCCGACAAATATGACGCAATGGTCATGGTCGACGACAGCCATGCAGTTGGTTTCGTCGGCAGGAATGGCCGTGGCTCGGCCGAACATTGCGGCGTCGAGGGCAGGGTGGACATCATCACCGGCACGCTCGGCAAGGCATTGGGCGGCGCGTCGGGCGGCTACACGTCGGGCAGGAAGCAGGTGGTCGACTGGCTGCGCCAGCGCTCGCGGCCCTATCTGTTTTCCAACACGCTGATGCCGGCGATCGCTGGCGCCTCGATCCGGGTTTTCGAACTGCTCCGCAATGGCGATGCGTTGCGTCAGCGCCTATATGCCAACGCAGCGCGGTTTCGCTCCGAGATGGGCAGGCTCGGCTTTACACTGGCCGGCGCCGACCATCCGATCATCCCGGTGATGCTGGGCGACGCGACGCTGGCGCAGGAAATGGCCGCGCGCATGCTGAAGCGCGGCATCTATGTCATCGGCTTCTCCTTCCCGGTGGTGCCGAAGGGCCAGGCGCGCATCCGCACGCAGATGTCTGCCGCCCATTCCAGCGCCGACATTGACCGTGCGGTTGAGGCGTTCGCCGCAGTCGGTCGCGAACTCGGCGTGATTTTCTGAATGACCGGCAGTCGAAAAGCGATTCCGGATCGAGACCTTCAAGGGACTGCAGAATGTCGAACATGATGAAGGCGCTGGTGAAGGCCAAGGCCGAGCCGGGCATCTGGATGGAAGAGGTGCCGGTGCCAGAGATCGGCCCCAACGACGTGCTGATCAAGGTCCGGAAGACGGCGATCTGCGGCACCGACGTCCACATCTACAATTGGGACCAGTGGGCGCAAAAGACCGTGCCGGTGCCGATGGTGACCGGGCATGAATTCGTTGGTACGGTCGCCGATTTCGGCGCGGCGGTGACCGAATACAAAGTCGGCCAGCGCGTTTCGGGCGAGGGTCACATCGTCTGCGGCCATTGCCGCAACTGCCGCGCGGGCAGGGGGCACCTTTGCCGCAACACGCTCGGCGTCGGCGTCAATCGCCCCGGCGCCTTCGGCGAATATCTGGCTATCCCGCAGCACAATGTCGTGCCGATCCCCGACGACGTGCCGGACGAGATCGCGGCAATCTTCGATCCCTTAGGCAATGCGGTTCACACCGCACTATCTTTCGACCTCGTCGGCGAGGACGTGCTAGTCACCGGCGCCGGGCCGATCGGCATCATGGGCGCATTGGTGGCGCAATGCGTCGGCGCGCGAAAAGTCGTCATCACCGACATCAACCCGGTGCGCCTGGCACTGGCAAAAAAGCTCGGCGTCCAGCATGTCGTTGACGCCTCGAAAGAAAAGCTGCGCGATATCATGCCGGCGCTCGGCATGACCGAGGGTTTTGACGTCGGTCTTGAAATGTCCGGTGCCGCACTGGCATTCCGCGACATGATCGATACCATGAACAATGGCGGCAAGATCGCCATTCTCGGCATCGCGCCGACCGGCTTCGAGATCGACTGGAACAAGGTCATCTTCAAGATGCTGCATCTGAAGGGCATCTACGGCCGCGAGATGTTCGAGACCTGGTACAAGATGATTGCGCTGGTGCAGGATCCTCTCGATGTCAGCGGCCTGATCACCCACCGCATCGGCATCGACGACTATATTTCCGGCTTCGAAGCGATGAAGAGCGGCAATTCCGGCAAGGTGGTCATGGACTGGTGAAGGCCCGAAGGAACACGGTGCGAACTGAAAGCTGTCCCGCCAAGGTGCCTGTAATTCTGGCAGGAACCTAGCTTTTCGCCAATGCCGCCTCCAGTGCTGCCACTCCGCCGACAATGGCCACACGCTCGGCGGGGCTCAATCTTGCCAGCAATTCCCGTTCGAACTCCTTCGCCAGCGGCACCATCTCGCGATAGGCGGCAACGCCAGCCTTGGTCAGCCCCAGATGCTCGACACGGCGGTCTTTTTCGTCAGGCGTCCGGCTGAGCCAGCGGCGCCGTTCGAGCTCCGCGACCGCGCGCGAAACCTTGGTCTTGTGCATGGCCGATTGCTCGCCGAGCGCCGTCGCCGTCATCGTGCCGTGCTGTCCAAGCCCGGCCAGCGTGCGCCATTCGGGCCGGGTCAGTCCGTGACGGTCCTTGTAGACCCTTGAGAATTCGCGGCTGACGGCATCGGCAAGCCGGTAGAGCCGGTAGGGCAGGAAGGATTCCAGCTCGAGGATTTCCATGGTTGGCCCTGACTGGGCATGCTGGCGGCTCATGGCGAAATCACCGTTGATGGTTACATTTTCAATGGTTACAAATGAAACCGGTATGGTCAACTCGGAGCATCTTTGCGGATGCGCAAACGATGCTCCGAGACCATGAATTCGGGAGGGTTCCATGGCCTACTCCTACATGCCGGGTTTCGGCAATGACTTCGAAACCGAGACTTTGCCGGGCTCGCTGCCGCAAGGGCGAAACTCGCCGCAGCGGCCGGCCTACGGCCTCTATGCCGAGCAGCTTTCCGGCTCTCCTTTCACCGCGCCGCGCGGCACCAATGAGCGCTCCTGGCTTTATCGGATAAGGCCGAGCGTCAGGCACACCGGCCGCTTCAAAGCGGCGAATTATCCGCTCTGGAAAAGCGCGCCGAACGTCGGCGACCACCAGCTCGCACTCGGCCAGTATCGCTGGAGCCCGGTGCCGATGCCCAAGGAGCCGACCGATTTCATTGCCGGCATGCGCTCGATCACCACCGCCGGCGACGTGCTCGGCCAGACCGGCATGGCGGCACATGTCTATGTCGCCAACCGCTCGATGGTCGACGATCATTTCTTCAACGCCGACGGCGAGTTGCTGGTCGTGCCGCAGGTTGGAGCCTTGCGCTTTGTCACCGAGATGGGGGTCATCGAGCTCAGGCCGGGCGAGATCGCCGTGCTGCCGCGTGGTCTGGTGTTCAAGGTCGAACTGGTGGATGCCGAAGTGCGCGGCTATGTCTGCGAGAATTACGGCGCCAAGCTGACGCTGCCGGATCGTGGCCCCATCGGCGCCAATTGCCTGGCCAATCCGCGCGATTTCAAGACGCCCTGTGCCTGGTTCGAGGACAAGGAGACACCATGCCGGCTGATCGCGAAATGGTGTGGTCAGTTCCATGTCACCGAGCTCGACCATTCGCCGCTGGATGTGGTGGCGTGGCACGGCAATTATTCGCCCTACAAATATGATCTTGCGACCTTTTCGCCGGTCGGCGCAATCCTGTTCGACCACCCCGATCCGTCGATCTTCACCGTGCTGACCGCGCCGAGCGGCGAGGAAGGCACCGCCAATATCGATTTCGTCATCTTCCCGCCGCGCTGGCTTGTGGCGGAAAACACTTTCCGGCCACCCTGGTATCACCGCAACATCATGAGCGAGTTCATGGGCCTCATACATGGTCAGTACGATGCCAAGGAAGAGGGCTTCGTGCCCGGCGGCATCAGTCTGCACAACATGATGCTGGCTCACGGACCCGATGCGTCTGGCTTCGAAAAAGCCTCGCGCGCGGAGCTGAAACCGGTCAAGCTCGACAATACCATGGCCTTCATGTTCGAGACACGCTTTCCGCAGATGGTGACCCGCTATGGCGCCGAGCTCGAAACCCGGCAGGACAATTACATCGATTGCTGGGCCGGCCTGAAGAAGCGCTTCAACGGCACGCCCGAGGGCGACTGGTCTTGAGCGCCGTCGCGTGACGGATCGTCTGGTGCTTCTTGGCTCGAAGGGTGGTCCCGCGCTGCGGCCGGGCGGGCCGTGGCCGAGTTCGTCGCTGCTGGAGATTGGCGGCCGCACCATTGTCGTCGATTGCGGGCTGGGCGTAACGCGCGGGCTGACCGGTGCCGGCATCAGCCTGAAGGCGCTCGACCTGATCTTCATCACGCATTTGCATTCCGACCATGTGCTGGAACTTGGACCGTTGATCCACACCGCATGGACGGCCGGCCTGGCAACAAAGGTCACCGTATTCGGCCCGCCCGGCACCGGCCATTATTGGCAACGCTTTTGCCAGGCGATGGAGTTCGACATCGAGATCCGCATCGCCGATGAAGGGCGGCCGGATCTCCGCGACCTGGTCTCGATCGTCGAGTTTGGTGAAGGCCAGGTGGCGGAAGAGCGCGGTCTCAAAATATCGGCCTTGCGCGTCGACCACCCGCCGGTGACGGACTGCTTTGCGCTGCGCTTCGATCATGCGAGGCAAGGCGTCGTCTTTTCGTCGGATACGGCGTTCTTTCCGCCATTGGCGGATTTCGCCCAAGGCGCCGACATACTGGTCCACGAGGCCATGCTGGAAGTGGGTATCGAGCGGCTGGTCGCGAAGACCGGCAACGGCGCAAGGCTGAGGGAACACCTGCTTGCCAGCCATAGCTTTGCCGAGGAAGCGGGCCGCATCGCCAGTGATGCAGGCGTCAAAAGACTGGTCCTCAACCATCTCATTCCCGCCGACGATCCCGAGATCGACGAGGCCGACTGGATTGCCGCCGTCAGGAAAACATGGGCCGGCGACTTGACGATCGCACGCGACGGCCTTGTTGTGGGGCTGCAGCATGATCCCGAAAAGTGGAAACCGGTTATCGGAAGAGATCATGCGTAAAACAAAAATCAAAGCAGCACCAAAGCTGCGCCAGGAGAGGAAACCGCATGAAGCTTGCCACATTGAAGGATGGGACGCGCGACGGAAAGCTTGTCGTCGTCTCGCGCGACCTGACGCGGTTCACCGATGCTTCGTTTCTGGTGCGGACGCTGCAGGCCGCGCTTGACGGCTGGCATCGGATCGCGCCGCATCTCGCTGCCATGGCTGAATCGCTGGAGAATAATGCGGTGCCGTCGGCTCGCTTTCACGAGCATGACGCCCATTCGCCGCTGCCGCGCGCCTACCAATGGGCCGATGGCTCGGCCTATGTGAACCATGTCGAGCTGGTGCGGAAGGCGCGCGGCGCCGAGATGCCGGCAAGCTTCTGGACCGATCCGCTGATCTACCAGGGCGGCTCGGACGCTTTCCTCGCACCGCGGGACCCAATCCGCATGACCGACGAGACCCTTGGCATCGACATGGAAGGAGAGGTCGCGGTCATAGTTGACGATGTGCCGATGGGCGCAAGCCTCGAAGAGGCGCGGGCAGCGATCCGCCTGGTCATGCTGGTCAACGATGTGACGCTGCGCAGCCTGACCGGACCTGAGCTTGCCAAGGGGTTCGGCTTCTACCAGTCGAAACCGTCATCGGCCTTTTCGCCGGTAGCGGTGACGCCGGAAGAGCTGGGCGATGCCTGGGACGGCGGCAAGGTCAGCCTGCCGCTGCTGGTCGATCTCAACGGCAAACCGTTCGGCCGGGCGAACGCCGGCATCGACATGACCTTCGACTTTCCGGCGCTGATTGTTCACGCCGCAAAAACGCGGCCGCTGGCCGCCGGCACCATCGTCGGTTCGGGCACCGTCTCCAACAAGCTTGACGGCGGGCCGGGCAAGCCTGTCTCGGCAGGCGGCGCCGGCTATTCCTGTATCGCCGAGTTGCGTATGATCGAGACTATTGAGGCCGGCGGACCGAAGACGCCCTTCCTGCGCTTTGGTGATACCGTGCGCATCGAGATGAAGGACAGGGGCGGGCATTCGATCTTCGGCGCCATCGAGCAGAAGGTCGAGAAATACGAGGGGGCAAGAGAATGACGGGCGAGACATTCTATCTGCTGTGGAGTGTCTGGGCCCTTGTCATGCTGGCGATCTTCATCCTGGCGATCCGCCTGAGCTATCGCATCGAGGCGCGCTCGCCCGGCCTGACCAACCGCAGCGGCTTTCCGCGCAAGGCGATGATGTTTCACACCGTCACCAACACCAACGTCGCACAGGACCAGGAAACGCAAGCCATGCGGCGGCGCATGATCGGGCTCCTGCTGATTGTTCTCGCTGGATTTCTGCTAATGTGGGCAGGCCTGTCTTTGGTCCGGTCAGCGGCGTGAAGTCATGGACCTGCTGAACCATTTCCGCCGCATGGCAGCCAACAATCTCTGGTCGAACGACCGGCTCTATCGTGCCGTGCTGCAGCTTGAGCCCGGCGAATTCGAGGCTGAAAGGATAAGCTTCTTCCCATCGATCAAGGCAACGCTGAACCACATTCTCGCGGTCGATCACCTCTATCTCGATTTTCTCGAAGAGAGCGGCGTCGGCGCCGCCGCCCATGACGATTTTGTGCCGTTCAATGATACCAAGGCGCTTTTTGTTGCACAGGCGGAGGCCGACCGGCGGCTGATCGCCTTTTGCGACCGCCTGTCGGCGGACGATCTCGAGCGCCCCGTTCTGACCGACCGGCGCGAGGACGGCATGATACCGGAGCGGATCGGCGATTTGCTCGCGCATCTCTTCATCCACGACATCCATCATCGCGGCCAGGTGCACGCGATGCTGTCCGGTACCTCCGTGAAACCGCCGCAACTCGACGAGTTCTTCCTTGATTACGATGTGAAACTCAGGAAAGCGGAGGTTGAGCGCCTGGGCTTGCGAGACCAACTGCTTGGATAATCATGCCAAAGCCACATCGTAACGGGCGAAATGCGGGTCGGATGTCAGGATGGTGAGGTTCTCCACTTGCGCCTGCGCAATCAGAAGCCTGTCGAACGGATCACCATGGTGGTGGGGTAGGCCGCCGACGGCGTTCGCGTGCTGGAAGGTTACGGCGAGCGGCTGAAATTGCATCCTTGGAAGCAGCGTTGGCAGATCGTCCGGCGCATTAAGTTTTCTGATCGAACGTTTGATGGCAATTTCCCAGACGCTTGCCGCGCTCGCGAACACCACCGCTTCCGAAGCCAGAATAACGCGGTGGTGCTCGCTGAGACGTCGATCGTCCGAAATCGACCAGAGGATGATGTGTGTGTCGGCGAGAAACGGGCCGACCGTCATTTCACGTACTCATCCCACTCGGGACCGAGTTCATCAAAATCGTCCGCAATCCAGATCTTGCCCTTCAACGCGCCTATCCGCGGCAGGGGTTCGGCCACTGCCGGAGCTACGATCCGCGCCGCCACCTTGCCGTGGCGTGTGAGCACGATCTCCTCGCCGGCTTCCGCGCGGCTGACGAGTTCCGACAATTTGGCCTTGGCTTCGGCAATAGAAACATTCATGACTCGATCCTTTATGACCATAATTTAGGTCATAATTGATCGAGACGCAAGTCCGGTCGGGTTGCCTACTACGCCGCTTGCACCTTCAGCACGCCGCGCTTGATCTGGTCCTGCTCGATCGATTCGAACAAGGCGCGGAAATTGCCCTCGCCAAAACCTTCGTCGCCCTTCCTCTGGATGAACTCGAAGAAGATCGGCCCGATGACGGTTTTCGAGAAGATCTGCAGCAGGATCTTGGTCGTGCCGCCGTCGACCACGCCTTCGCCGTCGATCAGGATGCCGTGCTTCTTCATCCGCTCGATCGGCTCTTCATGGCCGTTCACGCGGGCGAAGGACATGTCGTAATAGGTCTCGGGCGGGCCTGGCATGAATTTCAGGCCGTTTTCGGCCAGCCTGTCGGTGGCGTCGTAAATGTTATCGGTACCGACGGCGATGTGCTGGATGCCTTCGCCATTGTACTTCTTCAGATATTCGGCGATCTGGCTGGTCTCGTCCTTGGACTCGTTGAGCGGGATGCGGATCTTGCCGCAGGGCGAGGTGATGGCGCGGCTGACCAGGCCGGTGATCTTGCCGTCGATGTCGAAGAAATGGATCTGCTTGAAGCCGAACAGGTCGCGGTAGAAATCCCACCATTTGTCCATCTGGCCGCGATAGACATTGTGGGTCAGGTGGTCGAGATAGTAGAAGCCGACGCCCTCGGGCCTGGGGTCGCGCTCGCCCAGCCAGTCGAACTCGGCGTCATAGGCCGAGCCCTTCTCGCCGTAAGTTTCGATGAAATAGAGCAGCGATCCGCCGATACCGACGATCGCCGGCACATCGAGCGTCTTGTCGTTGCCTTCATAGGGCGTCGCGCCCTTGGCTACGGCGTGGTCGAAGGCATGCCTGGCATCGACCACCCGCCACGCCATCGAGGCGGCGCAAGGGCCGTGCTTGTCGACGAATTTCATGGCATGCGAGCCGGGTTCGGCATTGACGACATAATTGATGTCGCCTTGCCGCCAGACGGTAATGTTCTTGCGGCGGTGCTTGGCGACCGGCACATAGCCCATACGGGTGAACAGTTCGGCGAGCTTCTGCGGCTCAGCATGCGCGAATTCGACGAATTCGAAGCCGTCGGTACCGGCGGGATTGGTTTTGCTGATCTTGGCGGGCGGTGCGTCGTGCGGGAAGGGACCCATGGCAGTGTCCTCCAAAGCTGTTTGGCCTGGAAAGGCCATCTCAACCTAATGATAGCAAGGACGCAGTGCATGGTGCTTGCATTCAAACGCTTGAAATGATCAGGTAATGCGTGAATTGTGCATGTATGGAGAGAAACCCATGGATGATGCGCGCATCGACCAGTTTGACCGCAAGATAATGGCTCTGCTGCAAGGCGATGCACGGCTGACCAACAACGATCTGTCAGAACGGGTGAATCTTTCCGCGTCGCAATGCTCGCGGCGTCGCCAGCGGCTGGAGGAGGACGGCTACATCAAGGGCTACCGGGCGGTGCTCGACCGCGACAAGCTCGGTTTTTCCCTTGTGAACGTCATCTCGGTGACGCTCGCAACTCACAACCGCGACAATGCGCGGCGTTTCGGCGAATTGGTGGCACGGCTGCCGCAAGTGCAGGAAGCGCACGCGCTGACCGGCGAGATGGACTATATATTGAAAGTGGTGACGCCCGACCTGAAGTCGCTGTCGGAATTCGTCAACGGCGTATTGCTGCCGCACGAATCGGTGCAACACGTGAAGACGGCGATCGTGCTGGAGACGCTGAAGGAGACCGGCGCGCTGCCGATTTGA
The DNA here is from genome assembly GCF_040319475.1 of Mesorhizobium sp. M0904. NCBI lineage: Bacteria > Pseudomonadati > Pseudomonadota > Alphaproteobacteria > Hyphomicrobiales > Phyllobacteriaceae > Mesorhizobium > Mesorhizobium sp. M0904. Next base: position 4,221 of record NZ_JAMYOC010000025.1, on the reverse strand, counting down.
TCGTAGATACGGGAGGCGACATGGAAATAAAATCAACGCGATACTATATGCTGCTGTTTCTATCGATGTCTGCCGTTTTCTTGGCAACGACCTTCATTGTCGTTTACCTTGTGCCAAAATCAATCTATCTTGTGCCTCCAATTGCCGTAGTAATCGGATACACAAAGCCAGTTGGCGCGAGAATTTCCTTCAGAAATGTGCTGTCGTCGTTGGTATATCTTATAATAGGAAGTTTCTTTGCATACTTGGTAGCAAAGGGAAGTGATGCCGCAAGGGGAACCTTCATTAGTTTATTTCTGGCGTTGCTCTACCTCGAATACATCAAGGATAGAGGTGCAAGGGGCTGAATCGGCCAGCCGTATTGGAGTTGCTTTGGCTCTTCAACTCTTCGACTGCTTGATCAGCCCATAGAGATTAGTGCAGCGGGCGCCGGACCGGCAGTAAGCGAAGACCGGGCCTTCGAGTTCGTCAAGCGCCTCGGCCTGGTCCTCGACATTCTCGGCCGTGATCTGGCCGCTGATCACCGGGATGTAGCGGAAGGCGAGCCCGGCGCCCTCGACCGCCGCTTTGACGGTGTCGGCCGATGGCTGGCCGGGCTGCTCGTCGTCCGGCCGGTTGCAGATCACGCTCTTGAAGCCGGCGGCCTTGATGGTCGCGACATCTTCGGGCTGGATCTGGCCCGAGACTGAATAGTCCTCGCTTATCTGACGGTATTCCATGGCGGTGTCCTCGCAATCTGGTTAGCGGCAGTCTTGCCACTCCCTGACCCGGTCGGCAATCCGCGCGAAAAGAAATCCATCCGCGCAGATAGGGATTTCGATGCCGGAAATCCAGCCGGGCTAACGCGGTACGTCGCCAGGACGCATCATGCGCCAGCCCGGCTGAATGAACCGGATCGGTCGGCTCAGCTTCCTAGGATCGCGCCTTTGATCTGGGCGATGTTGTTGTGCATCAGGTCGATATAGGTCGCGGCCGGGCCGTCGGGCTGCGACAACGCATCGGAATAGAGCGTGCCGCCCACCTTGATGCCGGTCTCGCTGGCGATCTGCTCGATCAGCCGCGGGTTGGTGATGTTCTCGACGAAGATCGCCGCCGCCTTGTCCTGTTTCACCTGGCTGACCAGCTTGGCGACGTCGGCAGCGGAGGGCTCCGACTCGGTCGACACGCCTTCCGGGGCCAGGAACGTCAAGCCGTAGGCCTGCTCGAAATAGCCGAAGGCGTCATGCGAGGTGATGACGACGCGCTTCTCCTGCGGGATCGACTGGATCGCCGCCTGCACTTCGCCCTCAAGCGCCTCGAGCTTTTGCGTATAGGCGGCTGCATTGGCCTTGTAGCTGTCGCAACCCGCAGCGTCGGCCGTGCAAAAGGCGTCGGCGATGTTCTTCACATAGATCTTGGCATTGGCGATCGACTGGAAGGCATGCGGATCGGTGACCGTCTTGCCGCCATCGGTTTCCGCGCCTTCGGCGGCATCGGCCTCGGCGAATTCGGGTTTGAAATTGATCGGCGTGACCCCCTTGGTCAGCACGGCAATCGAAGCCTTGGTGGCGCTGGCGTCGACCAGGCGCTGCAGAAAACCTTCGAAATGCAGGCCGTTGACCAGCACGATGTCGGCCTTGGCCATCGCCACCGCATCGGCGGGGCTCGGCTCGTAGACGTGGGCGTCGCCGTCCGGCCCGACGATGGTGGTCAGATCGATGCGGTCGCCGCCGACATTCTTGGCGAAATCGGCGATGATCGTGAAGCTGGCGACCACCTTCAACGGCTCAGCAAAGGCCGAAGATGCGCCAAAGGCGGTTAATGTTATAACGCTCACGGCCAAGGCGGCGCGGATCGATTTCAGCATGGACAGTTTCTCCTTGTTGGGATCAGGCAGTTCTGTGGCGGTGATGGACGATGCGGGCGCGCAGGATGCCGCGCGTGCCGAACAGGATCGAGGCGAAATAGACGACGCCGGCGGACAGGATGATGGCCGGGCCGGATGGCAATGACGCATGGTAGGACAACAGCAGCCCGGCAATGCAGGAGGCAAAGCCGATTACTGTGGCCAGCACGCACATCGGCTCGACGCGCGAGGTCCAGAAGCGGGCCGCCGCTGCCGGCAGCATCATCAGCCCGACCGACAGCAAGGTGCCGAGCGCCTGGAAGCCGCCGACGAGGTTGAGCACGACGAGGCCGAGAAAGATGAAATGCACCGGGCTGCCCATCCGGCTGACCGAGCGCAGGAACAAAGGGTCGAGGCATTCGGCGACCAGCGCCCGCCAGAAGATGGCGAGGCTGGCCAGCGTCACCACGACGATGCCGCCGATCAGCGTCAGCGCCTCGTTGTTGAGCGCCAATACGGTGCCGAACAGCACATGCATGAGATCGACGCTGGAGCCGCGGATCGACACCATGAGCACGCCGATGGCCAGCGAAATCAGATAGAAGGCCGCCATAGAGGCGTCCTCGCGCTGGATGGTGAAGCGCGAGACGGCGCCGGCGCCGAGCGCCACGATGATGCCGGCGATCAGTCCGCCGATGGTCATCGGCAGGATCTCCAGGCCATAGAACAGGAAGCCGGCGGCGGCACCGGGCAGGATGGCATGCGCCATGGCATCGCCGGACAGGCTCATGCGCCGCAGCATCAGGAACACGCCGACCGGGCAGGCGCCGAGCGACAGCATCATCGAACCGGCAAGCGCCCGCTGCATGAAGGCGTAGTCGGCGAAAGGAGCGACGAAAAGACCGTAAAGCACGTCCATCATGCCGCCCTCGGCCCGGAGCCGTGATGATGGTCGTGGTCATGGCTGTGCTCGTGGCCACCGTGATCATGCTCGCCGGGCTCACACCACGGCGCGTTGTCTTCCCAGGCTTCGTGGAAGCGGCGCGCGCGCAACAGATTCTCCGGCTGCAGCGTCTCCCTGGTCTCGCCCCAGGCGATCGGCTGGCGCGCCAGGAGCAGTGTTTCGGGGAAATTCTGCCGCACCAGATCGAGATCGTGGACCACAACCATGATCGTGCGTTCCTCGCCGTGCCAGCGCTTGATCAGCGCGATCAGGTCACCGACCGTCTTGGCATCGACGGCGTTGAACGGCTCGTCGAGCAGGATGAGCTCGGCATCCTGCAACAGCACGCGGGCAAACAGCGTGCGCTGCAGCTGGCCGCCCGACAACGTGTCGATCGGCCGCTTCTCGAAACCGCCTAGGCCGACGGCCATCAGCGCCTTGCTGACCGAGTCGCGGTCTTCCCTTGTATAGCGGCCGAGCATGCCGCGCCGCGGCCACAGGCCAAGTGAAACCAGGTCGACGACACGGGCCGGAAAGGAGCGGTCGAGCTCCGATTGCTGCGGAAGATAGGCGGCGCGTACGCCGGGCGCCCGGATCACCGCGCCGGCCATCGGCTTCAGAACGCCGACGATGCCCTTCATCAGCGTCGACTTGCCGGAGCCGTTGGCGCCGACGACCGCCGTCAGCGATCCCTTGCGGATCGTACCATTGAGGTGGTGGACCGCAGGGTGGCTGTTGTAGCCCAGCGTCAGGTCGCGGAAGGTCAGGCAGGTTTGGCTCATGTGACGATCCATGGGGCGACGATCGGTGCTGCAGGGGCGGATTCGATATGTGATGTTATTACATTAGTCAACAAGCCAATCGGGCGGAATTGCGGCCGGGCCGTCATGTTGTGTGCTTTGGCTTGGCTCAAGAAGTTCCGCTCGAGCGGCCTTGCTCCCGGCGAACCCGGCCCCTAAACAGGCGCAGCTGACAAGAGGAGAAGGAATATCCAATGAGCATTCGTCGCATCGATGTAGGCCCACGCATGAGCCAGATCGTCATCCACGGCAACACCGTCTATCTGGCCGGTCAGGTCGGCAAGCCGGGCGGAAACGTCGGCGCCCAGACCAGGGACATTCTGGCGGCGATCGACGAATTGCTGGCCAAGGCCGGCACCGACAAGACCAAGATCCTGCAAGCGATCATCTGGCTGGCCGACATGAGCACCTTTGCCGAGATGAACGCGGAATGGGACAAATGGGTGCCGCAGGGCAACACGCCGGCCCGCGCCACGGGCGAAGCGAAACTTGCCGGACCGGAATATCTGGTCGAGATCATTGTTACCGCGGCGATTTGAGAATGCGGCTCTAACCCTCCCCCTCGAGGGCAGGGCTATCGCATATGAGTGATGGCATTGATGAGATAGTCATCGTTCCAGGCGCATTTCTTGATGCGATGGCTGATGGGGACT